>NZ_JBHHJU010000015.1:0-135208 GCF_042136325.1 Neobacillus sp. KR4-4
CGCCCTTGTTAAAGGAACCTCAAACCATTGGTGTGTTTGTCAAGAGCGATTGCGGGTACCTCCACTACAAAAAAGAGAGAAGAAAAAAACTTCAGGTCACTTTTTCATAGAAGTTTTGACACTACCTGCAAATATCAATAAATTTAGTATAAGGGAAATTTTAATGGAATAAAATTACTTTTAATAGATTTATCAATAAAAAAAAAAGAACCGTAAAGGCAAATGACTTTACAATCCTTTTTTTAGTTTCTTATATTTTATTTTTTTGAATGGTGAAGTCTACCTCTTGATAATAACTATTCTTCACCAAAATATTGGGACCAAGACATTTGACCGCTGGGCAATGACAACTTAATTCCTTGGCTACAGAGGATTCTTGCCATACTTGATAAGCATTTAATAGATTGGTAGTTTGGATATTGCCTAATGGCGGGGTATCACCGAAATCTGTCACAATAATATCACCGTTAAAAATATTCACATTCAATCGCGAACGGCCATCCGGGTCATTTCTGACGGTAACATTTTTACTTTTATACAAACGTTGTAAAAGAGCTTGATCCTCTTGAATATCGCTGCAAGCATAAAATGGAAGCGTCCCAAACAACATCCAGACCTTCTCATCTCTTACATCCAGTAAGTGATGTATTGCTTCTCGAATTTCACTTAGTGATAAGGTTTCAAGATTGCTAGCAAAGTCACTTGGGTACATGGAAAGTAATGAATCTTGCATCCCGGATGATGCAGTCATACCAGCAAATCCACTGTCATACATAGGGTGAATCTCATGCCTTTTGCATCCCATCTCCTCAACAACCTGCTTATGTATTTTTTCTATGTGAGGTACTGTCCTGTTATTTAACATTGTCTCAGCAGATACTAAAACTCCCATATCAGATAGAGCCTTTGAGTTACTTATCATCCTGTCAAACAATGCTTTCCTCTGTTCCCTAGTAGGCTTTCTTTCCATCATAGCAAAGCCTGTATCTATAAACTCATCTTCTGTTACCCAATTATGAGAGATATGTAATACATCTAAATAAGGAGCTATGAGCTTATATCTGTCTATGTCTAATGTTAGGTTAGAGTTTATCTGAGTATAAATGCCTCTCTCATTAGCATATTTTAATAAAGGCAGTACATAGTTTTCTACTGACTTTAAGGACATCATAGGCTCTCCACCTGTAATGCTCATAGTCCTCAATGTAGAAACCTCATCTAATCTTTGTAGTAAAAGCTCTAGAGGTAATGCCTCAGAGTCCTTAGTTACAAGAGTATGCCCCACAGCACAGTGAGCACATCTCATATTACAGAGATGAGTGGTAGTAAATTCTATACTTGATAGAGTTGTTTTTCCATACTTCTCTACATCTAGATAAGCCTCCCATGCATCATTTTGGGGAGTGCTTTTAGGTTTGGTTACTTGTCTATTCATATCAATTACTCCTATCTTATTCATAACTTATTATTATGAGCAGTTAGAATAACTTATGTCAATACAAAACATCTTTATACACAGATTGTAATAAAACTCTCATCCTTTTAGACAATAAGGAAGCAATAGCTTTATATAGATATCCCTTGATATTGAAGAAAAAGGAAGTGTAAGTAATACTCAAAAGAGGTGAAAGCGTGGTAAAAAAATGTAGTTTTTAGATATAAATGTACATTTATCTTTGTTAGGTTTGTTGGGAAATGGGCCGATAGAGTACATGTTTTATACTATTAAAGTGGGGGTATTCTCTTTATATAGTCGTCTTTGTTCGTTTATATCCTTGTCTTCTCCTACGCATAATTATTATATTGTTATCAGTTGTTTCATGTGTCATCAATAAAGCATGCATTAGCTGACTATTCTTTTAATTCTATTAGTATCTCGAAAGACTTCTCGCCGTTACTGTCACTGCGCTCCTTCCAGTAATAAACCTTGTGGATAACTTCGTGAAGTAGTTTATTTGTCTTAACTAGGTCTGTAGTATCCATCGAAAGTATCTGCTCTATTTTGCGCTTGGTCTGTTTCTTACGGTCTACTTCGGCTTTTACACTTGCTCCCTCCATGTTTCTTAGCTCTTGCGTTACTAATAACTGCTTAACTCTAATAGCTTTAATTTCGCTTATAGCTTCATAGTCCGAATAGATCCCCATTCTATGCCCGTTCTGTACACACTTCTTTTGCTCTTCTAGCTGCGCAAATCGGTTATCTAGTACTTGTTGCTTCGATTCTACTGAGTCTATGAACCTATTAGCTCCGGAAAGTACTACTTCTATTTCCTCGTCTATCTTTTCTAACTGTATCCGTAGCTGTTGAAAGAGTGCGTCTTCTATCCTACTGGCTTTTACGCCGTTATTAGAGCAGCGTACAGCAGTCTCGCTCTTAGTTTTCTGTGACTTGGACGCATAGCAATTTAATACGTATAGCTCTCGCTCGGCCTTATTGAGCGTATTTCTAGCTGAGCGCTTATTATACTTCATACAAAAAGATAGTGTCTGTCCGCATTTAGGACACACAAGCAGCCCCGAGAGAGCATATACGCCCCTATGTAAAGTCTGTGGCACTTTCCTATTTTGCTCTCTTATTACCTGCGCTTTATTAAATGTATTCTCGTCTATAATAGCTGCATGTGCGTCTATTACGTGAATAGGCTCTACGCCTTCAAGCTCATAGTGAACGATACCTCTGTACGCTACGTTACCTAGGATTAGCGATATAGCTCTAATTGTGAAAGGGCGGTCCTCTTTCTTCCCTTGCTTTCTCGTCATTTGTCCAATTAAAGTTAACTGTTCGCAAATCTCGGCTTGGTTCATGCCCTTATTTACGTACATATCGAAAATTGATTTTACAACATTGGATTCTTTCGTATTAGGTACGAGCTTCTTAGTAGTAGAGTCTTTGTTGTATCCGTACGGAGCTATACCAAACCAAACGCCCGTTTTTATTGCTTGTATACGTCCTCTACGTAGTTTACGCTTGGTCATAAGCAAAAAGTGATTATCCATTTCCGATTGTATGCCCGATAAGAAAAGGTCGTCGTCATTTAAGAAATTATAGGCCTTGTTTAGCGTAAATAACATTAAGCCCTCAGCCCTCATAAAGCGTACGAATATCCCGAAGTCTGTTCTATCTCTCGTGAGTCGGTCTTGGTCGGTAACTAGCACTCCGTCGTATATGTTACACTTTAGCTCTCGTAGCATGCGCTGTAATTCGGGTCTGTTCCAATCCTCTGAGCTTCCTTCCTCGGAAAATACTTCATAGTCCATATTGTTTGCTGCTGCATAATTGGTTAATAGCTCGGTCTGTTTTTCAATCTCGATAGCGGCTGCATCTTTTAACCTTGATTTCCTAACATAGATTGCTACTAGTTTTTTTGGAGTCTCAGTTTTCACTTTGCGCTCCCCCTCTATACCTTATATACGTAATTATAACAGTATTTTGGTAAGGAGTAAGATTTATAACTTTAGATACGTGGAGTGAATTTCATATCTCTGACATAGTATTTCATTGACAGTCTTAAGATGGATTTTTTCTAATTTTAGAAGTTTGCGTTGGTAAGCATCGTTTCAGCAGATACCATCACCCCTGCTAGTACCATTTCCCAGCTATTATCTATTCCTATTGATCAAAAAATAGGCTTCCCATGGATCATATGAAGGGGTAATTTTTTTCAATGTCGACATAATATCTCCTTAAAATCAGTCTTCAAAAAACCTCTCTATTATAGCTGATTTCCGGATGTTTTTGCTATTTTCAACCATTACAAAAGTTTATGAATAAAAAAATATAATTATTCTAAGCTTGTTTGATGAAAAATTTCCCTATAAATACATAACTCCCCCCTTTTCGATAAAAAATAAAGGGATATTATTTAATCGGATTGGCGGGAATATCAATATGGAAATGCAGCCTTTAGGAGAAGCAGAGAAACTTGCCCTTAAAAAGATGAAAATCTTTCGGCAAAGCATACTTCGCTATATTTTACGTGCGATGCTTGCAAGTATGTTTATTGGTTTTGGTGTCATTGTAGCCTTTAAAACAGGAAACTTCTTCTATATTGTTGATAACCCTCTCGCTTATCCAATGGCAGCACTAACCTTTGGGGCAGCGATCATTTTAATTGCCTATGGCGGTGGAGATTTGTTTACAGGAAATACCTTTTATTACACCTATGCCGCGCTTCGTAAGAAGATGAACTGGACAGATGTCTTTAAGCTTTGGGTTTGCAGTTACGGAGGAAATATTCTTGGAGCTGCCGTGTTTGCTTTCATTATTTTTACAACAGGACTTTATGAAAGTTCAGAAGTTAACGGCTTTTTACTTCATGTTGTCGAGATAAAAATGCAGGTCCCAACGACGGAGTTATTTTTTCGGGCCATTCTCTGTAATTGGCTTGTCTGTATGGCCTTCTTTCTGCCTATGGGCTTGAAGGGGGATGGACCGAAGATGTTTACGATGATGCTGTTTGTCTTTTGTTTCTTTATTTCTGGATATGAACACAGCATCGCTAATATGTGTACGTTTGCAATTGCCTTAGTTTTAAATCATCCTGGAACTATTTCTTGGGGCGGTGTCATCCACAATTTAGTACCTGTCACGATTGGAAATATGATTGGAGGCGCTGTTTTTATGGCCATGATGTACTATTATGCAAACAAGCCATTTTTAGATGATTACGACAAAGAACAGGGCAGCTAAGCTTCAATAAGCCCTGTTCGCTTTATTTTAAGATGGATATCGACAAATTCCCGGGGAAATATCAACAAGATCAGAGAGTAATCGACAACTATTATGAATATTCTAAAAATAAAAACAATTGTAATCACCATCTTAATAAGTACATCTTAAGCATATTTAAAAAGCACACATCAGGTGAAATTCATTGATGTGTGCCTTTTCTTATTTCTTTTTGCTAATAAAATATACGTAGGCTTTAATCATAAAATAACTTACTTCCTCTGGAAGCAGGTCCTTGATCGGTTTTAAGCGTTCTCGGCCGGCTTCTGCCAATGCCTTTTCCAAAAGCGGCATATATTCGGGAGGTATATACTTCGTAAAATCAACCTCTAAACCATGTTGTGCACTTTGAAGCAGATGATTTTCTACCGTGCTTACCGCTAAATCACGCTTCTCGGCAATCTCCTCAATTGATAAATTTTCCTGATGCAGTTTTAATGTTTCCAAATGCGAATCAGTTACCCCAGTTTTCTTGGCAGGTTTCTTTGGGGCTTTTTCAACATGTGCCAATTCACTCTGATAGTCTGAATTGGTTTCGGAGAAGGACCTGATCGCTTGAATAAATTCTAGACCATATTTTTTTAACTTCAGTTCCCCTACGCCGCTCACCTGTAAAAATTCTTCCGTCGTTTTTGGCAGCATCGCACACATATCCTTTAAGGAGGCATCAGAAAAAATCACGAACGGCGGTACTTTCTCAGTTTCCGCAATTTGCTTCCGTACCTCTCTTAATACCTCAAATAATGGGTCATCTTTGGCTACCTGTTTCACTTGAACAGTTTCGCGGCGATGGACCTGCTGCTTACCTAAGAGGATATCTTTTCCTTTTGGTGAGACGAACAAGGTTGGAAATTGCCCTTGTTCGATTCCTATTAACTCCTGTGATATCAAAAACTCAATGAAGTCACTGACATCCTTTGAGCTTCTATCCTTCATGATTCCATAGGTTGGCAGCCTGTCGAAATTCATCTCTGTTACCTTTTTATTTTTCGACCCCGTTAATACTTGGGCCGTGATTGTCTTTCCAAAACGCTGCCCCATACGAATCACGCAGGACATCACCATTTGTGCTTCCTTCGTTACATCGATGCTTGTCCTAGTATCTAGGCAGTTTCCGCATCTGCCGCAAGGCTCTGTCTCTGTTTCACCAAAGTACTTTAAAATAAATTCCTGCAGGCAGTTTTCTGTATGGCAATAATCAACCATTAGCTGAAGTTTTTCTAATTCTTGAGTCATTCGGCTTCGATCACTGGACTGATCAATCAAAAAACGTTGTATTTGCACATCTTGTGAGGAATGGAGAAGAATACATTCGCTCTTCAATCCATCCCTGCCGGCACGGCCTGCTTCTTGATAATAACTCTCCATGTTTTTGGGCTGCTGGAAGTGGATCACATAGCGGATATTGGATTTGTCGATCCCCATACCAAATGCAGAGGTCGCAACCATCACCGTTGCATCATCTGCTAAGAAACGTTCCTGCTCCCGGTTCCGCTCCACATCACCCATCCCAGCATGATAACGTGCAGCTTTTATATTCGCTTTTATAAGTCGTTCATAGAGTTGATCGACATTCTTGCGGGTGGCTGCATAGATAATGCCTGCTTCTTTATCATTCCTTTTTAGATAGTCTTTAATAAACTTATCCCGATCTTGACCCTTAATAACCGTAAAAGATAAATTTTCCCGCTCAAATCCTGTAATAATCGTATTCTCTTCATTAATGCCTAATAAATCGCAAATATCTTCTCGAACCTTTGGTGTGGCTGTAGCAGTAAGAGCTAATACTATGGGTCTTTGTGGAAGGCTATTAATTAACTCTTGAATATGGCGGTAGCTTGGACGGAAATCATGGCCCCATTGCGAGATACAGTGGGCCTCGTCCACTGCAACCAATGGTATATCCATGCTGTATAGGTCTTCAAGGAAATCATGTGATTCCAATCGTTCAGGTGCGAGATATAATAGCTTGTATCTTCCTTGCACGGCTTCTTGCATGCGCTTATTTGCTTCTCCGTAACTTAAAGAGCTATTGATAAATGTCGCGGGAATACCAACTTGAATGAGGGCATCTACCTGGTCCTTCATTAAAGAAATTAGTGGGGAAATAACAATCGTGGTACCCGGTAAAACAAGTGCAGGAATCTGATAACAAATGGATTTCCCACCACCGGTTGGCATGACAGTAATTGTATTATTGCCAGATAAAACGGACCGAATGGCCTGCTCTTGGCCTGTCCTAAAGGAGCTATAACCGAAGTGGGACTCTAGTAAAGGCAGTGCTTTTTCAAACAAACTTGTTCCTCCTTTCATTTATTAATCTAACTCTATTATACTGCTAGCCATTCGATTTTCAAAAAGCAATTATCCGTAAAAATAACGCTTAGGTTTCTAAGCGCATTTTTTATGGTTGGTTTATTTTTCAGTCTTACCCTCTTTTATGGCATCTATCAATAAATCCAACTTCTCATTTCTTTGTTGGTCTAATTTAGTTTTTTCATTCATGAACCTTATTGTTCGGATAATGAAATAAATACTAAAGCCCAGAATAGCTAAATACAATAAAATTGGAATTATAGCAAACAGTCCAAAAAAATTCGTACCTTCCATCACGTAAACCTCCCCTTTCTAATTACATTTATACATTGCTATTTTTATATTGTATTGACTATTACCACTATTAACAAGAAAGACTGCCAAAATTCCCCTTGGCAGTCAGTTTTTATTTTTAAATTAAGATATTCCTCATGATTTCGTCCTTATGTTCGTTCTTTTGCGGAGGCGGGGCAATGGATTCCTGCTCTAGGTCACTGTGCATCTTTACCTGATAGTCTCCCCAGGATGAAGCAAAGACGAGTTCTTTTTCTCGGAAGTAGGGGTTAGTGTTTAATTCCCCTATTTCAAGAACAGGGGTCATGCAGCAGTCGACCTTTTGGGCGAATTCAATCCACTCATAGAAGGTTTTACTTTTTAATAACTTAGTGAGTTCCTGAAAAATAGGGTTACCATCTTCTGCGGCAGAAAAATGTTCTCCAATCCATTCTTCACGACCATGGGCCCGGCAAAAATTAGACCAAAACTTTGGTTCGAGCGCGCCAATGCTCATAAACCTCTCATCACTTGTTTCATATAATGCATAAGAAACAATGCTTCCGTTAAGAACATTAATGCCTGTTTCTGCCCCAGTTTCTTTTTCAACCATCACATGGTTCCCTAATAACGACACAAGTTGGTCTGTAATAGAGATAGAATGATAGCTTCCTTTTCCGGTTAAAGTTCTCGAAACAAGTCCGGCTAAAATCCGTTCATTGGCAGCATAACCGCCTAAATAATCTCCTAAAGTGATCGATGGATGGACAGGTTTGCCGGCTTTGTCCTTGAACTGGGACAATACTCCACTTAACGCCATATAATTGATGTCATGATTACCCAGTTTACTTAATAACCCTCTCTGTCCATAGCCAGATATCGAGCAGTAGATAATATCCGGCTTTACTTTTTGAACCGCCTCATATCCTAAACCAAGCTTCTCCATTACCCCTGGTCTGAAGCTTTCGATGACGACATCGGCTTGAGAGATTAATTTACAAGCGATGTCGTATCCCTCTTTTTCCTTTAAGTTAAGGATGATACTTTTCTTCTGACGGTTGTTAGCTAGAAAAACGAAGCCGTCCCGCTGTTTTGAAATCCCTGTATGCCGTGCAGGATCCCCTTCGGGCGGCTCCACTTTAATGATATCTGCACCCAGTTCAGCAAGACGTAATGTGGCGAAAGGACCTGGCAAGTAGTTCGTAAAATCAATAACTTTAATACCTTTTAACATAGTAAGGACCCTCTTTTACGATTTTGTAGTGCCTGGAGTATAAAGCTCCTCCAATTGTTTTCTTAAAACGAATTTCATTATCTTACCACTGGCATTTCTCGGCAAAGCCTCACAAAATACATATTTTCGCGGACGTTTATAATTCGCGAGCTGGTCTGAGTTTTTGCAGTATTCATCCAGTTCCTGCTCCGTGACCTTTGGATCTTTTTTGACAACAAACGCCGTAACCGTCTCGCCCCAGCGGTCATTCGGCTGGCCAACAATTGCCACATCCAGGACACCAGTGTGGGCATGTAAAACGTCCTCCACTTCCCTTGGATAAATATTTTCACCGCCGCTTATAATCATGTCATCGACACGGTCATTGACATAAAGATACCCCTCGTCATCAAGATAACCGATATCACCGGAATGGTACCAACCTTTATACAATGCTTTCTCCGTCGCTTCTTCGCGGTTGAAATAACCAACCATCATACATGGCCCTTGTACAATAATCTCTCCGGTCTCACCGACTGGTACAACATCATCAGGATTGGATGGCCCGTCTTCTCTTGTTCGAACTACCCGAATGTCATGGCTTAAGGCTGCTTGCCCTGCTGAACCTGCTTTCCTCAGTTGATCAGTCTCCGATAGGAAGGTGATAGCGGGGCCCATTTCAGTCATTCCATAGGCTTGAATCAATGAGATTCCTAGATTGTCATGGAGCGCATGAACAAGTGCTGGTGCCATGGGTGCCGCACCATATAATCCAAGCTGGAGACTGGACAGGTCATACTGACTTAGGTCCTCTTGAAGGAGCATATTCCACATGGTTGGTGCTGCAAAGAATTTTGTGATTTTTTCTCTTTCAATTAATGGAAGGATTGCTTTTGGATTGAATTGATGCAGAATGACATTGCTTGCTCCTGCATGAATCCTTGGCAGAAAGGCGCAATGTAGTTCAGCACAATGGAACATCGGTGCAGTGACAAGACCTACATCTTCTGCTCTAAGTTTGCATGATGCAATACAGAATACACTTTGGTCGACCATATTACGGTGGGTATGCATGACTCCTTTTGGCCTTCCCGTTGTCCCGCTCGTATAAATAAAGGCATAAAGATCGGTTTCTTTCACGTCCGTATGAATGTTCTCAGTGGAAGCCGCTGCCAGTTTTTCCTGGTAGCTTTGTGCGTACTTTGGTGCTTGTTCATCTATAAACCAAAAGGAGGTTTTCTCAAAGCGATTGGCAATCGCTGATATGACAGGCTCTAAGGCCTTTTCAAAAATAACGGCCTTTGGAGTAGCATCTGAAAGAATATAGGCAACTTCTTCTGACGGTAAGCGGAAATTAATCGGATTGAAGATAGCACCGATTTTTGCACAAGCGAAAAAAGCTGTCCCTAATTCTTCGGTATTAAACATGAAGGTAGAGACACGGTCGCCTTTTTTCACCCCTTCTTTTAAGAGGGCATTCGCGAGTCGATTCACCTGCTCGTTCCATTCCCTATACGTATAGCGGACATTTTTCCTAACATCGTAAATAGCTTGTTTGTTCGGATACTTTTTCACCGTCAAATCAAAGATTTTACCAATCGTTGTCGTCATTGAATTGCCTCCGTTACCGAATTTATTTTGGTTTATCAGCTATTCTACTGGTCTTTCAGCGAATTTTACTGGTCAATCGGCGAATTTTACTGGTCTTTCAGCGAATTTTGCTGGTCAATCGGCGAATTTTCCTCTCCAATCGGCGAATTTTACTGTTCTATCAGCGAATCTGCATAATGCTTAAACTAAACGCTCAATAATCGTGGCATTGGCCATCCCATGACCTTCACACATAGTTTGCAATCCGTAGCGCCCGCCAGTTCGCTCCAATTCATGCATCATCGTCACCATTAGACGTGCACCGCTACCTCCTAATGGATGTCCGAGGGCTATCGCACCGCCATTGGGATTTAGTTTCGCAGGGTCTGCACCTGTCTCTTTCAGCCAAGCAAGTGGAACAGGGGCGAAAGCTTCATTAACTTCAAACACATCAATATCATCAATGGATAAGCCGGACTTTTCTAGTGCCTTTTGTGTAGCTGGAATCGGTCCTGTCAGCATCAAAGTGGGATCTGAACCGACCACCACGCGTGTGTGAACACGAAAGCGCGGTTTCAATCCAAGTTCGTCTGCTTTCTCACGGGACATGAGCAGTACCGCCGCTGCCCCGTCACTTATTTGGCTTGAATTACCTGCATGAATCACGCCATCTTCTTTAAAAGAGGTACGAAGTCCAGCCAATGCCTCTAAAGATGTTCCTTTTCTCGGACCAGAATCATCCTTGATAACGGTGGAGGTTCCATCTGGAAGCTTTACCTCAATCGGGAAAATCTCCCTTGAAAAATGCCCCTCTTCCTGTGCCTTTAGTGCTTTTTGATGGCTTTCGAGGGAAAATCGATCAAGTACCTCACGGGTAAACCCATATTTTTCTGATATCCGCTCGGCTGATAGTCCTTGATGGATCATTTCATACTTCGACCTTAAATTAGGACTAAAAGGCTCCTCAGCCCCTTTGTAGTTGGAACCCATTGGAACACGCGACATGCTTTCCACACCTCCGGCTATTACCACATCCATATCACCGGCCAAGATTGCTTGTGCAGCAAAATGTACGGCCTGTTGACTTGAGCCACATTGACGGTCAATGGTTGTTCCCGGGACTTCAATCGGGAAGCCGGCGATTAACGCGGCCACTCTGGCAATGTCACCTGCTTGCTCGCCCGCTTGGGTCACACATCCCCAAATGACATCGTCTACAAGCGCCGGGTCGATCCCCACTCGATTAACTAGTTCCTTTAACGTTAACCCTGATAAATCATCCGGACGGATATCTTTTAGGACGCCATTTCTTCTTCCAACTGGTGTACGGACACCTTCCACAATTACTACTTCACGCATCTTAATCTCCCTCTCTATAATCCTAGATTTTTGGCAATAATGGTTTTCATTATTTCGTTAGTTCCAGCGTAAATGCTAGAAACGGGTATATCACGGAATCTTCTCGCAATCTCGTATTCTTCCATATATCCATAACCGCCATGAAGCTGCATGCATTCTGCGGCAACTCTTTTTGCGGTTTCGGTTAGTTTCCATTTAGCCATTGAGACTTTGGTAACAACGTTTTTCCCTCCAATATGCTCTGCTATTAACTGATCCAAAAAGGCTCTGCCCATTTCAATTTCTGTAGCCATTTCCACAATTTTAAATTGGGTGTTTTGGAATTGGCTGACCGGTTTTCCAAACGCTTCCCTGCTTTTTACATAGTCAATCGTCATTTTCAGCATTACTTCCGACGCCGTTTGCGCTCCAATCGCGACAAGGAGTCTTTCCTGTTGGAGTTTTTCCATTAAATAAAGAAATCCTTTGCCTTCCTCTCCGAGAAGGTTTTCCTTCGGGACACGGCAATCTTCAAAGATTAATTCCGCTGTATCCTGGGAGTGGAGACCGACTTTGTTTAACTTTCTCCCTCGTGAAAATCCAGGTGCACCTCTTTCAATGACGAGGAGACTAACTCCTTTATGCATTGGCACTGCATTTAGGTCCGTTTTAACGGCGACAACAATGAGATCAGATTGGATTCCATTGGTAATGAAGGTCTTTTGACCATTCACAATATAATGGTCACCGTCAAGTTTGGCCGTTGTTTTGATGTTTGCTAGATCAGAGCCTGTGCCTGGTTCCGTCATGGCAATCGCGGTAATGATTTCACCTGTCACACATTTCGGGAGCCAGCGCTGCTTTTGTTCTTCTGTCCCATAAGAAGTAATGTAGGGGACGACAATATCATTATGGAGTCCTATTCCAACTAACCCTGATCCCACCCGTTCCAGCTCTTCATTAATGACCACCGCGAATCCCCAGTCGACCTCACTGCCGCCGTACTTTTCATCGATATCAGGGCAAAGAAACCCCTGTTCGCCCATCTTCTTCCAGAAAGAGCGCGGAATCATCCGGTCCTCCTCCCACTTCTGATACATGGGATATGCTTCTTTGTCCAAAAACTTTCGCAATGACTTACGAAATATTTCATGATCTTCATTTAAGTAGGGATGTTTCATATACAAATACCTCTCTTTCTGATTGATAGCGTTTACATTTTTATAAAAAGTACTCCGGGTTTATTGAGGAAATTACTATATTTTTACGTAAACTTAGACTTTTTTACACAATTATGCTTTATTAGACGTAAACTCGGGGTTATTTTACAAATCACGGATGAATTTATACAATAATTGGAATTATTTCCCTCGTATACCTCTAAATCGTTACATTTCTCATCCTCTCACGCAGTTGATATTTTAGGACTTTCCCAGACGCGTTCCGCGGCAGCTCCTTTTCGATAAAGATCCGCCTAGGAACCTTATAGCCTGCTAATTTTTGACGGCAGAAACTCTTTAATTCCAGTTCATCAATTTCTGTACCTTCCTTCGGAACAATAATGGCACAGACTGCCTCCCCCCATACCTCATCAGGCAAGCCTATAATGGCAGCGTCGAGGACATTTGGATGTTCAAAAAGAACCGATTCCACTTCAACAGAGTATACATTTTCACCACCTGAGATAATCATGTCTTTTTTACGATCGACTAACGTGATATACCCTTCTTCATCAATCGTCGCTAAGTCTCCGGTATAGAGCCAGCCATTTTTCAACGTACTCTTCGTTTCCTCCGTTTTTTTATAATACTCCTTCATCACCATGTCACTGCGAACGATAAATTCGCCAATCACTCCAGGCAATACATCCTTGCCTTCTTCATTGATAACCCTTGTTTCTGTTAAGAAAATGGGTTTCCCACCTTTACCAAGATGGAGTTTGTGACCTTCCGGATCGAGGAGAATTCCGCCTGGACCCGCCTCTGTCAAGCCGCACAAGTTATAAAACTGCTCGGTTTTAAAGAGTTGAATACTCTTTTTGACCAGTTCCGGTGCCATTGGCGCGGCCCCGTAGCCGACTCTCTTTATAGAAGATAAATCATAATCCGCTGCATTGGGTACTTGAAGAAGAAAATTATACATAGCTGGAACGGCAAAAAGGTGGGTGATTTTATGTTCTTGAATCGCTTGGAGTGTTTTGACTGGATGAAAATCTCGATGGATAATATGTGTGGCACCAAGTGCTACACCTGAAATAAGAAATAGGTTTAATTGGGCTGAGTGAAAAAGTGGAGCGAGATGGAGAATTCGTTCATGTTGCCTAATCCCCATGTTGATAACGACAGCAATTCCTACTTTAAAAATTTGACTATGATCAAACAGGGCACCTTTCGGACGTCCTGTTGTCCCCGAAGTGTACAAGATTTCTAAATCGTCTTGCTCAGAAACTTCCACATCCGGTTCCATGTCGTTTTCCGATAAAATTCCTTGATAAGAATAGTTGCCTGTTATTTCTGGTTCCCCGACCGTAATGACTAATCGCACATCCGTGTCTTGTTTTGCCGCCGCAATGATAGGTTCGAACTCCTTATCACACACAACTAAAGACGTATCGGATTGGTCTAAAATGTAGTGAACCTCAGAAGCAGTGAGGCGGAAGTTAATCGGGACGGCAATGGCACCAATTTTTGCAGCAGCAAAAAAGGTAAATACAAAGTGATCCGAATTCTTCATCATCAATGCTAGTTTATCTCCTTTATTGACCCCCTGCTTCAATAGGCCGTTAGCAAGTTGATTTACTTCCTCATTAAATTGGCGATATGTATAACTTCGCCCCTCACATTCAATCGCTAGTAATTCAGGGAACTTGCGGGCATTTTGGGCTAGTAAGCTTCCGATATTCATAAATGAATCCCCCTTTTAAATGACTACTCTAGTATTTATGCAATATTTATGCCAATATACTAGAAATCATGTTGTAGTTCTGTAGTCCTGAACAAGCGTCAAATTCCCATAACGAGATGGGTATCTTCCAAACACAGTGGACAATTTACTGTCCATTTTCTGGACACTCTTCTTCCTATGTTGGCAGTTTATATTTTTTTATTTTTTCATATAAACCAGATCGGCTGATTCCTAGTAATCTGGCGGCTTGAACCTTATTTCCTTGGACCTGGACGAGTGCCATTTTAATTGCTTCAAGTTCAGCGTTTTCAACTAATGATATATTTTGAGAAGGATCTATCATAGAGACCTGCTTCACTAAATAATCAGGAAGATCCTCTAGCATGATTTTCCCATTTTCAGCAAAGGTCATAGCCCGTTCCATCACGTTCCGTAGTTCGCGAACATTTCCTGGCCACGGATAACTTAGCATTGCTTCTCTTGCCCTGTAATCCATTCCCGTAATGCTGGTGCCTAAAATTTGATTTAATTCAATCATAAACCGCTCAATTAAATGATCTGTATCATACAGTCGATCGCGAAGTGGCGGGACAAATAATGAAATGACATTGAGACGATAATATAAATCCTCTCGAAACAGGCCCTCTTTGACCATTTCTTCCAGGTTCCGATTGGTGGCAGCAATGATACGGACATCCACTTGAATTCTTACCGTTCCACCAACCCGATAGAATTCACGTTCTTGAAGCACGCGGAGCAGTTTGGCTTGTAATGAGAGAGACATATCGCCAACCTCATCAAGAAATAAGGTTCCCCCATTAGCCAAATCAAACTTTCCAAGTTTGCCTTTTTGCCTTGCACCTGTAAAGGCACCTTGGTCATAACCAAAAAACTCCGATTCTAACAATTCTTCTGGAATTGCTGCACAATTTACGACAATAAACTTTCCTGTACTTCTTGCACTACTATTATGAATCGCTTGTGCAAACAACTCTTTACCCGTGCCACTTTCTCCACGAATAAGAATAGTAGACCTGCCCTTTGCTGCTTTGGCCGCACTTTTCTTCAGTTTTTCCATATAGGGATCAACTGTTAAAAGGTGCTCCCAGGTATATCTAGCAGACTCCGACTTTTGAAATTGCTGATGGTAAAAGCTCGCCTTATTTTCCGCTTTCTGTAGCTTTTTAAATAATTCACTGACCTCTTTTAATTGTCTAAATACTATTTTCCCAATCGCTCCTATGACTTTTCCATCCTCTAAGATAGGTATTCGATGGACCATATATTTAATGCCATTAATCTCTAGAAAACCACTCACTTCAGCTGTTTCAGTTTGATAGACCTTATCGAGATGAAGGGTCGGCAATACTTTGGCAACTGGTTTGTAGAGAACGCATGCTGGTTGAAGATTAAATAATTCGAGTAGAGGAGGACTGACCATCTGGATGTTTTTATTTTCATCCGTCATGACAATTCCGTCATAAGCATGGTCTAACGCAGTTTCTAATGTCCTTTTTAAGGTTTTTACTCTGTTTAATTCTTGTGAGGTTTGCAACAAGGACATGACCATATCTGTTTTTGTGAGGATTCCTACAACATGGTTCTGATGATCCACAACTACTCCGGTGCCCACCTGGCTGTTTTTTACAATTTTTTCGATACTTTCATAGGGAGTGTCAATCGGCAGTGTTTCAACTTGTTCTTTAATATAAGTTTTGATAGGGGTGGATAGGGGCACCTCTTCTAGAACCATTTGAAATAATCCGCTTCGCGTAAAGACGCCAGCTAGTTTTCCATTCGTGTCTATAACTGGAAGCAAGTTCCACTTCTTGTTATTCATTAAACGGATAGCTTCACATAGTGTTGTATCCTCGGTAACCATGCAGTCGACAGACGTAATCAACTCGTTAAATTGGACCATGTCATCCCCCCTTTTCTTCATATCTTTATTGTAACAAAAGCAAGAGATATTTTTGAATATTTAAATAATATCTATTTTTAATGGAAACTTTTAGGCTCGTGAGTCGTAAATAAATAAGAGGAATTTATTCGAGGAGTGAGATTATGAGCCAAAAAGGCTGTATTAAATGTGGCAGCAAAGATACTGGAACAAAAGATGTAGCCATGACAGGGACGGGTCTATCAAAGATGTTTGATCTCCAACACAACACGTTTACGGTTGTCTTTTGCAAGAACTGTGGATACTCAGAGTTTTACAACAAAAAAACATCCACTGCTTCAAATATCATTGACCTATTCTTTGGAGGTTGATGAATGAAAGGGGATTCCAATTGGAATTCCCCTTGTTACCAACATTTATTTGGGCTGCATTCTTATTGCCCCATCCAGCCGGATTGTTTCTCCATTTAACATCGGATTTTCGAAGATGCTTTGAACGAGCTGCGCGTATTCACTTGGATATCCTAACCTTGATGGGAATGGCACCATTTTTCCGAGCGAATCTTTCGCTTCTTCCGGCAGGGTATCAAACATCGGTGTGTGGAATAAACCAGGAGCAATCGTCATGACTCGAATCCCATAGCGAGCCAGCTCTCTTGCTATTGGCAGGGTCATTCCGACAATTCCACCTTTAGAAGCACTGTAAGCTGCCTGGCCAATTTGCCCGTCAAAGGCGGCAATGGATGCAGTATTAATAATCACACCTCTTTCACCTTGTTCATTCACCTTATTACCGGCCATTACTTCCGCCGCAATCCGAATTACATTAAATGAACCGATTAAATTTACATGAATGACTTTTGAAAAAAGTGAAAGATTATGTACACCATTTCTGCCAATCACCTTCTCCGCCATACCAATTCCAGCACAGTTCACCACAGTATTTACACTGCCCATATAATCCGCTGCTTGATGAACAGCCTCTTGAATGTCCTCTTCTTTCGTGACATCAGCCTTTATAAACAATACGGCTTCCCCTAATTCATTTTGGAGCCGTACACCATTTTCCCCAGATTGATCAATAATAACTGCCTTTCCTCCATTTTGAACAATTTTTCGAATCGTCGCCTCTCCCAGCCCTGAAGCCCCTCCTGTAACGATGGCCCGACATGTATTGATTTGCATATAGTAACCCCCTAAAAAGAATAATATTTTATTATTTTGCAAGTATTGTGCCAAAGCGGGTTTCTAGCCACATGTGCAAAAGTTAACCGCATTAATGTTTGTTGTTTGGACAGATACGCCTGCAAAGTGTGCAAATCCTGTACATGTACTACTTTATTTAGAAGAAAAGAGAATCTATAAAAATAATAAAAGGTCAGTCCTCATCAAAATGAGGTCCTGACCTTTTTCTTTGCCACAACGTCTGCTCGTAAGCCAGATTGCTTCTTTCTTTCCATGAATATAACTAAGACGATGGCCGCTAGGAGAAAAAGACTCGCAATCCGAAAAATGGATGCTGTACTAACAAATTGGGCTGTTACACCAAAAATAATCCCGCTTAAACCCAAGCCCAAATCAATGGATGAGAAAATCATCCCGTTCGCCACACCTCGTCGATGAGATGGGGTCATGAGTAATGCCCAAGATTGCAGTGTAGGTATCAAGCAGCCAAATCCTAAACCAAATAAGGCACCCGAGATGGCGATAAGCAAGTTGGAATGGGCAAATGAAAGGACCCACATCCCAACAAACGTAGAGAATGTACAGAACAAAACAAGACCGATGGGACCTTTTTCATCAAACCATCTTCCGGCAAATGGTCTTCCCAATGTTGCCAATATCGCGTTGAAAATATAAAACAAAAAGATTTGTTCAATGCCGCGCTCTACACCAAAAATAACAATAAAAGTCACAACTGAGCCATATCCTAAATTGATAATAATGGTGATAAAGGCTGGAAACAAGCTTGATTTTTCAACTGAAGAACCAATATATGAAAACTTCAAATCTTCTTTACGTGTATTTATCACTGCTTGAGGAGTTTGATAGCGTACAGCTGTAAGCAGGATAATTGAAACAGCCCCTAATATCGCCGATATAAAAATAAGATTTCCAAAAGTAGTCAGATTGTAAATGAAGATTCCTAGACTAGGAGCAATAATGTATGCAATGGTCATGGAGAGCCCGAAGTAACCCATCCCTTCCCCCAGCCGCGAATTGGGGATTGCATCTACCGCTGCGGTTCCATTAACTGTTGTTGACCACCCCCATGCAAGACCATGGAAGAAGCGGAATAACAGAAAAACCACAACAATCTGTGAAATAGGATAAAGAATTGTGACCAGGAAGAGCATCAAGGCTCCTATTATAACAAACGACTTTCTTGGCTTATATTCAAGCAAAAAGCCGATAAATGGCCGGCTTATCACCGCGCCAATTGAAAATAATCCTGTCACTAAGCCAATCTCTAGCCCTGAAGCCCCTATTGATTTTATATATGGCGGCAGAGTAGGAATGAGCATTTGAAATGACAAAAATACAAAAAGATTTCCCACCATGAGCATGATAAACGACTTCGTCCACAAACGCTCTTTCAAACCGTCCCCTCCCTTCATCCCAACAAGTTAATTCACATAATTATATTTACTTCGCATTACTAAATAATAGCACAGATACTGGAAAAAGAATACGAGCTTTCTGGAAAAACATTGAAACAAAAATCTTATCATTTATTTTGATTTCCGTTATCATTAACTAGAGTAAGCATTGTCGAAATGGAGGTATTCTCATTGATGAAAAAAATGGTTATCACTCGTAATATTGATTCAGCTCATATTTCGCAAATCAAAGATATCATTCCAGATTGGGAATTGATTGTTGGCAAGGATAAGCAAATTTGGCAGGAACATGTTAAAGATGCGGAAATTATAGCTGGCTGGAGTAAGGGGTTGGATGAATACTGTCTGGACCCACAATCAAAACTTAAGTGGCTGCAATCATGGAGTGCTGGTATTGATTATTTACCTCTTGAAGAATTAAATTCTAGAAATTTCTTCTTAACTAGTGCCAATGGCGTTCATGCCTATCCCATCTCCGAAACAATTTTTGCATTGATGCTGGGATTAACACGCAAAATCCATACATACGTCAAAAATCAACAGATAAAAACTTGGCATCATGCAAATATGGGCCAAGAAATCCACGGAAAAACAATCGGCATCATTGGAGTAGGAACGATTGGGGGAGAAACAGCCAAAATAGCGAAAGCCTTCGGCATGAAGGTACTTGGTGTCAGGCACTCGGGAATGCCTGCTCGCAATGTCGATGAAATGTATACTCCAAATCAATTAGGTGAATTGCTTCCTGCTTGTGATTATGTAGTGGTTACGTCGCCGCTCACAAAGGATACTTATCAAATGTTTGGTAGGGAACAATTTAAGCAAATGAAGGCTTCAGCATTTTTTATTAATATCGGCCGGGGTGAGATTGTGGTAGAAAATGACCTGATCCAAGCTCTAACTGAAGGAACAATTGCAGGAGCTGGACTTGATGTGTTTGAAACGGAACCATTAAGCAATGAAAGTCCATTATGGGAGATGGAAAATGTGATTATTACCCCACACACATCTGGTTCAACCGACCATTATAATCAGCGGGTGCTTGAAAATATCTTAATTCCTAACTTAAAGGCCTATCTTTCTGGTAAGGTTCCACCAATTAATCTTGTAGATTTTTCGAAAGGTTATTAACATGTAAAGACTCCCTTTTTCCCGCATTATCCATTTAAAAAATTAGGGTGCCTCAACCTTGAGGCACCCTTTCTTGTTCCATTATTTTTTATATTTTCCAGGTGTGTACTTTTCACTGGCTTTAAAGTTATAGATGGGTTTAATAAAGCCGGCTATCTCCACGGTTTCTTCAACCTTTTCTAAAATTTCATTCATGGGCTTATAGGCCATTGGCGCCTCATCTAAGGTTTCCTCTGAAACAGACGTTGTCCAAACGCCCTCCATGGTTTTATGAAAATCATCCATATTGAGAGTTTTCATCGCTTTTGTCCGGCTCAAAACGCGGCCTGCTCCATGCGGTGCCGAGCAATTCCAGTCATCATTCCCTTTACCAACTGCCAAAATCGACCCGTCTCTCATATTAATTGGAATGATAAGACGCTCCCCTTTTTGTGCAGAAACTGCCCCTTTTCGTAAAATTAGGTTCTCGGTGTCAATATAATTGTGTACGGTATCGAAACGGTCCTGTTCCTCAAATCCCATGTTCTCCGTAATCGCTCTCGCAATCTCTTCGCGGTTTGCTTTTGCAAAAGCCTGCGCTAGCTTCATGTCATGCATATAGTTATGAAAATCCTCACCTTCCAAATACGCTAAATCATTTGGAATAACTGGATTCTTTTCTTTATAACCCTGGATCATGGCTTGGATTTCTTTTTGGCGTCCTTCCGCCTTTAATTGCTCAATAAGTCCCGAAAGATCCTGTTGACGAAGTTTTGAGATAGCTACCTTTTGATAGTAGGTGGCTATCTTCGATCCTACATAACGGCTTCCAGTATGAATCGTTAAATAGTGGTATCGATCGGCATCAACAGAAACTTCTATAAAATGATTGCCGCCCCCTAGTGTCCCTAAGCTATAACGGCTTCGATTTTCACTTAAGATATGCTCTGCACGGAATTCTTGAATGGCGGGAAAATTCGTGTTAATAAACCCGACAGTTTCATCTGAATGAATCTCCTGTCCACTTGGGACAAAGGTCCGGATTACTTGATCTAGTCTATTAAAATCCATCTTTTTATCCTGAAGCTTGACGGTTAATACGCCGCAGCCGACATCCACACCAACTAGATTAGGAACAACCTTATCCTTTAGTTGAATGGTCGTTCCAATGACACAGCCTTTTCCCGCATGATAATCTGGCATAATACTAATCTTTGTATCCTTTAAAAATGCTTGATTACAAAGTTCTTGGATTTGCTCTAGGGCTGTTTCTTGGGGATAGTTTGAAAATACCTTTGCTTCTGTTTGTGTACCGGTTACCTTAATCACTTGTTTTCCCTCCTTTAAAGCAGATTACCAATAGGCTACCATCTAATGGGCGTTCGGGCAACCGATATTCGTACGACATTTTTTTCTATATGAATAAAGGAAGATGCCCTTTGACATCTTCCTTCTTTAAATTATTAATAAACAGTTTGCATGCCTTTTCCTGCAACGGTCATCCACTCAAACTGACGCAATCTAACCTCAAACAGGGTTAATGGATCACGGAACATCTCTGGGTTGGCATTCATATTCGAAAGCATTTCTTGGTTCGCCTGTATTCCAGCTTGCGCCTCTTCTGCTGATTGACTTAACAACTGCATTGGACTCTTGAAAAACAGGGTTACATCGCGCTCAAGTGACTTTTCAAACAGTTCAAATTGCTGGAAAAACTGTTGATTCACTACAGAGATAGCTTCAACATAATCTTCATTTTCCACAAATGCTTTGTACTTATTAAAAAGCAGCGCTTTATTTTGTGATATCGCCCCAAATAATTTCCCAGCGCTTTTCAGTATAAATTGCGATGGGGTTCTGCGCAGCAGGATGTTAACAGTTTCCAACTGAAAGCGGCTTGTCATCCGGTCGGTGTCGCGGTGCCAATCGTCAATTACCTTAAAATCACAATCAAGCACGAGACGGTCTTCTCCATACATACGATTAAAACTTTCGCCAATTTCATTTAGAAAATCCTGACTCTGCACAAACTCCTCTTTGCACTCATCAATCCATTCTTGCAATAAGCGGTAATATTTAGGCAGCACTGTCTGGTCTAAATACTCTTCTAGTTTTTTGTTCATCACTTCATTAAGCTCGATATGAATCTTGCTAAAATTACTATCTTCTTTGATGAAGGCAGAACACTCTTGAAGCATTTTAGGAACCGCCTCTGAAATGTCTTTTGCAACCGTATTTTTGATGGCACGGTAAGACTGTACCACAGCTTTTGATTTTTGAACTTCTGTATCCTTCAGTTGATTGATTGCACCCGTTAATTTCTGGAGCATTTCTTCATTCCAGCGGACTGATTCGATCAATTGATTTTCGACATCCACCCGTTTTTGCATCAGGCTGGCAATTGTTGTGCGAATATAGAACAATAGCTTTGCCAAACGTTTATCTTCCATATTTCTTGTATTTTTAATAGAATGGATAAACTCTTGTAAGTCCTTTAACTGCTTGTGATTCTCATATTGCGATGAAAAGGCAAACACGGATGCATCCGGAATATACGATTGAATCCTCGCCCTTGTTTCATCAAAGACACTGATTGCATCTTGCTCATTTGCAATCGCGTCCATCTTACTGAGCAGAAAATGCACGGGAATGTCAGGTGCTAACTCTTGAATTTTTGCAAGAACAGACCGTTCTTTATCTGTAAACGGTGCATTTGCATCAAGTACGAAGAGGACCGTATCAGCCAATTGCAGATTCTTCAACACCTCATAAGAATCATTATAGTTTCCTTTTAATCCTGGAGTATCGATAAGTGTGACCTTATTTTCCTTCAAGAAGGCATTTGGACGCTTAAATTCAATGATAGATTCCATCGCGTTACGGCGGCGATCCATTCGTTCTTTGAAATCAGAAAGGCCGGATAAACTAGTAATCTCTCGATCCGTAATTTCCGTGATTTCTTCATCTTCGGAGTCTTTAAACAAAACCAGTGAAGAAGTCGGGCTATCCTGCAGGTCTTCACCAAGAATTGCATTAACAAACGTCGATTTTCCGCTGCCGCTTAACCCGGTAATAAGAAGATGCTGTGTGTCAAAATTCACTAATTGCTGAACAATCCATTTTACCCGATTATTATCACCCATCTCATTGGCTTGGGCCCAATTCGTAATAGCATCAAAGAGTGTCAGGCACTCTTCAAGTTCATCCATATCTGTTTCGGTAATACTAATTAGTTTCTCAGCCTCATTTACGATCGACATACTTAAACTCGCCGGAAACAGTTCATTCCATGAAAGAACGGCTGCCGCTGAAAGGACAACATTCTTAGTGTCAGCGAGACGCAGCCAATTCGTTAGAAAATCTGGAATAAAATCCTGGAGACTTTTTATGAAATACCTGCCATCGATAAAGCTAAAAAATGCTTCTTTATGAAGGCCTGAAAGCTCGGCCAAGTTGTCATCCCGATGAATATCGAGGCTTAATAACAAATGATTCATTTCCCTAATCCAAGTAAAATAGGTTTCTTCATTGTCATAGCTGTCCCAAAGAGTGGAAATAAGCTGCTCGAATTTTCGTTGATCTAGACTAAACAGAAAATGGACAGCTTGGGAAAAATAACTCGGCGCATGATTTCGAGTTACACCCTTTTCCACATACGAAATGATCGTATCAAACCACTCTAAGGACCCGGTCCGAATGGCCTCGTTTACGGCCAGCTCAATGGCATGATTCCAATCTCGCTGTTCTTCAAAAAACGTACGAGCTATTTCAGTCACGTTTGGATAATCTGGATTTGTATCAATGATTTTTTTTATCACTGCTAGTGCGAGGTCTAACTTACCTCGCTCGATATACAACGAAAATAACTGTAAGGCAACTTCAGTCGTTAACGTAAGATTGTCACTTGTGATCGCACAGTAAAGATCTTCTGCAGTTGATAACAGGCCTAACTGATAGTATGCATCAGCTGTATTTTTCTTTGCCCATGGTTCTAGCTCATTGATAATATTTTCCCATTTAAAAATGGCTGCTTCATAATCTTTGTGATGAAAATACACTTCTCCCTGAGCAAAGCGAATCGATGATAGATTCGGTAAATCCTTAGATGCTTCCTCTTGAAACAGTTCACCAAGGATCTCAATCGGATGAATATTTTCATGTTCATTGATGAACATTTTATAATACGTTTTCAGTTTTAATTGCGTATCTAATGTCATATCTTTCCCTCCAATTACAACACTCTCTGTCATTCATATGGAAAAGAGCCATAATTATTCTCTATACTATTCGACGGATTATCTGATTTTAAGTCTCAATTATTACGATTCTACCAAAGCAATTTATTAAAAGGATGTCAGTTGTGTTTCATTTTGGAGACAAAGTAGAACTTATTACATATTTTTCAGGACATACCGACCTTAACTGGATAATAATTGAAAATCGCAAAAATTTCATGATACTTATTACATATTTTTAGGAAGTTATTACCTATTTCTGGACTATTATTACATATTTTACGAAATTTACGACATTTGCTGGATAATAATAGGAAACAACCTGATAAATGAAGGAAAAAATAAGCCTGCCAAAGATGAATAGCAGGCTTACTAGAAGTCATTCTCATCCAACAGACACAGTCTTCTCACTCTTTGCATTCAAGACAATCTCAGAAAAATAATTTACTGTTTTCATTTCTGCATTGAACAAGTAAGAGGATTTCCATGTTTCCTCTAGAAAAATCTCCATTACCTTGACTGAGCGCGGATGACCGCTTGCTGCCTGCTCAAGCGCCACGATACTTTCAAAAATTTTCACCATAAGTTCGGCCGCCTTTTTCGAATGAAAAGTCTTTTGATCAGCCGATGCCGTCCGTAAAGATTTTGAAAAGTTCTGTAACTGAATCAACTTATTTTCTACTAAATACGTCCATTCAGATGGCAAATGGGCGACACCTCGTAGACGCTGGCTCATCTCATCTAAAAATAGTTCATCCGCTTTGAACTTCTCCATTAAACGCAGGACCTCTAACCCGAGAATATTGGCCGTCCCTTCCCAGACAGTTAGGACTTGGGCATCTCGTAACAATCTTGGAGTCACAAAATCTTCGATATAGCCATTGCCTCCGTGCATTTCGATTGCTTCATGCGAAAAGTGAATCGCTTGTTCTGCCGTTTCTTTTTTCAATAAAGCAATATAGAGGCGATGAAGAATGGCTTCTTTCTGACTAGCTTGATTGTTCAGGACCCGTTCAAATAATGGAAGATACGTGAAAACGGTGCGTGTTTCAATTTCCAACTTTACAGCGAGCCTTGTCAGTGTATCCTTGACCATTGGATAGGTAGCGAGTTTACTGCCGAACGCATCCCTTCTAAGGGCATATTCCTTAGCTTCATGATAGGCCCTCCTCATAATTCCTAATGAGGCAACGGCATTGCACACTCTTGAGAGATTAAGAGCTTCCATCATATAATAGAAACCCTTCGAAGGATCTCCCACCACAAAAGCATCGGCACCATCGAATTCCACTTCAGCCGAAGGGACAGCTCTGACTCCGAGTTTATCCTTTAAGCGGCGAATCCGGATTCCATTTAGCCTGCCATCTTGATCCCGCCATGGTACGGCAAATAAAGTCAGCCCTTTCGTCCCAGATGGCGCTCCTTCTTTCCGTGCTAAGACCATCGCCACTCCGCACATACCGGCATTGGAGGCAAAGTACTTTTCACCATAAAGCTTGAAATGCTCTCCATGTTCCACAGCTCTCGTCTCATTCGCTCCGACATCTGAGCCCCCCTGACGCTCTGTAAGGAATGTCGCTCCCTCATAGAGTGGAACTTCTCCTGTTGAGAGGACATGCGGCAAAAACCGTTCCTTCATTTCTTCAGATGCATACTGGTTTAGTAAATAAGCGGTGGCCATTGACAATGTGACTGGACAGTAAAACCCTGGTTCTGTTTGTGAGAGCAGATAGCCTTGGGCATAGGAATAAATATAATTCCCCTTCTCACCGAGTGAGGGGATTTCTTTATGAACATAGCCGACAATTCCGGTATTATAGGTATCTTCCACCGTTCTACGATAACCTTCATTCACCCATACTTCAGAAATATCTTCACCATAAGCATCGTATTTATTTAAGCGCGGCTGTCCTTCCCGGTCCGTAAACCTAGCCCGTGAATCAATATCTATGGCACATTTCTCACCGAAGGCAGTCAACTCCTTGTCTGCATACTCGAAAAAGGATGGATCGAGTAACTCTTTAAGCAAGACTTGAAACGCCAAATCCTCTTTATAAAAATTCAACTTGGATAACACCCTCCTTTTTTCAGAATAATCAATAAATTTAGTATATCACTTTCTTATCCAGATAAAAATAAATTTTGGATATTTTTAGACGTCTTTCCTTTTTATCTAAATACAACGTATAATTAGTTCAAATACATTAAGGGGAAATCTTCATTGGAAAAAGAACAAGCAAGACTGTTAGCTGACTTTATTGAGAACTCAGCTTCCGCGGTCTATGAAATACAAAAACTTGAAACTTCGGGCGGCCGTTTGCTGAAGTTTCATCAATGGACAAACGGGAAGCCTACACTCGCCGCTTTTGAGATTACAAAGCCGGATAGTGATACTGGCTATTACTTTGTATTCATTGATTGGCATCAAAATGACAACTATTATTTAGTCGTTTATGCACATGATCGTTCAACGACCTGTGCAGAGATACGGCAAATTCAAGAAATAGACGGAGCACCACATCTCATCTGGACATATAAGCCTTTTAAACGGGACGGAAAAAATGATCAAAGAAAAGCTTATTTCAAGCAAATGTTTGGTTCAACAACCATACAAATTAAACTGCCCTCCTCGGCCCTTGAGGTGGAAAAATTTCTAGGACAAGTATTTAAACTTTGTCAAAACCGGCTAATGGCGGACCGGATTGTTGAAAAATTTAAGCTTGAATAAACGAAGAAAAAGGAGGCCTCAACCTCCTTTTATGTTATAAAACTTTACTTAAAAAAGCCTTTGTCCGTTCTTCTTTCGGATGATCAAATAATTCACTTGGAATATTCTCTTCGATAACTAACCCGCCATCCATAAAAATAACGCGGTCGCCCACTTCTTTCGCGAAGCCCATTTCATGAGTCACGACTACCATCGTCATCCCTTCTTTTGCAAGGTCCTTCATAACCTCTAGTACCTCACCGACCATTTCAGGGTCCAGCGCTGAGGTTGGTTCATCAAAAAGCATGATTTTCGGCTCCATTGCCAGCGCCCTTGCAATCGCAACCCGCTGCTTTTGTCCGCCTGATAAGGAATCAGGAAAGGCTTCGGCCTTATCCTCTAAACCGACTTTACGTAAAAGCTCTAACCCCTTAGCTTTGGCCTGATCCTTAGGAATATTTCTTACTTTCATCGGTGCAAGCATAATATTTTCAATCACGGTTTTATGCGGGAATAGATTGAATTGCTGAAAAACCATTCCCACTTCTGTCCGTACTTTATTAATATCGGTATTCTTGTCAGTCAAGTCGACACCTTCAATATAAACATGCCCCCCAGTAATGGTTTCTAGCATGTTAATGCAGCGAAGGAACGTCGATTTCCCGGAACCTGAAGGACCAATGACCACAACTACCTCTTTATTTTTAACTGTAACGTTAATGTCCTTGAGAACCTCATTTTTACCAAAGGATTTTTTTAAATTCTTTACCTGGATCATTCAGTCGCCAACCTCCGTTCAAGACGAGTAAGCAGGAAGCTTAAAGAAAGTGTTAACACGAGATAAATAACTGCTGCCGCAAGATACGGTTCCCATACACGGAAATATTGTCCTTGCATAGCTCGTCCCCAATACATTAATTCAGGGGCTGCTATGAGAGCCGCTAATGATGACTCTTTTATTAGAACGATAAATTCATTGCCAAGCGGCGGAATCATTCGCTTAAACGCTTGCGGCAGAATGACAAAACGCATGGATTGTACATGGTTCATCCCTAATGAACGGGCAGCCTCCATTTGCCCGCGATCAATCGATTGAATCCCCGCACGAAAGATTTCAGCTATATAGGCGGCAGCATTTAATGATAGAGTAAGAATAGCAGCTAAAACGGGACTGGTTTCATCAAGAAAAAGAGGAACAACAGCAAAATGGATTAATAATATCTGAACAAGTAAAGGTGTCCCGCGAAAAAAAGTAATGTAAATCGTAAACGGCCAAGCGAGGAGCCTATTTTTCATCATTTTTCCTAATCCGATAAATAAGCCAAGAACAGTACCAATCAAAATACTTGCGATGGAAAGCCCAATAGTTAGAAGTGTTCCTTTTAGGAAAAATGGAGCGTATTCAACTAATATATCCCAACGAAAATCCATAAAATAAATCCCCCTATTAAACGACAAGCTAATTATTCTAAGCTAACTAGCAAAAATTGCGTAACTGCTTGGTTAAGAGTTACGCAATTCATTCAGCGATGTTTACTTCTGTTGATCTTTTAAGATTTGTGTATCTGGTTCTACTTTAAACCACTTTTTGTATACTTCTGCATAGGTCCCGTTATCAATTACTGCTTTTACTGCCTTATCAAAGTCTGCTTTAATCTTGCTGCCTTTAGGGAACATAAGTCCATAAAATTCTTTTGCAAATGCGGCTGAATCTTCAATAACAACAAAATTATCTTTAGGATTGTTTTTTGCATATTCTTCGATAACTGTGTTATCTGCGACTACAGCATCTGCCCCACCGCTTTTCAATTCCAAAATTGCTAGATTATTATTTTCAAATTTTTTGATTTTATCACTATTTTTGCCTAATAGACCTTCAACAGCTTCTTGTCCAGTTGTAGCATTCTGAACGGCAATCGTTTTATTATTCTTTAGATCAGCTGCGCTCTTAATGTCACTATCTTTTGGAACGAGGATTTTGTTGGTTGATAAAAAGTATGGCACTGAAAAATCATAGGATTGTTTTCTTTCATCATTAATCGTGATGGCAGAAATACCAATGTCAGCAATTTTTTTATCTAATTCAACAAAGATTGGATCCCAGCCGACATGTTCAACCTTCACTTTATAGCCTGCTTCTTTTGCCACTGCATTGATAAAATCGATATCAAAACCGACAACTTCTCCCTTATCCTGATATTCAAACGGTGCATAGGCAGCATCTGTTACCACGCGCAGTGTTTTCTTTTCAGTGTCTCCTCCTTCTTTTGTTCCCGTGCTTGTATTTTTACTAGTACCACAAGCTGACAAAACTAAAAGAAGTGCAACCATTAAAAATGTTGAAAATAATTTAAAATTCTTCATTTTTTCAGACCCCCAATGTTTTTTTTGAAAAGTATTTTTTAAAAATTTTAATAATATTTTGAATATAAATGATTATAACCCGATTTTATTATATATTCAATATTTAAATAATTTACTATTTTAATACTGTAATTAACTAAAGTATTAACATTGTAGAATAATTTCTTTGGTTGATTTCCGACTTAATCGTTGTATGATTTTGAGATGACTCCGGTTATCTTATTTTTATTTCATAGGGATAAATATCTAAAACGACATTCCCTGTCTATGGGCATTCGCCGTTACTCCTTACCCATACCTACATAATCTATAGGGTATTTACAACATAAGGAGAGATGCCTAAATGAATCCGTATGGTCTTTATCAAACCCCTCAAATGCCGATGGAATATAATACCTATGTTCAACCTGAACCAATGAATTACTATGTACAACCAGAACAAGTGAATTACTATGAACAACCAGAACCATTTAATCCCTATCTACCAGAACAATATGACCCGGCAAGACAGCCACAACAAGTTGAGCGCAGACTGAATCAATTGGAGCGGCAAAATGAACGTCAAGAAAGAGAGATCAATCAACTACAACGTCAAGTAGCACAACTCGACCGCAGACTTCAACGAGTAAATCAGCGTCTTCGTGCTGTTGAAAGAAGATTCAACTTCCCATTCACTCCATTTGATGGAGAATATTAAAAAGACTTTCACAGAACCGGGCACATGTCCGGTTCTTTTACATACTGAAGGAAAAATTGGAAGGTTTTTTACCAATTTGAAGGACGATGTTAAAATCCTGTTAGGATATCTTACAAATCCACTGACAGGGAGCGAAAATTCAGTTAACTTTTCTATATAAACCTCAAGAGAAAGGAAGATTTCAAATGTATCGAAGAAATGATATTAAGCTCGCTGAAAGAATCCTTCAATTAGATAAATTAAGGGATGAGTTGTATGAAGAACTCATGAAAACAATGGGCTCCCAAGCGAACGAACTTTTAAGGAGATTACAAAATTACTAATTTCTATTTGAAAAGGGGGAAGAAGGTTGACAACACGCTTAAGGAAAGGACTCGAGCGCCTTAGACAGTTTTATCTAAGAAAGTTGCTAGAATCAGGAACCACTGATTTTACACATCAAGAACTACACTCCCTTACCTTCTCAGAATTAGAAAGATTGTACAACAAAACATTCTCCTCAGCTGATTTAAAATAATTTTCATTATTACTTATTTTGACAAACAAGCAAAATAGTATGATAACCTAGTCCTATGTTAGAAAATATAACATAATATAATACTATGAAAAGGATTTATAACTAATTGTATACAATAGGGTGTGGTGAGCGACAAAAATGGGAAAAGAAATCTCTTATAAAGATAAAAAAGTAATAACTATAGGCATCGTCAGAGATCTCACTGGTCTATCCGAACGGCAAATCCGATACTATGAAGAACGAAAGTTAATTTTCCCCGAAAGATCTGCGGGTGGAAGCCGTAAGTTTTCTTTTTCAGACGTGGAATTGTTGATGGAGATTGCTAATAAAATCGAAGATGGCATTCAAACACACGATATTAGGAAGGAAATGCTTCGTGAACAAAAGAAACACAACGAAGAACAGATTCGCAGGCAAATGATCCAAGGGCAACTCAATGCCCAATTCGGTCTACGAAAAAAGTTATGAAGAAACCATTATGATCCCATTCCTTCATTAAAGGAATGGGATTTTTCATCCTTTCTCGGTACATCAATCTGTCTATAACTTAAGGTAAATGACCATTTTTTAAAATCCATGTTAGATAATCTCCCAAACTTATAGAAACCATTCTAAAATCATGTAAGAATACTAACATACCAAATGTTAAGAATATTAACATCATTTTAAAGGGGGAGAAAAAATGGATACTACATTCTTAATGAATAGCCTTTGGGTAATGGTGGGAGCAGTACTTGTTATCTTAATGATCGGAGGTTTTATCCTCTTAGAAACAGGGTCAACTCGAATGAAAAATGCAGGACATATTGCAGGGAAAACAATTCTAACCTTCGGAATTGGCTCGATCGTATTTTGGGCAGTAGGATATGGACTAATTTTCGGTAAAGGTAATCCGCTGATTGGTTTCTCCGATTTCTTTTATTCAGGCTATGACGTTGATGGATTGCCACTTTCAGGTGCCGTATTCTTTTTATTCCAATTAGCTTTTTCAGGGATTTCCTTAACGATTGCGTTCGGCGGTTTTGCAGAACGAGCAAAATTAGGTGCATACCTTGTATTTGCTCTACTTTTCTCAGTCATTGTCTATCCGCCAATTGCTCACTGGATTTGGGGCGGCGGCTGGTTAGCAGAGCACGGGAAACAAGATTTCGCCGGTTCTACTGTGGTTCACTTAACAGGGGCCATGGCAGCTTTTGCAGCTACGATTCTATTAAAACCACGTATTGGGAAATTCAACAAAGATGGCTCAGCTAATAATCTAGCTGGTCATAACCAAGTATTCACAGCACTAAGCGTATTGCTACTATGGGTTGGCTGGTTTGGTTTTAACGCCGGCAGTACATTATCTGTTGATAAAGCGTTCTTTGGATTTGTTGCTGTTAATACGAACTTAGCCGCAGCGGCTGGAACGGTAGCAGCGATGATTGTCTCTTGGATAGTACTTGGAAAAGCTGATGTTCCAATGATGTTAAACGGAGCCTTGGCAGGGCTAGTTGCTATTACTGCTTCTTGTGCTTTTGTAGATACATGGGCCGCCGTCTTAATTGGTTTTATCGCAGGAATTCTTGTTTTTTACAGCATTCGCTTTTTTGAAAACAGAGGCATTGATGATCCTATCGCTGCTCTTTCAGTACATGGTACTGCCGGCGTCTGGGGAACGTTATCGACTGGTTTCTTCGCTACAAAAGAATTAGCAACAGTCGGAAAGCCAGGATTATTTTACGGGGGCGGTTTACACCAGCTCGGTATTCAAGCACTCGGAGTATTCACATGTGCCGCATTTGCCTTTATTGTCTCCTACATCCTCCTTGCCCTTATGAAAAAGTTTATGAATGGCTTGCGTGTTACAGAAGAAGAAGAGATTATTGGATTAGATATGAGTGAACACGGAAGCTATGGTTATCCAGAATTAGTGAAGGCAGAACAAACAAAAGCTTTTTAAATATTTATGAAAAGTGCAAGTCCTTTCTGGCTTGCACCTTTCTACACTTTTTAAGTGGAGGTGAACAAACATGAAGTGCGATACCTATTCTGCGATTGCTGAATACAAGAATACCCAGATGAAAGAAGCTGCCAAGGATCACTTCCAATTGAACCAGCTTCACGACAACATAATCAAAAAGGTCTTAGAAATCTCAATGAAGGAAATTCAAATACGGAATGGACCTCTTCCATGCCCCTTCTCGTTCTTTGTCATGGGGAGCGCCGGCCGCTTTGAACAATCGGTTTGGAGTGACCAAGACCACGGCATCATTTACCTTGATTCATCCACAGATGCAAAAGCATATTTTTTGTCATTAGGAAAGGAAATATCAAAAGGTCTGTATCAGGCTGGTTATCCTTATTGCGATGGCGGTGTGATGTCAGGCAATCCATTCTGGTGCAAATCACAAGCTGAATGGGAAAAACAAATTCTGAACTGGGCCGCCGACGCGTCATGGGAATCGTTACGGTATCTTTTAATTTTTATCGACGGACGCTCTATTTATGGCCACCATCGCCTAATAGAACAACTAAAATCATATACTTATTTAACCGTACAAAAAGAACAGATTCTTCCAAGGTTTTATCATAATACTCTTCATTTTAAAAAAGGAATTGGTGTCCTAGGGCAGCTTTTAGTGGAGACTCACGGAATTCATGCCGGATCCTTAAATATAAAGGAAACTGCCTTTTTCCCTTACATCAATGCAGCCCGTCTATTGGCAATGAAAGATCATGTCTTAGAAACCTCTACCCTCTCAAGACTCGACAAACTCCGAATTCATGACAAGAAGATCTATCAAGACATGTTTTTAAAACTGTTAACCTATCGCCTTCAATTTTCTACCCACTCTGACTATGAATCTGGACACTATGTACCGGTTGATAAACTAAGAAAAGATCAAAAAAATGAACTAAAAGAAATCATCAAGAATGGTGTCGCACTGAACCAACATGCCGGAAAACTTATCGAAAAGGAGGGATAAAATGAAAATCAATGATTTAGCACAATACCTTAGACAAATTTCCGGCAGGGTTAGTTCTAATATCTATGCAGGCATTCAAGGACAAGCCAATCCACAACAGCTTTCCTTTGTCCGACAACTTCAAAAAGAAATGAAAGAAAAAAATAACTTGTCCACCCCCCTTAATGAATTAGAAGTGGTCGTATTCGATTTAGAAACGACGGGGTTCTATCCAGAAAAGGGTGATTATGTTCTTTCAATCGGAGCAGTGAAAATGGTCGGTCCTCATATAAGGAATCATGATACTTTTTATTCGCTCATCAAATCAGACCTTCCTTTATCCGATGAAATTTCAACTTTAACGAAAATTCAGGAAGGGCAATTACGCGATGCTCCCATTGCCAGAGATGTCTTACTCCAATTTTTCAACTATTCACAAAGTCATATTCTTGTCGCACACCACTCCAACCACGAAAAGTCCTTTATGCAGAAAATGACTTGGGATCTCTTAAAGACACGATTTGAACATCGAATCATCGATACATCCTTCTTAATACGACTTTCGGACCCTTCTATGAAATCTCTACCGCTTGAAGATGTATGTGATCGATGTGGGATAGCCATAAAAGATCGTCACCACGCACTTGGCGATGCCCTAATGACCGCGCAAATTTGGGGGAGCTATTTACACCAAGCTCAAATAAAGGGATATAGTAATTTACAGGAAGTGTATGAACATCTCGCAAAGCTTTGAGCCCAAAAACACTATTTCAAACTAGTGTTTTTTTGTAAATTTCTAAAAGTTTACAACGTGAAATCCTCTCGACTTTGCAACACCTCTATCTTACTTACCTCTGATTATCTCCCCATTTACAATCCTTAGCTCTGACAAAATAACTTAAAAATAAAAAAATTTTAAAAAACTTTTCTTTGCTGTTTTCCTTATTAGAACAATAATGTAAACGCTAACAATATTTTTGATTTATTTGAATTGTCAGATTTTTATGTTGACCATGTTTTCGATTGGTTGTATGATTATCGAAAATAATCATTCAATTCATTAAGTGCCATCGCTCCCCATCATTTGGAGAAGGGTATGGTAATTCTTTTTTTAAAATTTTTTAGTCATTTAAAGCGGTCTATCACAAAAGAGGAGTGGTTAAGTTGGGGAGTCAATGGATTTTCCTTGACGGTGAGTTCGTCAAGAAAGAGGATGCTGTAGTATCAGTTTTTGATCATGGTTTTTTATATGGTGATGGAGTATTTGAAGGCATTCGAGTTTATAGCGGTAACGTCTTCCGACTCGATGCACACCTAAAGAGACTATTTGAATCAGCACAATCCATTATGCTGAATATTCCTTACACACAAGAGGAAATGACGCAATTAATCGTCGATACAATCAGAAAAAATCAGCTAGAGAGCGCCTATATTCGTGTCGTTGTTTCTCGTGGAAAAGGGAATCTCGGCCTAGACCCTAAATCCTGCTCAAAGCCAAGTGTCATCATTATTGCTGAAGAATTGAGAATGTACCCTAAAGAGTATTACGAACGCGGGATTAAAATTGCATCGGTTGCGAGTCGAAGAAATCGCCCAGATGTTCTAAGTCCACAAGTTAAATCGTTAAACTACTTAAATAATATTCTTGTTAAATTAGAGGCGAATCAAGCTGGGGTTGAGGAAGCATTAATGCTGAATGATCAAGGTTATGTGACCGAAGGCTCCGCTGACAATATCTTTATTGTGAAAAACGGTGTTATCTATACCCCTCCTGTTTATTTAGGAGCACTAGAGGGAATTACCCGGAACGCCATCCTTGATGTCGCAATGTCTAAAGGTTATGAGGTTAAAGAATCTCCGTTCACTAGACACGATGTCTATGTAGCAGATGAGGTATTCTTAACTGGAACAGCCGTAGAGGTTATTGCTGTTATCGATGTGGATGGCCGTCAGATTAGTGATGGAAAACCCGGTGAGGTTACGAAAGACCTCTTAGAAGAATTTAGAAAAATTGTAACAACAGACGGTGTGGCTTGTTATCCAGAAGGTGCAAACCACGCAATCGTTAGTTAGGAGATAAAAACATGCGTAGCGATATGATTAAAAAGGGAATTGATCGGGCACCCCACCGCAGCCTATTATATGCAACCGGGGTCAAAACGAGTGATCTTGAAAAACCGTTTATCGGAGTTTGTAACTCGTTCATTGAAATTATCCCAGGACACAAACACCTTAATCATTTCGGTGAGATTGTAAAAGAGGCTATTCGCGAAGCAGGCGGTATTCCTTTCGAGTTTAATACAATCGGTGTAGATGATGGGATTGCAATGGGACATATTGGGATGCGCTATTCCCTACCGAGTCGCGAATTGATCGCCGATAGTGCCGAAACCGTAATTAATGCACATTGGTTCGATGGTGTCTTCTACATTCCCAACTGTGACAAGATTACACCAGGTATGCTAATGGCAGCAGCAAGAACCAATGTCCCTTCTGTCTTTGTCTCAGGCGGGCCGATGGAAGCAGGTGTTTCACCATCGACTGGAAAGAACCTTTCCCTCACTTCTGTTTTTGAAGGTGTTGGGGCTTACCATAACGGTACGATTAGTCAGCAGCAGCTGCTAGACATTGAAACAAATGCTTGCCCTACTTGCGGCTCATGTTCCGGGATGTTTACAGCCAATTCAATGAACTGCCTAATGGAAGTATTAGGAATGACTGTTCCTGGAAATGGAACCATTGTGGCAACTTCTGAAGAAAGACATGAACTTATTCGTCAAGCCGCCAGGTATTTAGTAGAACTAGTGAAAAAAGATATCCGCCCTCGTGACATTATTACTAGAGAGGCAATTGATAATGCCTTTGCCCTAGATATGGCCATGGGTGGTTCTACAAATACCGTGCTTCATACATTGGCAATTGCCCATGAAGCTGGGATTGATTATGACTTACGTGAGATTAACAAAATTGCTGAAAGAGTTCCTTATCTAGCAAAAATTATGCCAGCATCTGATTATTCAATGGATGACATTCATCGTGCAGGCGGTGTTAGTGCCATTATTAATGAACTTTATAAAGTGGAAGGCGCCTTGCATGATAACTGTATTACCATTACTGGAAAGACTCTTGCAGAAAATGTGAAGGAAGCAACAATCACGAATGAAACGGTCATCCGGACCAAAGACAATCCATATAGCCCAGTTGGCGGACTATCCATCCTTTATGGAAACATTGCACCTAACGGCAGTGTCATCAAGGTTGGTGCTGTAGATCCTTCCATTAAAACATTCTTAGGTGAAGCAATCGTTTTTGATTCCCAGGATGAGGCACAAGAAAATATTAATAACGGTACGGTTCAAGCAGGACACGTGGTCGTTATCCGTTATGAAGGTCCAAAAGGCGGACCAGGAATGCCTGAAATGCTTGCACCTACTTCCGCGATCATGGGCCGTGGATTAGGGAAAGAAGTTGCCCTAATTACGGATGGTCGCTTCTCAGGTGCAAGCCGTGGAATTTCCATCGGTCATATTTCACCAGAAGCAGCAGAAGGTGGACCAATTGCTCTTGTTGAAAATGGTGATAAAATCCTAATCGATTTAGAAGCACGCTCTATTGAACTTCTTGTTGATGATGAAGTTTTAGCTGAACGACAGAAGGCATTTGTGAAACCAGAGCCAAAAATTAAAACTGGTTATCTTGCAAGATATGCAGCACTTGTTACATCTGCCAATACTGGCGGGATTATGAAAATATAAAACTTTAGAACATTGGGAACTCATTAGTACCCCTCCCCTTCCTAAAGGAAGTTAAGGTGCTAAAGTGTAAAGAAAATCATTTGACAAAAAAATATCCATAAATCGATGACGGGAATAAAGGAATAAGAATTCGTATTTTCAGAGAGCTGGGGTTGCTGGAAGCCCAGTAATACAACTTATTCCGACATCATCCCTGAGTGTTAAGCCGAACAATCATAACTTAAGTAGGCTTAATCGGGTGTCCATCTTGAACACCTGTTACCAAAAGAAGCGTTCCTCAATATTTTAGATGTCGCTTCATAAGGCAGTATTCGTAAGAATACTGTAAAAACGGGTGGTACCGAGAAAATGAAAGGTCTTTTCTCCCCGATTATTCTGCTTTTGATGTTCTTGACTGCAGTCTATTCAGGGAGAATAGGGCCTTTTTTACTATGTTTCTAACAATACCGAAGTTTCAAACAATTTTTTAAAATTCAATCATCCGCAAGGAGGGATTACGACGTGAAAGTAGAAGCAAAAAAGCTTGAGGTCCAAACAACTACAGAACCGAGAACCGGTGCAGACCTTCTCATCGACTTACTAAAAAAAGAAGGTGTAGAAACACTGTTTGGATATCCGGGAGGTGCCGTGCTTCCAATATACGATGCCATTTATCGCGCCCAGGGTACCATCAAGCATGTTCTTTTCCGACATGAACAAGGAATGATCCATGCAGCTGAAGGATATGCGCGAGTTACCGGAAAACCTGGAGTCGTTATTGCTACCTCAGGACCTGGGGCAACCAACCTTGTGACTGGGATAACAGATGCGATGATGGACTCCCTGCCACTTGTTGTCTTCACAGGGCAGGTAGCAAGAAGTGTCATCGGAACAGACGCCTTCCAAGAAGCGGATGTTATGGCGATCACAACACCCATCACCAAACATAACTATCAGGTACAATCTATCGAGGACTTACCACGTATCGTGAAGGAAGCATTTCATATCGCTTCTACCGGACGGCCAGGGCCAGTCTTAGTCGATGTCCCTAAAGATATTTCGGCCGGATTTCTAACGGAAGAACCTGAAGAAGCAAGCATTAATTTACCTGGATACCAGCCAACAACAAAGCCGAATCCATTTCAAATAAAGAAACTTGCTGATTCGATTTCAAAGGCTTCCAAGCCGGTAATTCTTTCCGGTGCAGGTGTTCTCCATGGAAAAGCATCAGCCGAGCTCGCTGCTTTTGCAGAAAAACATCAGATCCCGGTCGTTACTACTTTACTTGGACTTGGTACTTTTCCGGCAGATCATTCCCTCTCACTAGGAATGGGAGGAATGCACGGAACGTATGCAGCGAACATGGCCATTTACGAAAGTGATCTACTTATTAACTTTGGTGCCCGCTTCGATGACAGACTAACAGGGAATCTTAAGCACTTTGCTCCATTTGCGAAAGTCGCCCATATTGACATCGATCCAGCCGAAATTGGAAAAAATGTGCCAACACATCTGCCAATCGTTTCTGATACCAAAGAGGCTTTAAGTGAGCTGCTTGTTCAAGAAATAGAATCACCAGCAACCGCTGAATGGCTGCAAAAATTGAGTCAAAACAAACAGGAATATCCGCTTTGGTATAAGCATGATCCAAACGGAATGTGTCCGCAATGGGTTATTGAAGCAGTCCATAAAGTAACAAACGGTGACGCTATCGTCGCAACCGATGTAGGGCAGCACCAAATGTGGGCAGCGCAGTATTACACCTTTAAGCAGCCGCACCGCTGGATTACTTCAGGTGGACTTGGAACAATGGGCTTTGGGTTCCCTGCAGCGATTGGTGCACAAATTGCCGAGCCAGATAGTACAGTCGTTGCGATTGTTGGGGATGGCGGTTTTCAAATGACACTTCAGGAATTATCGATTATTTACGAACGAAACCTTCCAGTAAAGATCATTATTGTCAACAACGGCGCATTAGGAATGGTTCGCCAATGGCAGGAACTTTTACACGGAAACCGTATTTCGGAATCGATTCTTCATACACAACCTGATTTTGTCAAACTTGCTGACAGTTATTCGATTAAGGGTTACCGGGTTAACAACCAGGAAGAACTGATTACCGTGTTGCCAGAGGTATTTGCTCATAATGGCCCAGTATTAGTTGATTGCCGTGTACTTCAGCAAGAAAAAGTATTCCCAATGATTGCCCCTGGTAAAGGAATTCATGAAATGATTGGGGTGAAACCATGAAACGGATCATCACAGCAACCGTCCAAGACCGCAGCGGAGTCCTAAACCGTGTCACCGGACTTTTGCAGCGACGCCAGTTCAATATTGAAAGTATTTCAGTTGGTCCATCTGAAACCGAAGGGATTTCAAAAATGACACTAGTCGTCGAGGTTGAAGATGAACAGCGCCTGGAACAGGTGACGAAACAATTAAATAAGCAAATTGATGTTTTAAAAGTTTCAGATATTACGGATAAAGCAATTGTCGCCCGTGAACTGGCCCTAATTAAAGTAGCTTCAAGCAGTCAATTGCGCAGTGAAATTCACGGGATTATCGATCCGTTCCGCGCCCTAATTATTGATGTAAGCAAAGACAGTCTCGCCGTCCAAATTACAGGACGTCCTGATAAAATCGATGCCTTGATCGAAATGCTCAGACCTTATGGCATTAAGGAAATTGCAAGAACTGGTTTGACTGCCCTCCAGCGTGGGCACCAACCGCAAGGAAGCGACCTAGCAACATACTCACTATTAAAATAACAATATATTTGAGAGGATGATTCATAATGGTAAAGGTACTTTATAACGGAGATATTCAAGAAGAGGTTTTACAAGGAAAGAAAATCGCAGTAATCGGATATGGCTCTCAAGGTCATGCACATGCCCTTAACTTAAAAGAAAGCGGCTTTGATGTAGTAGTTGGTTTACGTGGAGGAAAATCATGGGATAAAGCAGTCGAGGATGGGTTAGACGTTCGTACTGTTGCAGAAGCAACTGCAGCTGCAGAGGTAGTAATGGTTCTTCTACCAGATGAAATGCAGCCAAAAGTATATGAAGAAAGCATCAAAGCAAACCTTGAAGCAGGAAATGCTCTAGTTTTCGCTCATGGCTTCAACATTCATTTTAGCCAAATCGTCCCTCCTGCCGATGTTGACGTATTCTTAGTAGCGCCAAAAGGCCCAGGACATTTAGTACGCCGTACTTATACAGAAGGTGCCGGAGTTCCTGCTCTATATGCAGTTTACCAAGACTACACTGGTCAAGCACGCGATGTTGCTCTTGCTTATGCAAAAGGAATCGGTTCTGCTCGTGCGGGAGTATTAGAAACTTCTTTCCAAGAAGAAACAGAAACAGATTTATTCGGAGAACAAGCGGTTCTTTGCGGCGGTACTACTGCCCTAATCAAAGCTGGCTTCGAAACACTAGTAGAAGCAGGTTATCAGCCTGAAGTTGCATACTTCGAGTGTTTACATGAATTGAAATTAATCGTTGACCTTTTATATGAAGGTGGCTTAGAAAACATGCGTTATTCAATCTCTGACACTGCACAATGGGGAGATTTCGTTTCTGGACCACGTGTAGTGAACGAAGATACAAAAGCTCGCATGAAAGAAGTATTAAAAGATATCCAAACTGGTAAATTTGCTCAGGGCTGGATCTTAGAGAATCAAACAAACCGCCCTCAATTCAATGCGATTAATCGTGCTGAAAACAATCACCAAATTGAACAAGTTGGCCGTGAGCTTCGTGCATTAATGCCGTTTATTAAAAACAAACCAGTAAATGCAAAGAAGGAAGTGGTGGTAAATGGTTCACGTTAACATCTTCGATACGACATTACGCGATGGTGAACAGTCCCCTGGTGTGAATTTAAACCAGCTGGAAAAATTGGAAATCGCAAGACAACTTGAACGGTTTGGGGTTGATATTATGGAGGCCGGCTTTCCGGCTTCCTCCCAAGGCGATTTTGAAGCAGTAAGAGCAATCGCCCGGAATATAAAAAATGTATCAGTCACAGGCTTGGCAAGAGCGACGAAATCGGACATTGACATTGCGTGGGATGCGTTAAAAGATGCAGCAGAACCAAGGTTGCATGTATTCCTTGCCACCTCCCCAATCCATATGCAGTATAAATTGATGAAAACACCTGAGGAAGTTACACAAATTGCGGTAGACATGGTGTCTTATGCGAAAAAGAACTTCCCGCACATTGAATGGTCAGCGGAAGATGCATCCCGTTCTGATTTAGATTTCCTTGTTCAAATTATTACCAAGGTCATTGATGCCGGTGCTACAGTTATTAATCTTCCTGATACAGTCGGTTATACCACACCGGAAGAATATGGTCGCATGTTCCGTTACATCCGAGAAAACGTTCCGAATATTCATAAAGCAGCATTATCTTGCCATTGTCATGATGATTTAGGAATGGCGGTTGCGAATTCATTAGCTGCAATCGAAAACGGTGTAACCCAAGTTGAAGGTACGATCAATGGAATTGGAGAACGTGCTGGGAATGCTTCTTTAGAGGAAGTTGCTGTTGCTTTAAACATTCGAAAAGATAAGTATCCTTATACGACTAATTTAGTATTAAAAGAAATTAAACGCACGAGTGATCTTGTCAGCCGCTTTACAGGTATGATCGTTCCGCCTAATAAAGCCGTGGTTGGAAAGAATGCTTTCGCCCATGAATCGGGAATCCATCAGGATGGCGTCTTAAAAAATACATTAACTTATGAGATTATTACTCCTGAGTTAGTCGGGGTCAAATCTAATGATTTAGTTCTAGGCAAACACTCCGGCCGTCATGCCTTCAAAGATAAAATTGAACAGATGGGCTTTGAACTACCGGATGAAAAATTGATTGAGGCCTTTACTGCTTTTAAACAGTTAACCGACCGTAAAAAAGAAGTAACGGATGAAGATCTTTTTGCTATTTTAACCGATATTCAAACAACAGCTGTTGATATCAAAAAATATGAACTTGTTGCTTTCCAAGTCCATTACGGCTCAGCCAACTTGCCGACAGCGACGGTAGCATTAACCACTCCAGAAGGTATTCGAGTCGAAACAGCCCGTACAGGTTCTGGTAGTGTTGAAGCTTTAATGAACACATTGGAAGCACTAATTAAAGAAGAAATCCATCTTACAGATTTTAGATTAAGTTCGATTGGTCAAGGACGGGACGCACTTGCTGAGGTCCATGTCAAAATGACCGTGAACGGAACCCCTGTAACTGGACGCGGTTCAGCACAAGACGTTCTGGAAGCTTCAGCAAAATCATTCCTAAACGCTGTTAATCGCGTATTTTTCAACCAAAATGCAGCTGTAAAAGAAACGGTAGTCTAATAAATCACAAACAATAAATGAGGAGGTTGCTTCTAATGAAAAAACGTATTGTCTTACTTCCCGGTGATGGCATTGGCAAGGAAGTTATTAACTCAGCAAAAGATGTATTAAATGCAATCGCTGAAGAATACAATCATACTTTTAGCTTTGAAACCCATGAAATCGGAGGAGCAGCCATAGACCTTTACGGCACTCCCCTTCCGGAATCAACCGTTGATGCTTGCAAACAAGCGGATGCGGTATTGCTCGGTGCTGTTGGCGGGCCAAAATGGGATAACAATCCCTCCCATCTACGTCCTGAACGAGGCCTGCTAGGAATCCGCAAGGCACTTGACTTATATGCAAACTTAAGGCCGATTAAAGGATTTAAAAACCTTCTTCATGCCTCTCCTTTAAAGGAAGAAGTAGTATCTGGAAGCGACCTCCTTATCGTACGTGAGTTAACGGGCGGCCTTTATTTCGGAACACCAAGTGAACGTCGTGATAACGGAAACTCCGTTGTAGACACACTTGTCTATTCCCGTCAAGAGATTGAGAGAATTGTCGATAAAGGTTTTCAGGCAGCCCAGCAAAGGCGTGGTCATCTTACTTCGGTGGATAAAGCAAATGTACTCGAGTCTAGCAAACTATGGCGCGAAATCGTCGAAGAGAAGAAAGCTCAATATCCAGATGTAGCTGTGGAACATGTATTAGTTGATGCTGCCGCTATGAAACTAATCACGAACCCTAGCCAGTTTGATGTCATCGTTACCGAGAATCTATTCGGCGACATCTTAAGTGATGAGGCCTCAGTTATTACCGGATCACTTGGGATGCTCCCTTCTGCCAGCTTAAATGAAAATGGAGTCGGCCTATATGAACCTGTTCACGGCTCCGCTCCTGACATCGCTGGTAAGGGCGTAGCCAATCCAGTTGCTATGATTTTGTCGGCCGCAATGATGCTTAGATACTCATTCCAATTGAATGACGAAGCTAACATCATTGAAGATGCAGTCCAATCGGTATTAGATGCCGGCTTCCACACTGGCGACCTTCAGGTAAATGATGGACGTCTTGTTGGAACAGCAGAAATGACAAAACGGATTGCAGATTACATCAAATCACAAAATGCTTCGAAGTGCATCGCTAGTTGTTATTTTTAAAAATTTCATTGGGTAAACCGTCTTGACGGCGGTTTACCCCTAAATTTATCTAAAGAATTAAAATTCATTTACGTGAGGAAGGACGCTATGCAAACACCAAAAAATATTATCCAGAAGATTTGGGAAAAGCATGTAGTACACCAAGAAGACGGAAAACCCGATTTATTATATATCGACCTACACCTTGTTCACGAAGTAACCTCTCCTCAGGCATTCGAGGGTTTACGAATAAATGGTCGTAAAGTTCGACGCCCTGATCTTACCTTTGCGACGATGGATCATAATGTGCCAACCCGCCAACGCCTTGTCATCAATGATCCTGTTTCAAAGAAACAAATTGATACCTTACAACAAAATTGTCAGGATTTCGGGGTTTCACTTGCTGATATTCATCACCCAGATAACGGAATTGTCCATGTCATCGGCCCTGAACTTGGACTTACGCAGCCTGGAAAAACCATTGTGTGCGGTGATAGTCATACCTCTACACACGGAGCATTTGGTGCGCTCGCTTTTGGAATTGGTACAAGCGAAGTTGAACATGTACTTGCAACCCAAACCCTTTGGCAAGCACCGCCTAAAACCTTAAATGTCAAGGTCAATGGAAAGCTAGGTACGGGTGTTACAGCTAAAGACTTAATTCTTGCCATCATAGGTAAATTCGGTGTCCAATTTGGAACAGGTTATGTGATGGAATACACAGGCGAAGCCATCCGTTCGCTCTCCATGGAAGAACGAATGACAGTTTGTAACATGTCGATTGAAGCGGGTGCAAGAGCCGGTCTCATCACTCCAGATGAAACGACTTTTGAATATTTACGCGGCCGTCGTCATGTACCGCAAGGAGAAGCGTTTGAACAAGCTGTTGCTGAGTGGAAGGCTCTTGCTTCAGATGAAGGGGCAGCCTATGACTTGGTTGTTGAGATTGAAGCAGCCGAAGTTGAGCCACAAGTAACCTGGGGAACAAATCCAGGAATGTGTATTCCGATTACGGCAAATGTTCCAAATCCAGACGAAACCGAGAAACCTAGTGAAAAGGACGAAATCCAGCGTGCGCTTGAGTACATGGGCCTTGAAGCAGGTCAGCCGATCTCAAATGTGAAAATTGACCATGTTTTCATCGGTTCTTGCACGAATTCCCGTTTAAGCGACTTACGAAGTGCAGCAGAAGTAATCCGGGGCAAGAAGGTTAGCCCTTCTGTAACTGCCATCGTTGTTCCTGGTTCGTTTAGTGTCAAACTAGCAGCCGAAAAAGAAGGCTTGGATAAGGTCTTTACAGATGCAGGATTTGAGTGGCGTGAAGCCGGCTGCAGTATGTGCCTGGCCATGAACGATGACATTGTTCCACCGGGTGAACGCTGTGCCTCCACTTCAAACCGAAATTTTGAAGGCCGCCAAGGAAACGGAGCCAGAACACATCTTGTCAGCCCTGAAATGGCAGCCGCCGCCGCTATTGCAGGTCACTTCGTAGATGTTCGACATTTTGCTGCTGCACAGGAGGTTAGATAGAATATGGAACCATTAAAAATTCATCAAGGCCTTGTTTATCCATTAAACCGATCGAATATTGATACAGACCAAATTATCCCGAAGCAGTTTTTAAAGCGGATTGAACGCAGTGGTTTTGGTCAATTCCTTTTTTATCATTGGCGTTTTGATGATGAAGGAAATCTTCGACCAGATTTCTCATTAAATGATCCGAAATATAAGGACGCTTCAATTTTAGTTGCCGGTGAAAACTTTGGCTGCGGATCTTCACGTGAGCATGCTCCGTGGGCGGTTCAAGACTTTGGCTTTAAAATCGTCATCGCCCCAAGTTTTGCAGATATTTTTAAAAATAATTGTGTCAAAAATGGGATTCTCCCGATTCAAATTAGTAATGAACAAGTTCAGTCCATCATTAAAAAGGCTGAATCCGAAGAATACCAATTAACGGTTGACCTTGAAAATCAAGTAGTTTATGACAATGACGGTTTCAAGGCTTCATTCGATATTGCCCCATACCCTAAAGTCATGCTACTTAATGGCTGGGATGAGATTGGTGTCACTTTATCGTATGAGGATAAAATTGAGCAATATGAACTTGCTCGTAAATAAACATCAAAAATGAGCCTGGAATCCCAGGCTCATTTATTATTGGTTGTCATAGCTCGTTTAAAATATTTCTATTCTCAGATTCTTCGTTAAAGGTCAATACCTCTTCAACCGGCTCGTATGATTCACCGTAAAAATGATGATCTTTATAAGTGTGAATCATATCATATGTTTTTCTCATGGATTCAAAAATCATTTCTTCTGATTCTTCATTAGGCGCCCAGTAGAGGATTTCCATCCTATTAACCTCGTTTGTCGCTAATGATTTTCTCTCATAGCCGATAGAAGCGGCATGCTCAAATTTTTCACGTTTATAAAAGTGAAGCCGTTTTTCGGTATCGCTATCTTCATAGTTGACTGGTTCTACTTCAAGGATAATAGGCTTTCCTTTTCGTTTTAACTTTTCTAAAAGTTTATGGCCAAGTCCCTCGCCTCGTGCATTTTTTGAAACAAATAGATAATCAATAAACACAAAATTGTCTAATTCCGCATACATCAAAACATGATTTGGCCCCTCGTCTTTATGATAGATGTTTGAACGTTCTTTCAGTAAGGTTTCCATGTGAGCCCTTGATTTCATTTCTTCAACAGGAAAATACTGATTCAACTTTTCATACCAATGCATGGTAATACTCCTTTATATGCTACTTATTTTTTCATTAAAACTCAGGCAATTGGTCAAGATTATTTTCTTTGATGCCATCTGGTTCACTGCGGATAATGTCTCGACCATATTTATGGAATACATCCACATGAGCAATCATTCCAGCTTTTGCTTCATTTAATGCAGTAATATAATCTAACTCCCGGCCCGTGCTTGTTTTAAACGCAATAATGTCTCCATCATCGTTTTTCCTAACCGATACGAACTCCTCTTTGCCATCAGGATTACTCTGCCCTGCTTCCAGCTGAGCTTGCTGCTGGCTGGCCTGCTTGTACTCATCATAAATTCTTTCAAAATCTTTCTGTTCCAAATCTTCCACCTCCGAACATTTGTTAGTATTTTTCTTTTTAAATAAATTATCCTTGCTTAATGGACAAAAAAGGACCAAATACCTTGGCCCTTTAGAAAATGCTTTATAATTGTTAAAATGCTCTTTACTCAGCTGTTCAGAATTTAAACTTTTGAGGAAACTGTTTGATGATTCCATCCGATAAGACATCCGCAATTTTCATAAGGTGGATTTCCCCTTCATCAAACGCACGGACATCTCCGTTCCAATCCTTTTTAAGTCTTGCTGTGACACTATCTGTAACCATTTTTAAATGCGCATGCAGCAACTGCCTCAACGTATTCTTATCCCAATTTGGATTGGCACCGCTAAGGAACGCGGCCATATCATCCGCATTTTTGAACCAAGCCGTATTATATTTTTTCAAATCTGCCTGGTTATTGGCTTTGGCAGCTTCGAGGACCTTTCCGTCAAGCAGAATATGTTCTCGTAACAATTTGGCAAGCTTATTACCTGCAGCTTCCCCATAAAAAGGCTTAATCGCATTCCCAATTTCGTCCTGATTTCTCAAAAGTCTTGCAAGGATCACTTGCTTGTCAGGAAGATTTGCTTCAGCGCTAACAATATAACGACTCGTCCAAATCAAATGCTCCATCCAAAGTCTTCTTAAGTTAAACTTAAACTGGTGGGCAGATTCACTCATGGTTTGTTTCTGATTCGGCGGTGGCGGCGGGGCGGCCTGAACACTAATCGCAGGTAAAATTAAGACCATAGATAAGAGCAATACGGTAAATTTCTTGGTTAACTTTTTCAAATGAGAAATCTCCTTTTTTGTTAAGTTTTTTCAAAAGGATTTTTCCCCAAAAATGAAAATTTTATTTATCTCCAATAAATGTCATAATAAGTTTAATAAGATTGTCCTTTGGAGGGAAATAATTGCTTTATTTAGAAAAGAACCATGACCCAAGAAGGAACGCCGCAATTCTTGCTGAAATTAACAACCAATTTGACTTAACAAAGGCAATTCAAGAAACCGAGCAATATTTTAATCCAACCCGATTGCGTGAAACCTCTCATCGTGGAAAGAATGTAAAGCATTCTACAGGATCTCTTTCGCAAAAACTAGCTGGAATATTTTTTCGCCTTTTATCCACCAAGTCAACTACTGTTTCTCGAGGAAAGGTTATAGTAGATAAGGCTGAAGGCGTTATACCCGATTGGAAAGATCTGTTGGACAATGAGTTCGTTCATCTAGAAAATAATATAAAGAAAGTAGTTAATGTAGTGGATTATGGGGCTGTTGGCGATGGAAAAACGGATAACACCCTTGCATTTAAAAAAGCGATTGGCAACGGAAACGTGAAGGTCATTGTACCGGCTGGCGTCTTTATCACAAAGGGAATCCAACTCCCTTCCTTTACTCTGCTAGTCGGGGCAGGCAAAGGTGTGACGACCATTAAACTTCATGATACAGCCAAAAAAGGCACAAGGCTGATTACAAACGCTGATCATTGGAAGGGTAATCACCATCTTTTCGTTGGGGCACTTAGTTTGGACTGGAATGTGGAAAGGCTTGGCAATGTGGCTAAAACAAGCACTTGGGGGAACCACTCAAGCTGTTTAACGTATGCAAATGTTACCTATGGCTGGGTTAAGGACATTGAAGCGATGAATCCAGGCCTGCATTGCTTTGATATTTCATCGACTTTGTACAATTATGCTGGCGACGGTTTTCGAGCCCGCGGCGGAAGCAAGTATGTCTGGCTCGATAACTTAAACGGCTATGGCTTCGGTGATGATGGTATCACCACTCATCATAGTGAGTATATTTTCATCTCACGCTGCCACATGTGTGATCCGAGCGGCCGGGCCCACAAAAAGGATTTTTCCAACTCCAACGGGATTGAAGTCGATGATGGTTCGAGAAATGTCGTATTAGTTAATAATTCTTCATCTAGATGTTTTGGCGGGGTAGAAATTAAAGCTCACGAAAATTCGTCAGCAGCTTCCAATGTCCATATTGTCGGACATATTTCCGTCAATGATAATCGCTCGTTTAATTTCCGGCATATTGGACATCACAAAAGTTCTGATGCTGAATCAAAAACGGCCTATAATATTTGTGCAGCGAATCTCGTAGCGATCGCGCCAATTTTTACTGAGTTATATAAAGGCTCAACACCGCGTGGGATGGTGATCTCCGCTTATAAAAATGTCGTGATTAACCATTTTACTTTGATTGGTGATCCAACTTATGACTACAAAGGCCACCCAGTTATTGCTGTCCAGTATCGGGCCAGAAATGTCCTATTAAAGCATATTAAGGTCAAGAATTTTAAACATGCCGGAAGCGATATTAAAGTATTCGGTGGTGAAAATCGTGCGGATTCTATCCAAATTTGTAATGTGGCGAGCCAAGATTCTGCACCTAAAGTAATTGAGATTGGACCAGATATCGAAGATGTTACAATTGAAAATCCACAAAGCGTCCACAACTATTTGTGACGCTTTTCTCCTTTTTCAATCGTCATTTCATCGACCAGTTTTTCGGCTGCCTTGCGATATAAATTACTCATATGAACAAGGGAAGAAATCATTAATACTTGCTCAAGATCCTGCGATTTTCCTTGATTGGCCTCTATTATTTCTTTTTCAACTTCCTTTCCCCTTTCCTCAATGTCTACTTTGAAATCATCAACATTTTTGCGGGTTAAATTCAGATAACTGGTATAAAAAGAATCAAGTTCAATTTCCTCATTGATAATTTTTTGATTGATTCCAGCAAGGGTTGCTTTAATATCATTGATTGATAGTGCCCCTTTTAGTTGGTATATCAAACTCATCAAAATGAGATGTTCTTTTGAATATTTCTTATTATGGATTGGAAAAATGAGTTTTCCTTTCGCGTAGTTGTTGATCATCGTTTTGGTAAGGACCTTGTCGTATGCATTTCGCTTTGTCCCCGAGAATTTATTTTCAAATAACTGGATTACCTGATCCATATATAAATCGATCTGTGGTATTTCCTCTAAGGTTAAACTTGCTTCTAGGCCGAGCTGTTCAATAATTTGATTGAAATTCTTCAATTTAAAAACCCCGTTCATTTGCTTTATATTTTTTATTATACCTAAACGAATATACATTGACTAGATGAGAGTATATAAGTATTATTATAAGTAGTTATTAAAACTACATGTTGTAACAGGAGGCATTACAAATGAACAATTACATTCGCGAACCTATTAATGGACTGACTCATTTAGCGGGTGCCATATTAGCCTTTGCCGGGCTCCTTGCGATGGTTATTAAAGCGGCTGCAACTACCAGTTCACCGACTGCCATTACTGCGGTCATTATTTTCGGCGTTAGTATGATTCTGCTTTACTCGGCATCAGCCACTTATCACATGGTAATTGCGCGCGATAAAGTCATAGCCTTTTTACGCCGGCTCGATCATTCGATGATTTTCATTTTAATTGCTGGTACGTATACTCCTTTTTGTTTTATTAGCCTGAACGGAAAAATAGGGGCAATTCTATTTTCTATTATTGCAGGTATTGCCATAAGCGGGGTTGTTTTTAAAATGGTCTGGTTTAATTGCCCGCGCTGGATTTCTACCTCTTTGTATTTAGCGATGGGCTGGATGATTGTGTTTGTATTCTCGCCGCTTATGGGAAGCTTAAACCCCAATGGTTTATTTTTGCTCATCCTCGGGGGAATTTTTTATACGATTGGCGGAGTAATCTACGGTGCGAAACCTAAATTCTTGGAGTCAAAATACATGGGCTTCCATGAAATTTTTCATATTTTCATTTTGCTTGGAAGTCTATCACACTTTTTAAGCGTGTTCCTATACGTTATTTAAATATTTGAGACTTCAAAACGCCCTCGACGGATGGCGTTTTTTGTTTTTGAAATAAACTTTTTAAATGTGGCACAAAATAACTTTAATAATGCACCACACACAGATAGAGGTGTTCTTAGTTGGTAAGATTAATTTTTCAAATAGTTGTGATTGGACTTTGTTCAATACTTTTTGGATTTGCCTTTAACACGTTTCTTATTCCCCATAAACTGACCTCAGGCGGCGTGACAGGCATCGCTTTTTTTATTCACCATTTTTTAAATATCAATACTGGCTGGATTATTTTGCTTATCAATATCCCGCTATTTTTCTTAGGATTAAAATACTTAGGAAAAAAGTTTATTTTGCTAACAGGCTTTGCAGTTTTTGTTTTATCATTCAGTATGAAGTTCATACCTATTCATGCTATTAGCAATGATATTCTTCTTTCCTGCATTATTGGGGGAGCACTTTATGGAATAGCCGTTGGTCTGATTATTCGGATTGGGGGTTCAACTGGTGGTACGGATATTGTTAGTCTTACGCTTGCGAAGAAAAAGAACTTGCAGGTGGGCTTTTTAAATATTTGTATGAACCTTTTAGTCGTGGGGATTTCTGGATTGATTTTTGGATGGGGTATCACACTTTATACGATTATTGCTATTTATGTGTCAGGCCGGGCAGTTGATATGGTTTACACCAATCAAAATAAATTAACGGTAACGATTGTGACGGATAAATATGAAGAATTGACGGATGCACTCATCCAATTGCATGCCCGTGGCGTGACGGTAACGGACGCAGAAGGAGCGTACACCCACAAGCCCAAGAAGGTGCTGACCACAGTGATTACCAAATACGAATTAAATGAGACTAAACATGCGATTAGAAAGGTGGATGCGAAGGCGTTCGTAAATATCATGCAAACGATGGAAGTAATGGGGCGTTTTCGGAGGGATTGATGGGGTGGGATGGGATGATGCCCTTTTAGGTAATTTTTTGGTTGCAGGGATAATCTCCTTGTTATGGTTACTGTTGGGATGTTTTTTAACCTTTTTCGGGCATCATTGGGGGCCTTTGGGTACGGCGACTCGTTTTTTTAACCTTCTCGGGCATCATTGGGGGCCTTTGGGTACCGGTGACTCGTTTTTTTAACCTTCTCGGGCATCATACCTGGCCCTTGGTTACTGCTGAGCCAATTTTCTAGCCTCGACAGCATCAGAAAATCGAGTCCCTTTCTCTTTCTTCAATCCCCCTCAGCTAATCTTCCAAGTTCCTCCATTAATACTCTAGCGTGATTATAGACCGGGTCCTTCGCTCCATATAGGAGCGTGACTGGGCATCGGGCTGCCATTTCAAAGATTTGCCGGATATATTCCTGCTTTTGTCCATCTGTGCGAAGTTCCTCAAGGTATCTGTTTCGGAATTCTTCAAAAAGCTCAGGCTTATGACAAAACCATTTCCGTAACTCGCTGCTTGGAGCCAAATCTTTAAACCAATTCGACAGCTTTGCCGTATCTTTAGAAATCCCCCTCGGCCAAAGTCGGTCAATCAAAATCCTAAATCCATCCATTTCCTCAACAGGCTCATAGACCCTTTTCATCAAGATCTTATCCATACTTCACCTCCAATTAGTGTAAGGCACCCATAAACCAAATGTACGCTTCGTATGGACAAACTTCGTAGTTTGTCCACGAATGGTGTCAGGCACCAATATTAATACACCATTATCAAACCACCAATATTAATCTTCGTCCTTTACGTCGATGCTTTCTGGGATGGGTTCGTTTAGGATTTCTTCGATTAGTTGTTTGTATTTTTCCATTTGTTTTAGGTGGGTGTTGAATTGTTCTTTGTAGATCAGGTATCCTTCCCCATCAAAGAGGGCGCGGATTTTCTTTTGCTGAATGAGGCTTTTGACGGTTGCCTCTGGAACTGATAAATATTCTGCCGTCTCTTTTATTGTAAGGTACAATTTGATTACTCCTCTTTAAGAAATTTGATTTGGTTAATTACCCTTCCGGCTCTTCCCTTTGTTGTTTCCGCTTGTGATAAAGAATTAAGAATGGCTTCCTCTGTTGCTTCTGCCGCGGCAGTAAAAAGCTGATTCATGATTGGATGGTCTTCACGAAGTTGGCTGCGAGTTTCAATCCTCTCCTCCGAATAGTGAGCCATTTTGTGCGCCGTCGAAAAAGCAATGACAATATCACCGCTGCCATGACTAAAATGACTGCCAGTTCGACCAAGGCCAATGCCGCAGCGTTTCGCTAACCGCTGTAATTGCCGGTCACTTAACGGGGCATCGGTGGCCAGAACGATGATAATCGAACCATCCGATGTCTCAGAAAAGCCTTCCACCTCTGAATAACGAAACGCTCGTAGTTCTTCCTTTTTCCCAAAATTGCTAAGAACTAAACATCCGACCGTATAGTCTTCAACGATTCGGGAGGACGAGCCTATCCCGCCTTTATAACCAAAGCAAACCATGCCTTTTCCTGCTCCAACCGCCCCTTCTACAGCCTGATGGTCTGATGCATTCTTAATTGCTTCAACTGCATGCTCTGGTTTTACAGGAAATAGACGAATTGAATTCAAATAACTATCATTACATTCCCCAACGACTACATTAATCGTGCCAGTCGTTTCGCCAATTTCCTGGTTCTCATCGAGCATGTATTGCAGCACTCCCTGTGTGACAGCTGAAACCGCGAAGGTATTTGTTAACATAATCGGCGATTCAAGCACACCTAATTCATTCAACTGCACAAGACCCGTTGTTTTTCCAAATCCGTTAATCACATAGCTCGCCGCAATTACTTTTTCTTTAAACAAATTGCCTTTATGAGGAAGAATCGCTGTTACTCCTGTACAGGCATACTCCTCTCCTGACTCGTCAAGCGGATAGTCCAGTGTGACATGGCCAACCAACACATCTGCCACATCGGTTAGACAGTTTTTCCTTCCCGTTGGCAGGGTTCCGACAATGATACCTTTTTCTCTAATCTTCATCGAATAATCCCTGGCCGATGGTCGAGAAAGTTTTGATAAGCAAAGCCGCGAACAACATCTTCACTGTAGTATTTTAATAGCTCATTAATAAGATTCTGGCTTTTCGAGGAATCCTCTAAGCTAGTAATAAAAGTTGAAATCCCATCAAAATCCGAGCCGAATCCGATTTGATTGACACCGCCCAATGAGCAAAAATGATCAATATGTCTCACAAGGTCTGAAATTGTTACTTCACCTGATTCCTTAACAAAAGGGGGATAAAAAACAACATGAATCAAGCCGCCCTTGACAAACATCGCCTTCGCCTGTTCATCTGTTAAATTGCGCAAATGGTTGCAAAGTGCTCGTGCATTCGAGTGGCTTGCTATCGGATACTTGGCTAATTCAATGACTTCCCAAATGCCCTTGTCACTCAAATGGGAAACATCAGTCAGGATTTGATGCTCATTATTAAACTCGACAATCTCTTTTCCGAGCACTGTCAGCCCCGCGCCGCGCGGTTCTCCGGCACCATCTGCAGCGAGATTTGCTTGGTTCCATGTTAAACCAACCGACCGAACCCCGAGTTGATAAAGAATATGGAGTTTCGCTAAATCGTTGCCAATCGGATCTACGCCTTCAAGCGTTAACATCGCGCCAATTTGACCAATTTTCAAGCGATCAAAATCAGACCATTCTTTGATATGGACCATGTCCGGATTTTTCCCGAGTACTTCCTTGTAAAAATAATCAATTTGCTCGAGAGCCACTTGAAATTTCTGATCACCCTTGATTTCAGGTTCAATAAATATCGCGAAGCATTGAACTTTGATTTGTCCTTGCTGTAATCGTGTTTTATTTGTATGTAATTCCGGAGCATCCGCGAACCGTAGTTTCCCTTGCGTTTCTTGAAGTTTCATCAGGGCATCACAATGCAGGTCAATGATATTCATTCAGCATACACTCCTTTTTATTAGGCTGTGTTAAACTGGTCTGTTGATTTCCGTTCCAGGCACTTTGCTTTCCGCGGGCGTGCCGGGGAGCCTCCTCGTCGCTTTGCTCCTGCGGGGTCTCCCCTGCCCCGTACTCCCGCAGGAGTCTTCGCCTTCCTCTCCAATCAACAGAGTGCCAATATCAACATAACCTTTAACACAGCCATTTATTAAAAATTTTATCACAACAAAAGGGGCTAGGTTGGTAAATACCTAGCCCGACAAAAATTTAATATAATAGTTAGTTTGATTCTGCCATCTTTTTAATGCTAGGCAGTTTTTTTCCTCTCCTACAATTATGGACCAAAATGAAAAAAAACTCACCGACTGGCGAGCCTGAAACTAATTTTAATATTTTCTTAGAAATACGGCCTCCTTCTCCATCAATTGATTGCGAATGCATTCATGACAAAAAGAGAGGATTTTTTCTATCTCCTGCGTTGTATTTGCCAGGACCCTGAGGGCAAACCCTGGCACAGCCAGCATCGTGAGGCCAATTCGCGCTTCTAAAACCGATTCAAAATAGTTATGGAGTTCTTCTAAAAAAAGCTGGTTTACCCGATCATCAATAACAATCATCGACCCAAAATGGGTATATCCCTCCATCAAACCAATCCCCTTGATATCCCTATCTGGTTGAAGTTTTACATGATCAAATACTATTAATCTCTCATCTCGGTATACTTCCATTTTGGCTTGCAATAAACCATATTGAAATAATGTGCCATCTGGGGCCCAGCCTGGAGTAAATATTTCTGAACAAATAAGAGAGGACCCGCTCTCCATTCGAACTACAGTCCGTTGTTTATAGCATCCATACTGGTAAGCGATAACGGGATCGGGCAGATATTCAAAAACACTGCCTCTTTTTAAATGGATCGTCATCTCTTGAACAGCCGGCTGGACTTGAGTTTTATAGATTTTGGTGGATGACTGCGTCGTGATAATCGCATGGGCTTCTTCTTCCAAACAAATATTAATTTTATAGGAGTCCCCCTCCACATAACCGCCGCCAGGATTCATAATATAAAAACAGGCTTCACCGCTATTTGTTAGGTAAACGGGTCTAGTAATTTTAAAAGCACCCTCAGTATAGGAATCTTTTAAAATTGTTTTCTTCCCCTTTCGCGAAGCGGTTAGTCGCAAGTATCCTGTCCAGTTTTCCACCTACCCTAACCCTACCAGTAATGCATTTGATTTGAGCCAATCAATAACCGCGTTCACTCCGACATCCTCTTTTAAGTTCGTAAAAATATAGGGTTTCTTGCCTCTGGCCGCCTTTGTATCTGCTTCCATGACTTCCAGGCTTGCTCCAACATATGGGGCTAAATCAATCTTGTTGATAATAAACAGGTCCGATTTAATCATCCCTTGACCGCCTTTACGTGGAATTTTTTCCCCTTGGGCGACATCGATAATATAAATAGAAAAGTCCACAAGTTCAGGACTAAAGGTAGCAGCTAAGTTATCGCCGCCGCTCTCGACAAAAATCAGCGCGAGGTCCGGATGTTTCTCTTTTAATTCATCAATCGCAGCAAAATTCATGGATGCATCTTCCCGAATCGCTGTATGGGGGCATCCTCCGGTCTCCACACCAATAATTCGTTCCTCTGGGAGCACACTGTTTTTAATTAAAAACTGTGCATCTTCCTTTGTGTAGATGTCATTGGTTACAACTGCCATTTTATATTCTTGATGGAGGTACCTCGTTAATCGCTCTACTAGCAGCGTCTTCCCTGCTCCAACTGGTCCACCCACACCTATACGAATTGGTTCCATCGTCTCTCCTTCTTTCATGGTTATTTAGGACATAAACAATCGGGTATGTAGTCTTTCGTGGCGCATTTGTGCAATTTCAAGGCCAGGAGCGACAACTCCAAAATCATCAACATCGATACGGTCAATTTCTTCTGTTGTTTTCAATAAAAAAGGCTGCAGTTCTAATAGAATACGCTGACCAGCCGTCTGCCCAAGCGGTATTCCGCGCACGCCATTCTGAATAAGAGTCACCATACTTGAATAAAGGAAAGTCAAGATCCCCTGGCTTTTCTCAATACCTAAGTAGTGACAGATGATCGAAAAAGCAATTCCAGGGTGGCCAAACGCCTCCTTGGCTCGGATTTTCTTAAGATACACTTCTAATAATGGAATGGAATATAAATCAATCCCCATTCGAATCAATCGTTCCCCTATCCGCCGGTTTGCCTCCCGTGTTTCTTTGGGGATATTCTGTATGAACAGTTTCTGATCAAGCAACCAGAGCTCTTCCATATCATTTTGAAGTAAGGTTTCATACGTTATGCGGCAGGCAAGTCCATCCGTATAGGCCAATTGTTTTTCTAAGTAAATGCGAATCCATGCAAAAAAGGTCTCCTTACTATAGACGGTTTCTTCCTGGATATACGTCTCCAATCCAAATGAATGGGAAAATGCGCCTGAAGGAAAATTCGAATCGCCAATTTGCAGTAAAGCCAAAAGTTGATTATCCATGCGAGTGTCCGATATGGCGGAAAGCCTTTTTAACCTTTCTCTCTTCTCTTGAGTACGGAACACCCAATTGGTCGAGCAGTTCCTGAACGAGATAATCATATTGGACGAGCATAACCTCACCTTCAAATTGCGCTGGTAAATGGCGGTTGCCCAACTGATGAGCAATTTCCCCCATTTGCTTTAAACTTGTCGGCTGAATCACAATCAAGTCGTCGCTGGTGACACTGATGACAATCATATTTCGGTCATCCATGAATAATATATCGCCATCAATCAAGTCTTTTGGTTCCTTTAAACGAATCCCAACCTCTTTTCCATGGTCCGTTGTCACCCGCTGAATTCGCTTCACTAAGTCATCACTCGCCAGATATACTCTTTCGATATGGCGTCCAGTCGTTGAGATTTCCTCCACATTGCCAATTACTTTTTCAATAATCATTCTCTCACTCCTAAAATAAGAAATAGCGCTGGGCCATCGGCAATACGTCTGCTGGCTCACAGGTCACAAGGTTACCATCGACGATGACTTCATAGGTTTGTGGATCGACTTCAATGGTTGGCATTTCCGCATTGTGCTTCATATCCTTTTTTGATAGCTGGCGGATTCCCTGTACCGGTTTGATTTGTTTTTTTAGTCCCAACTTTTCAGGCACCCCAAGTTCAATCGCTGCTTTTGACATGAAAGTAACTGATGTGGTGTACTTGGCTTTACCGAAAGAAGCAAACATGGGCCGATACAGAACAGGCTGCGGCGTAGGAATGGAGGCATTGGGATCTCCCATCAAACTATGCGCAATCATGCCGCCTTTGATAACGATCTCTGGTTTAACGCCAAAAAATGCCGGATCCCAAATGACGAGATCTGCCAATTTCCCCACCTCCACCGACCCCACTTCCTCTGCAATCCCGTGTGTTATCGCTGGATTAATTGTATATTTGGCAATGTATCGCTTAGCACGGAAGTTGTCGCAGGCTCCTTTGTCTTCCGGTAGCTTGCCGCGCTGCTTCCGCATTTTATCAGCTGTTTGCCAGGTACGAGTGATCACTTCGCCTACTCGGCCCATCGCCTGGGAATCGGAACTAATCATGCTGAATACGCCTAAATCGTGGAGAATGTCTTCTGCTGCAATCGTTTCTTTTCTGATGCGCGAATCAGCAAAAGCAATATCTTCAGGCACCTCGGGGTCTAAGTGATGACAAACCATTAGCATATCTAAATGCTCATCTAAGGTATTTTTGGTGTAGGGTCGTGTTGGATTGGTGGATGACGGAAGGATATACGGGAAACTCGCGACCTTAATAATATCAGGAGCATGACCGCCGCCTGCCCCTTCCGTATGGTATGTATGGATGACCCGGCCATTAATTGCTGCCAGAGTATCCTCGACAAACCCGCCTTCATTTAAGGTATCGGTATGAATGGCAACTTGTATATCATACTGGTCCGCGACTCTGAGGCAGTGGTCAATAGCTGAGGCGGTCGTCCCCCAATCTTCATGCAATTTAAGACCAATCACACCCGCATTGATCTGTTCAATTAACGGATCCTCAGCAGACGAATTACCCTTCCCTAAGAATCCCAGGTTCATAGGGAACTCTTCCGCCGCCTCCAGCATCCGGTGAATATTCCATTCACCCGGCGTACAAGTGGTTGCATTTGTTCCTGTTGCAGGACCCGTGCCGCCGCCAATCATGGTGGTTATCCCTGATGACAGAGCTGTTTCGATTTGCTGGGGACTAATAAAATGAATATGGGCATCAATCCCTCCTGCGGTTACAATCATTCCTTCACCTGCAATGACTTCTGTGGAAGCGCCGATGATGAGATCTACGCCTTCCATTAAGAGAGGATTGCCACTTTTTCCAATTCCAGTGATTCTTCCATCACGAATTCCAATATCAGCTTTATAGATCCCGCTATAATCCAAAATAACGGCATTGGTAATGACGGTATCCAGTGCTCCTTGTGTTCGTGTCACAAGCGGGTGCTGCCCCATCCCATCACGGATTACTTTTCCACCTCCAAATTTCACTTCATCCCCATAAACGGTAAAATCCTTTTCTATTTCGATAAATAAATCAGTGTCCGCAAGCCGGATGGCGTCGCCTGCTGTAGGACCAAACATGTCTGCATATTGTTTTCTCGACATTCGAAAGCTCATAACGGGTTCTTCCTTCCTTGGTCCAATGGGCCATCCGTTTTATTATTCAGGCCATAAACTTCACGCTGACCAGCGAAGGGGACGAGATCTATTTCTTTCGCATCGCCAGGTTCAAAGCGGACAGCCGTGCCAGCAGGGATATTTAGATGTTTGCCAAATGCTTGGTCTCGGTCAAACTTGAGCGCACTATTTACTTCATAAAAATGAAAATGGGAGCCGATTTGAATCGGCCGGTCGCCCTGATTGAGGACCATGACCGTAACAGCTGTTCTCCCTTTGTTACAGATAATCGGCTCTTGTCTTAATCGATATTCTCCTGGAATCATTTCTTCTCCTCCCCAACCAAACCACTCTAAATCTAGCGAATCGGTTCATGTACAGTGACAAGCTTGGTTCCATCTGGAAACGTTGCCTCTACCTGAATATCGTGAATCATCTCCGCGATTCCATCCATCACATCCTCACTTGATAATATGTTTGCCCCCTCACTCATCAGTTCTGCCACCGATTTTCCATCTCTAGCCCCTTCGATAATTTCGTAGGTGATCAGGGCAACCGCCTCAGGATAGTTTAATTTTAAGCCTCGGTCTTTGCGGCGCCTTGCCAGGTCTGCAGCAACAACAATCATTAATTTTTCCTGTTCACGCTGAGTTAATTTCATCGCTTTCCTCCCCCAGTAAATCATAAAGTGTGCAGGCAATAATCTTCGCAGCATCAATCAAATCTTCGATGCGGATATGTTCATCGGCCCGGTGCCCGTTGGCCTCTTCTAACACTTTAGGTCCAACACCAAACATGATCGTTGGGATCCCTTTTTCATAAAAATGACGGGCATCTGCATAAATCGGTACTCCGTTAATGGCTAATTCACCCTTGCCCTTCATAATGGACTGCCAATTCGAAGACAGAGCTGAAATCAGTGGGGAATCTTCCGGAACAGGTCCGAAACTTTCCGCATGGAGAATTTTCCGAATCTCAATTTTTATTCCCGGGACCGTCTTTACAGCTTCTTCCACCACACCTCTAAATTCCGCTTCCGCTTGTGCGCCGTCTTCGCCAGGAATCAATCTCCGGTCGACTCTAATCGTACATTCATCAGGGACAACATTCGTGTTAATGCCTCCCGAAATGAGACCAACAACTAAGGTAGGATGGTCAATACCGGGTACAGTAGATTTTTTCGCAGCGAGAGTCTTTCGGTATTCATATAAACGCTTCAAAATCTCAGTCGTCGCCTCAAGCGCATCAATTCCTGTATGAGGCAAAGCAGCATGGGCAGACTTTCCAACTATTTTTACTTCAAAATGCAAACAGCCATTGTGGGCATTCACCGCTGAATAGGTAAAGCCCGCGGCGATCGCTTGGTCTGGTTTAATATCCCCTTGGTCAAGCAGCCTTTTCGGACCTAATTCGCCGCCCGTCTCTTCATCAAAAGTAAAGGCAAGGTTGACTTCCCCGTGCAGCTGCTGACTGATTTTTGCCTGTTTCAAGGCCAAAACAGCATAGGAATAGGCCGCAATATCTGATTTGGAGACAGCCACACCCCGGCCATACATCTTACCGTTAATAATCTCCCCTCCATAGGGGTCAACACTCCAGCCCAACCCTGGCGGCACAACATCACCATGTGCATTTAAGGCTATATTTGTTCCCTCTCCATTTCCAAACTTCGTGCGGCTGAGAACATTGGCCAGACTGATCATTCCAGCCGCCTTCACTGCCTCTTCCTCCACATCTATAAGGGAAACATCCTCAAATCCGAGTTCTTGAAGCTGATGATATAAAAAGGCCGCAATTGGATAACAGTCGCCTGCAGGATTATCCGAAGGAACTTGCACGATCTTTTGTAGAAAATCAATCATTTCTACTTGGTGTTCCTCCACCCATTGGACTAACCGTTCCTTATCCTGATTCATCAAATTCCTCCCCTCTACTAAAGACAAACACCAAACTTCCCTTTACTCACCCCTAATTGGTCATCATAAATGACTTTCCCTCGTAAAATTGTTTTCTTCACTTTGAGTAAAAACTCCTTATCCTCATAGGGTGAATAAGCATTTCTAAAGGCCAATGACTGTTTATCAACAATCGTTGATTCATCCAAACGGATCAACACTAAGTCCGCATCGGAGCCGGGCCGAATCCTCCCTTTTCGTTCAGCAATTCCAAACCTCTCTGCCACATTCGACGTCCCTAATGGCAAAATTTGTTTGAGGCTGATTTTCCGTTTAAGGGCTTCATCAAGCAGTGAAAGCCATGTAAATTGAACGCCCTGAATTCCTCCCCACGCATCCCAAATGGAATCCGTTGCTTTCATCGAATAAAGACATGGCGAATGATCGGACCCTATTGTGTCAATCCACCCTCTTTCAAGGCATTCCCAAAGTCCCTCTACTTCTTCACGCGGTCTTAATGGCGGCGCACATTTAAGGATGGCACCACTTTTTAGAAAATCCTCCTCATCAAAAATTAAATAATGCGGGCAGGTTTCAACGGTGACGTCTATTCCGCTTCTTTTGGCCTGCTCGATCAGTCCGATTACTTTCGCCGAACTAATATGCACAAAATGAAGGGCGGTTCCATATTTGGCAGCAAGTTCTAGCGCATAATTAACGGCTTTTTCTTCCGCTGATACCGGTCTGCTCGCGAGAAAGGCCCTTCGTTCATTCATTCCCACTCTTTGTTTATAAAAATCTGTCAACTTATGAATCTCCTCATTCCATTCTGCATGGAGGGCGAGGATTTTGTTATGTTCTTTTGCTGCTTGCATGGCTTGTTTCAACCCATCCGGAGATATGAATGGGAAATCTTCAATCCCGCTCTCACTCATAAATGCCTTCCAAGCAATAATCCCCGCACTCATTTGAGAGAGCTCTTTTCGGTCAGTGATGTTCGTTTCTGTTAATCCCCCCCACAGTGCATAATCAACATATGACTTAGAAGTTAAGTAGTCCTTTTTATCTTGTAAATTCTTACTATTAATGATGGAGGGGGCACAATTTAACGGCATATCAAAAATCGTCGTAGTACCACCGATTGCTGCAGCATGGCTGCCTGTCTCGATCCCTTCCCAATCCGTTCTTCCCGGATCATTGAAATGGACATGGGCATCAATAAAACCAGGAACAACTAGACAGCCGCCTGCATCGATCACCGTATCCGCTTCCTCTTTCAATGGTTCTGCTTCACTTTTTACAAAAGAATCAATCTGCCCATTAACCACTCGAATGTTTACCTCTCGAAAGCCCTCCTCGATAAAAACAAGCCCATTCTTCACCCAAATTTCTCTCATCTTAGGCCCCCTTAACTCCCTCGATACGTACTGTAGCCGCCAGGTGATATCAGCAATGGAACATGATAGTGGGATTCGGGATCAGAAATGCCAAAGCGAACGGGAACGCAATCTAGGAATGAAGGGTCTCCGAGTAAGGTACCGCGACTACGGAAATAATCTTCCACATGAAAACGAAGTTCATAGATTCCTCTTTTCATATTTTTCCCTTCGAGGAGAGGTTGGTTAACCCGCCCATCCTCATTTGTGTTGCATGTCAAAATGAATTGAAATCGGTTATTTGAATCAACTTGCCATAACTCCACTACCACTCCATTTGCTGGCTTACCAATACTTAAATCCAGAACGTGAGTAGTTAACTTTCCTGTCATTTCGGTAGATCCCCTGGATTTTCTAAATCATCACGTGTCATTGAGAAACATTGAAACCCGTATGGAGGACGAGGTTCGGTAAATACCTTTCCATCTTGTGAGGCTGGAATTTCATCTAAAACGGTTTCCCACGTCCGATTGTTGGATTCAAAGCGAACCTCAACTAACTGTGGAAAACGCTCTAATACACGAAAGCCAATGCGATAGATAAGATTTTGTATGGAGGGAGAATTTTCTTCATGAAAAACCGTATAAGCAATATCCCTTACCTGCTCAGCGGCGACATATCCATTTGCTTTAGTGCCCTTCGCTTCTTCAAAATCGTTATACCGCCACCCAATATTCAAAAAGATAAACAGCGGTCGATCAAAGGATTCTGGAAGTGTTGTATATTCATCTTGCACAAATCCATAAAAGGAACTGCCGCGTACCTTTAAAAGCTTAAGACCCTTTAAACTGCTGAGATGGTCAGTTGTGATAATTCCTTCTCCAGAGCGTTTCACTTCCACTTGCGCCAAAGACTGCTCATTTAATGAATAGCGGAATACTAATGGACTCGGCTCAAAACTATCCTTCGTCGGCACTGGAAGTTCGTCAAATGGGATTTGTTCACTTGAAATATCGACTGCACTCATATGTGAATACGTTTCAAGGAAACGACGGGCGACAAATTCTAGGAACCCTTCTTGGGTGGAACCTTTATAATCGCCAGCATGTTTTAGAATAAAATTTTTCATCGAATCAGTTGCGACCACTAATGAATTATCGCCATCTTTAAATGATGATAAGAAAGCATCACCCTCAACTGCCACCTTCACGTTCATTCCAAACAAAATATTGCTTCGGCCCGTAAAGGCTGATTCAGGAATCGGACGGACGGCTGTAAGCGGGGCTGCGTAAGTACGATAAACCCAAACATCTGCTTTTCCATAACGCATCGTTCTTTGCATAGCATCATCCCCTTTATTCAATAAGATCAGTTAAGCGGAAACCAACAATTTTATAGACCTCGTTTAAGGCTGTCAGGAATTCTTGCTCATAGGCATTAGCAACACGTACTTTCATTGCTGCAAGGATGGTATCCTTGTTTTGGCCCTTTACCGCCATGATAAACGGAAAGCCAAATTGTTCGACATACCTTTGATTTAGTGACATAAACTCCTTATATTCGTCCTTAGTTAACCGGTCTAGCCCGACGCCTGCTTGCTCCTTTTGTGAAACCTCTGAAATGATCAATTTAGTCCCGAGATCCGGATGGGCCCGTAGCAGTGCCAATTGCACAGCTTCTTCTGCATTTTTTACAACCGTCACCATTCTTTGTAAAAGTTCCTCACGAGAATTGCAGGGCAGACTTTCCCATGCCACCCTTGCCACCCATGGAGAGTGCTCAAACACCCATCCTACTACACTCACAAACTCTTCTTTGTTCATTTGATTTACGTCGTCGATTGAAAGCCGCGGCTTGTTATTCACTACTCATGCCCACCCCCTTCAGAATTTCATAGTCCTGACAGACTGCGATGACCCCGTTATCTTTCAAAGGTAATCGCCTTTTGCTTCCTCTTACTCCGTTGCTTTTGTATTAGTTCAGCAACGATACTGACAGCAATCTCCTCCGCCCCCTCTGCTCCAATAGAAAGACCGGCAGGACTGTTAATTTCCTGAGGGATTGTCAGTCCCTCAAGAAGACGTTGTGTTCTTATCCTTGGTCCAAGAACGCCTAAATACATTAAGTCCTTCCCTTTTAAATGATCCAATATCTCCTGATCCTTTTGAAATTGATGCGTAAGGACCAAGACTGAATCAGAACGAGTCAAATGAAGCAGTGGAATCGTCTCATGAGGATTTCCAACTAGCCATCCATCCGCATCTGGAAAGTAATCTACATTACACAAAGCAGAACGCCAATCGGAAACAATTACTGAAAATCCTGTCTGCGAGGCCACTTTTACCAATGGCACGGCATCAGCGCCAGCACCAAAAACAACTAGTCGAGGTTTCGGTTCAAACGAATGAATATAAACATTTGATGATAGTTCCGCAAAATATCTGATCCCGCTTTTCGGAAAGTTTTGATGAATTTCGTTTAATAGACTTTTAGCCTCATTTAGTACCCTTCCATGCCATTTTCCAAAATAATGTTGATCATCTGACAAAAATAAATAGTCAGAAACCGAATTTTCCTCGGTCATTTTTTTCATCATCGTGACTCGATGGCCATTGTCCAAATGGAACTTTAGCTTATAAAGGTGGTCACGTAGAAAGGCATCGACAGGTTCAAGAAGCACATGGATGACCCCGTTACAGCCTGCACCCTGGCCCCACGATAAATCGTCCTCCTCCCGCATATCATAAATGACAGATTTTACTTTCCCTTCATCCCTTGCTTCTTGAGCGCGATAGGATAAGTCTGTTTCTAAACAGCCAGCACTTAACATACCAACCTTTGTCCCGTCACTTCGTAACAACATGGATGTACCTTCTTTACGATAGGCGGATCCTTTTACATGAATGATGGTTGCTAAACAATCGCCTTCATGATAAGAATCAGAAAATAAGGCGTTTAAGATTTCATGAATCCCTTCCATCTTGGCCCCCTATTCTTTCCTAGTTTCTAACACTATATATATTGATAGACCTCCCAAAATACACCCATGTTCTTTTTCAATTTTCTACTGACCAGGTAGTTTTATGTAGATTGACGAACATAAAGAACAAAGTCTATGTCATCTTTTTTCACCATAATATCCAAAAGGGGATCTAGTATCTACACTGATGTTATAAAATCTCACATGGAAATTTTATGGTTTGTGCACCATATTATTTAAAAATCATGTCAGAAATCCTTTCAACAATGGAGCATTTGTGAGCACCATAGTGAATAATGTATGTTAAGTAAATTCACTCATTTCACAGTTATCATTTTAGTACTCGCAACTTCCTCCTAATCTGCTGGTAATGCATCACATGTGGAAGTAATTTAATAGACCAATTGAAAAATAGAATGGAGTGTTAGTATGACGGATACTCTCTTTATGGAAAAGGCGATTGAGCTCGCCTTAAATAATGTATTGACGAAACAAGGGGGGCCATTCGGGGCGGTCGTCGTCAAGGATGGAAAGATTGTTGGTGTGGGCCGAAATCAAGTGACAGGGACAAATGACCCTACTGCCCATGCAGAAGTACAAGCGATTCGAGATGCCTGCCGTAATTTAAATGACTTTCAGTTGAACGACTGTGAGATTTATACCAGCTGTGAGCCTTGTCCGATGTGTATCGGTGCCATTTACTGGGCTAGGCCTAAGGCTGTTTATTATGCCTGCACGAAACAAGAGGCAGCAAAGATTGGATTTGATGATCAATTTATTTATGAACAACTATCCCTGCCCGTCGAAAATCGAAAAATACCAATGAAAAAAATCTTTCCAACAGATGGAGACTTACCTTTTAGAACATGGGAGAATGCACAAGATAAAGTGGAATATTAATTTGACAAAAAGGATGTTGTCCTATGGAGAGAAAACAATTAATTAAACGAATCTCTGTATCCTCCAAAAGAGAGCCAGCTGATACTGTTATTAAAAACGGAAAAATTATTGACGTTTTTACAGGGGAGATTATTGAAGGGGACCTTGCGATCGTGGATGGATATTTTGCTGGAATCGGTGAATATGAGGGAAAAAAGATGATTGATGCGAAGGGGCTATATATTTCCCCTGCTTTTATCGATGGTCATGTACACATTGAATCCTCAATGATCACGCCAAAGGAGTTTGCAAAGGTTCTCCTTCCGCACGGGGTGACTACAGTTGTTGCCGACCCCCATGAAATTGCCAACGTATTAGGAACGGACGGAATACAGTACATGCTTGATTCCTCGGAACATCTACCGTTTGACTTTTTCTTTATGCTTCCTTCCTGTGTTCCAGCAACCGAATTTGAAACTTCCGGTGCTACTCTCAATGCCGCGGACCTTAAACCGTTTTATCTCGAGTTGCGCGTACTAGGACTAGCTGAAGTCATGAATTTCCCGGCAGTCTTAAAGGCAGAACAGGAAATGCTTGAAAAAATCTTACAAGCTAAACAATTCGGTAAAAAAATTGACGGCCATGCGGCAGGCTTATCAGCCAATGATATTAATGTTTATATGGCTGCTGGGATTCGAACCGATCATGAAAGTACAACAGCCGCGGAAGCAAAAGAACGTCTCCAAAGAGGAATGTATTTAATGATTCGCGAAGGGACAGTGGCTAAGGACTTGCAACAATTGATAACAATCGTCAATGAGCGTAATGCCAGAAGATGCTTATTTGTCACCGATGATAAACATTTAGACGATCTTGTTCATGATGGAAGCATCGATTACAACGTGAGACTTGCTATCGCCACAGGCCTCTCACCTATTACCGCCTTTCAAATGGCCACCATCAATGCAGCCGAATGCTTTGGACTCGAAAATAAAGGAGCGATTGCCCCCGGATACAAAGCTGATTTCTTCCTGTTTGATGACATGAATAAAATTAATATTAGAACTGTTTTTAAAGATGGGAAGGCTGTTGTCAATAATGGTCAACTGACTATGGATTTAAACACCCAAACTTTCGTTGAAACAGAGCGATTGAGAAATTCAGTTCGTTACCATGAGCTAACAGAAAAGCATTTCCATATTCCTTTAAGAACGAACAAAGCAAATATCATTGAAATTATTCCAAATAGTCTAGTAACTCGTCATCTGATTGAAAAGGTTGAAAAGAATGATGGCGGGTTCTTTCAAACTTCTATAACCAATGACCAATTAAAGCTAGCCGTAATTGAACGCCATCACCTAAAAAATCAAATCGGTTTAGGTATTGTTAAAGGATTGGGGCTAAAATCCGGTGCCATTGCCACAACCATCGCCCATGATTCTCATAATCTTATTATTGCAGGAACGACAGATGATGATATGGTAATGGCCACAAAGGCGATCAAAGAAATGCAAGGCGGTCTGGTCGTTGTCAACCAAGGAGAGGTCATTGCTTCATTGGAACTATCCATTGCGGGTTTAATGTCCGATCGGCCATATCAAGAGGTGTATTCTGGTCTTAAAGAAATCAATCTTGCTCTTCAAAAACTGGGAGCAAATCATCACTTTAACCCGTTTCTAACCTTATCTTTTTTAGCACTCCCGGTCATACCAGAATTAAAACTTACAGATAAGGGGTTGTTTCTAGTCAGTAAATTTAAACATATCGATCTTGATGCAAATGAAGTGTAATAAAAACATCCTCTTGCCATTTGGGCTGAGAGGATGTTTTGGTGTATTTGCCCTTATAAAGCAACAGAATCCTGATTTTCAATTTTTCTATTATAATACCTATTGAGAAAGTGACCATTTAAGGAAGCAAGGATCTGCTGAAATAGCATGCCGACAACCACTGGCACCGCTACTGCGGCTGGAAAGTAGGAAACAGCGATCACTGCACCTGCACTTATATTTCTCATTCCGCCAGTGAAAGTTAGCGAAATAATGTTGGCGCGTCCACCTTTAAAAAATTTCCCTATTAAAAACGAAAACAAGTATCCAGTCAATGCAATCAAAAAGACGGTCAACGTAATGCTAACTAATTTAAGATTAATATTTTTTAAGTATGGTGCTACAACTGCTCCATTAAGCATGACTACAAAACCCAGGCATATTTTTGAAAAGGGAGCAAGGCGTGTTCCCAATTGGTCTTTAATTTTCCCCTTGGTCACTTGGTTTAAATACATACCTATCAGCGAGGGGATAACGACCATTCCCAATAGTCCCTTCATAATACTGATATAGTCCATCTCAATGGTTTCACCCATAAATAACGATAGCGAATAAGGAACAATAATGGGTGAAAGCAAGGTATCGATTAAAATAATCGATAAGACCAGCGGAATATTCCCTTTGTAAATGGCCACCCAAATGAAGCTTGTGACCCCTGTCGGGATTACCATTCCTAAAATTAGTCCTGTAATCGTATATATATCACCAGAAAAAACGAAATGACCTACACTCCAAGCCCATATCGGCATAAGAATATGGAGGATTAGCATCGCAATAAAAATGGGGAATGGATGAATAATTACCTCTTTTAACGAATGGAAATTGGAACTTAAACTTCCTGCGAAGGTCATAAATGCAAAAATCCATGGAATTAAGTAAGAAAAGTCCTTTAGATAGATACTGAATATTACTCCAGTCAATACACTAACCGGAGTGATTAATGGCATAATTCTTTCTAGTTGTTTATTAATCTTTTGCAACATGTTGAGAGTCTCCCTATTTATTTGTGAAGCAACTTACATTTGCCTTCCAAGCAGTAAGTCCCTCTAGAACAGTTACTATATAATTATAAAGAATACCACAATTTCTCTTCATCCTAAATCAAGTTGTCTTAAATTCTTTCGAAATACGAAAAAATATACATGTCAAATATCTACTAAAGATGTATAATAATTGCAATCTATTTACATTGTAATTGAAATGAGAAAGAAGTGAAACAGTTGGCAAAAGCGCAAAAATATCAGATATACATGCTATTAGTATTTGTAATGGCCACATGGGGGCTGAATGTCATTGCGACGAAAATCATTGTTACGGCCTTCATGCCGGAGACCATTACTGCACTAAGGGTATTCACAGCGGGCATCTGTGTATTTATCATCCTTGGTTTTCTAAAGAAAGTCAGGCTGCCCTCCAGAAAAGAGTTTCGGTATATTTTTTTCGCATGCCTTTTTAACGTGGTATGCCACCATTTCTTTTTGTCACTTGGGTTATTAAAGACTTCTGCAACAAACGGGGGTCTTATTTTAGGACTTGGTCCCTTGCTCACGACAATTGTTGCCTTTTTCTTATTAGGAACTAGGATCACGCTGATTCGATTGTTGGGAATCATAATGGGTTTTATGGGTGTTACGTTTATTGTGTTATTTGGAAATGATGAAGTAAGTACAGTTTCCAGTGGAGATATTTATGTGTTCTTGGCAATATTCGCTCAAGCATTTAGTTTTAGTTTAATTAAAAAATGTTCCGAAACTCTGGATCCACGTTTGATGACAGGTTATATGCTAGTGATTGGTTCCGTTATCTTATTTATCATTAGCCGTTTTACAGAACCAAATGGGCTGAAAGAAATTTCTCATGGTTCTGTCAGCGTTTGGATGATATTTTTTGCTTCCGCTATTATTGCCACGGCTCTTGGTCATATGATTTACAATAATGCCATCGGTAAAGTGGGTGTAGCTGAATCGGCTATTTTTATCAATTTCAACCCGTTCTTCGCCTTGATTGGTGCCGTTATTTTTCTCGACGAGCAGATTACAGCATCGCAAATATTTGGTTTTATCTTCATACTTGCAGGTGTTTTATTTGGATCTGGTGCGTTTGAGGAGTTCCTATCTCAATCCAAGCACAAAAAGAATCAATTATATTTGAATAAAGTAAAGGACTTGCATTAATGTGGCTCAAGCTTGAGTCACTTTTTTTGCCCTCAAAAAGCTCAATCCCAATACATCTCAAGTCTTAGACATAAATAAATCTCTGGTTCATTGAGGATAGCGAGAGAATTTCTTATTCTTAACTAGAAGAAGTAAGAAAAGGGGATGGAAAAAATGAAAAGAATTGTCATTCTGTTATTAGTCATCACTGGATTATATATTATCTACAATCAATCAGCTACATTCGATTGGTTTAGTAATTCAGGGAAGAATACTACCCAAGCAACAGTGACAGAGGATATTGATGTCATTGAAGTGAATATTTCCAGTGTAAGTACCACAATTATTCCAGAGGATCGGAAAGATGTGAAAGCCATCTACAACGGCAAAGATAAACTAACCGTTCGAGAGCACGGCGACGCCATTGAGGTTTCAGTTAAACATAAGGGATTTGGTTGGTTTGATTGGTCTCCTTTCTCAAAAAGGAAGAAATTAACAATCTATATCCCAGAAGATTATCACCGTGACATGCACATCAGTTTAGGTTCGGGTAATGTAAGTTTTTCAGGGAAATCCAAAAATAACCCGATTAATCTTGATGAATTAACGGTTGATATTGGTTCAGGCAATATGGACCTAAAGAACATGAACATCAACCATTTTGAACAAAATGTAGGGTCAGGAAATGTTGATATTAAATCACTACAAACAGAAACTGGCTCGTTTGATGTAAGTTCTGGCAGCCTTGATGTGAAGGAATACACTGGTGCTATTCATGCAAATGTTTCCTCAGGGGAACTTGATTTTCAAGTAGATCAACTGACAGATTCGATTGAAATTGATGTAAGTTCTGGAGATGTAAAACTAGACCTTCCTAACAATGCGGATTTCACATTAGACGGAGATGTATCCAGTGGAGATATCATTTGTGAACTCCCATTGACATCAAAAAATATTAAGAAAAGAAGCATCGAAGGCATTCATGGATCTGGTAAATACAAAATAGACCTAGATGTGTCCAGCGGAGATATTACAATCCGTTAAGTTTTAAAAGCGCGTGGATGTGCTAATCCAGCGTTTTTTTATTTTATTCCTTAATGGAACCATAATCCAAAAAGAATCATATTTTATCCTGGCTTGCGTTTTAAATATGGAAGGAGAATTACCATGTATTACTATCCATGCCAATATCCAGTCTACCCTCCATTGTCTGCCTATCCACCTCACATCGTATTCCAACCGTATCCAAGGAGTTATCCGCCCGTAGATGTAAAAATTTTCGAGGGCTCTATAAAGTCTTTTCGGCTATTAATGGACCAGGGGAGTATTTTGTTAGATCGTTTAGCCGATGTTGGCTTTGCTCGGAAAATGATGAGTGCAGCTCAACAAGGGAAAAAAGCAGAAGTTGACCGTTTAATTCGTTCCCTTGGATTAAAAGTACCTGTCGAAACTAACTTTACACCATCTGGCGTCCAATTCGAACTCTACACTTCACCGCAACAAAACAATCCTGAGAGCTGCTGCACATTAAAAGTGTCAATGAAATGGGGGAAGTAAAGAAATATTTATTAAAAAAGTGGTATCCCCAGCACACGCGGATACCACTAATTTTTTCATATCTAGAAAAAAGATATCTTTACTTATTTCCTTGGATCCACAAATTCAGGATAATCCGTAATAATTCCATCTACATCCATAGTTAAGAGAAATTCTGCTGCTTCAAGACTGCGCACAGTCCAGGATTGAATTTTCATGCCGTTTGCGTGTACTTGCTTGACTAATTCTTTCGTTACAATTCCGTAGCTTGGGTTAAAGTAATCAGCATATGCAGCAAATTCCTTTAATGATTGTTCAGATGTGTCCGCTCTATTCGACGTAAGGACACCAATCGGTACTTTAGGCAACAGGCTATTTATTTTTTTCATGGATTCAAAATTAAAGGATTGAATAATGATTTTTTCATTTTGCGGTTTATTCAAGTTACGATCTTTTAATTCTTGGGCTACCATTTCTTCAATTCCAGGATAGAGTTCAGGTGCCTTCAATTCTATTAAAATACCAATCTTCCCATGATAGCGGTCAAGAATTTCATCAAATGCAGGAATCTTTTCCCCTTTAAATTGTTCCCCTTTCCAGCTGCCTGCATCAAGACTTCTGATCTGGTCAAATGTTAAGTCTTTAACATACCCTGTACCATCTGTTGTTCTATCAACCTTTGTATCATGAATGATGACCAATTTCCCATCCTTGCTTCTTTGAACATCAATTTCAATATAATCTGCTTTCATGTCTACCCCTTTATCAAAAGCAGCAATGGTGTTTTCAGGCGCATAACCTGATGCTCCGCGATGGGCAACGGTATCCATTTGCCGCAGCTCCCCAGTTGTTTCTGCAGCAAATGCCTGTTGAAACGGACTAAATAATAAAGTAAAAGCAAGGCCCGTCCCCAATAAAATAGATTTTTTCATTTTTCCTCATCTCCCTTTTATATGTGTACTACATAGAAAATTGTATGAGAAAAATGTTAAGTCACTATGGTAATCTCATATAGTCATTATTAATATTATGTAAAAAAGTATAGGTACTTGTTCATTCCTTATTTTACAAAAAAGACATTCTTTTTCTTTTTGTTAAATTAAAAGAAGCAGAAACCGTATACGGCCCTGCTCTAAATTCTAGTTAATAAATGCTGTACGATAATAATTCAGGGCAGTCCCTCAGCCTTTTTCACTCTGATCCATCACTTCAATAAATATATTCTTGTTTCATAGGGTTTAAGAGTGAAATTTTTCCGTAATTTCTTATCCACACCGTCATAATTATGAAGAACAAGTTTAGACGTAGAAAAAGATAAACTTCCCGGGATACGATACCTGGTCGTTTTTCCACTGAAATTGTTAATAACAATCGCATGTTGATTGCCTAATTTGCGCGTGTACACAAACAACTTCGGATGATTCGCTGCTAACAAATCGTAGGTGCCATAAACAAACACTGGATTCTCTTTTCTCAAGCGAATTAATTTTTTATAAAAAGATAGGATTGAGTCTGAATCATTTACTTGTGCCTCGACGTTAATCTCTGTGTAATTCGGATTGACCCCAAGCCATGATTGCTCCGCAGTTGTAAATCCACCTTTGTTGGTTGCATCCCATTGCATCGGTGTCCGCGCATTATCCCGTCCCTTTTCCCAAATAACTTTCATAATTTCGTCATGGGAACGTCCTTTTGCCGTTTCAACATGATAGTAATTAATCATACCAACATCATTGTATTCTTCAATGGAAGGGAACTGGACATTCGTCATCCCAATTTCCTGGCCTTGGTAAATAAACGGGGTACCCTTCATTAGAAAATAAAGGGCTCCAAGCATTTTGGCACTCTCTTTCCAATACTCCTTGTCATTTCCCCAGCTAGAAACCCGGCGCGGCTGATCATGGTTTTCAATAAATAGGGCATTCCAGCCTCTGCCTTCCAAACCTGTCTGCCATTTGGTTAAAACCTTTTTCAACTTACGAACGTCAATAGACCCTTCTGCATCCTTATCCCACAGATCTAAAAATTCGAATTGAAATATCATATTAAAATAGCCTTTTTCTTCGCCTACCCATTGATCTGCCTCATTTAATCCCACACCATTTGCTTCCCCAACGGTCATGATGTCATAGTTTTTTATGGTTTTTTGCGAAAACTCTGTGAGGAACTCATCAATTCCATCCACATTCATCATTTTAGGAAAACAAGGTACGTAATCTAAGTGATCAGGGTTTGGCATATCAGGGAATCCTGGTTCTTTTTTTATATGTGAGATGGCATCGACACGGAAGCCGTCAATCCCTTTTTCCAGCCACCAGTTTACCATTTCGTATAAAGCATCCCTTACCTCAGGGTTTTCCCAATTCAAATCAGGCTGACGTGCGGAGAAGATGTGCATGAAGTATTGTTCTGTTTCTTTATCATATCTCCAAGCGGGCCCACTGAAAATCGACTCCCAATTGTTCGGCGCCTTTCCATCTTTACCATCACTCCAAATGTACCAATCACGTTTAGGGTTGTCTTTTGAGGAGCGTGACTCGATAAACCATGGATGTTCGTCGCTCGTATGATTGATGACCAAATCTAGGATTAATTTCATCCCACGCTGATGAACGCCTTCCAGCAGTTCGTCAAAATCAGCCATCGTCCCGAATTCATCCATAATATCCTGGTAATCGGAAATATCATAACCATTGTCGTCATTTGGTGATTTGTACATCGGAGAGAGCCAAATGACATCAACGCCCAACTCTTGTAGGTAATCTAGTTTGGTAGTCACCCCTTTTAGATCACCAATCCCATCGCCATTGCTATCCATAAAACTACGGGGATACACTTGATAAGCGACACTTTCTTTCCACCATTTTTTGTTCACTTGGGCACCTCAGTTCTAGACCGAATTCATTTATTAGCTTAAAAATTCTTGTATGCCTCTCAATCTAAACCCACCACATTTGCGAAACCGATTCCTCAATTAAGACCGATTTCAAATTGGTTACTGCCCGATTGAAACCTTCATTAATCGACATAATTGGATCTTCATGTTCGATACTGACCACATAATCATATCCGTAGGTTCGGAGTGCACTCATCATATCAGACCATTCTTTTAGGCTATGTCCACAGCCAACCGAACGGAACGACCATGCCCTCGTTTTCACTTCTCCATACGGCTGCATATCCGTTAATCCATACATATTCACATTTTCCTGATCAATGTACGTGTCTTTGGCATGGAAATGATGAATCGCATTTTCCTTTGCCAAAATTTTAATCGCTGCCACCGGGTCAATGCCTTGCCACCATAAGTGACTTGGGTCTAAATTAGCGCCAATGGCATCACAGGTCTCCTCACGAAGCTTTAAAAGTGTATATGGAGTGTGAACTAAAAATCCTCCGTGAAGTTCAAGCCCTATTTTTACATTGTGGTCTTTAGCAAATTGACCAACTTCCTTCCAATAAGGAATCAGTTTTTCTTCCCATTGCCACTTTAATACATCGCCATACTCATTCGGCCAAGGCGTAACTGGCCAGTTTGGGTATTTAGCTCCTTCATGGTCGCCTGCTGTACCAGAAAAACAGTTAACAACCGGAACTTTCAGCAATGAAGCAAGTTGAATTGTTTTTACGAGTGTTTCGTGCGAGTTTTTAGCAAATTCTTTTTCAGGAGAAATTGGATTTCCATGGCAGCTGAAGGCACTAATCGTTAGTCCACGCTCTTCTACTTTTTGAATATACTCTTGGCGCGCCGCTTCACTCTCCAATAACGTGTCTAAATCACAATGGCTATTACCAGGATAGCATCCAGTTCCGATTTCAACCGCATGTAGTCCTGCACCTTTAACTGTATCAAGCATTTCCTCGAATGATTTTTCAGCAAATAAAACGGTAAAAACGCCTAGTTTCATAATGAATTTCCCTCACTCTCATAAATACGATCAATGATTTGTGAAACTTGAAGTGCCTCTTCAGGCTTTACCACTAGTTCTGCAATTCCAAGACAGGCATCGATAAAATTTTTCGCTTGCGGCACACCCGGATCTTCCTTGCCAGGAAGCCAGGCGGCCTCACTATTTAAAAGCATTCCGTGTTTCGTTGTAAAAAGTTCAAATGGAAAGACGCTTAAACCGCCGTCCGCTCCGGAAATGCTGACATTCGCCTGGTCGTCCTTGATATTCGCCGCCCAAGAAGTTTCAAATAGCATCGATGCGCCATTTTCAAATTTCATATAGGCGGTGACATGATCATCGACATTAAAGGTTTCATGATCAAACCTACCCCATTGGTTCACCTGATTCGGCTGTTTACTTAATGTGTTATATGTGGTGCCTGACACCGCGGTATGTTTTGGATTTCCCATCAGCCAAAGCGCTAAGTCGAGAAGGTGACAGCCAAAATCAATCAGGCTGCCGCCTCCTTGAAGGTCTTTATTGGTAAAAACCCCCCAGCCTGGTACCTTGCGGCGCCTTAATGCTTGGACTCTCACGACTAGCGGCAACCCTACTTCATCCATTACCTTCTTAGCCGCCTGTGCTTCTTTCATAAAACGGTAATGGTAGGCGATCGCCAGAACTTTGTCCGCTTGTTTGGAAGCAGCGACCATTGCCTCGCATTCTTCGAAGCTAAGTGCCATCGGCTTCTCACATAGAACATGAACCCCAGCATTAAATGCGGCGATGGTAATCTCAGCGTGAAATTTATTTGGCGTACAAATACAAACCGCATCCACTTCTGGAAAAAGATCTAGATAATCCTCAAACGCATTAGGGATGTTATACTTCTCAGCTGTCTCTCTCGCTCGGTGGATATTCACATCGCTTAAGGCCGTTATTTCACAAATATCACTTAACTGTAAAAAAGCCGGGATATGGCGGCCCTGTGCAATACCGCCAACCCCGATAATTCCTATGCGAAGTTTTATCATTGTTCTCTCACTCTTACAATTTGTTTTGTTTCATTTGACTCAAGCGCTGCTAAAATAACCTCTAGTGATTTCATCCCTTCTTCACCGGGTACAAGCGGCTCCTGATCGTGAAGCACGGAATCTACAAAATGATTGATAACATGAGAGGTTCTTTGTCCACCCGCGTCATTGGACTGGATTTTCCCTAGCTGATAATTAACCACTTCTCCGTTCGAATATTGAACAACAAGTGAATTGGTTGGATCATCCTCTAATCGTAAAATCGCTTTTTCACCATATATAATAGTAGAATTATCTTCTTTACTTACATAAGCCCAGCTTGCAGCAAGTGTTCCGATAATCCCGCTTTCTGTTTTTAACACACAAACGGCATTGTCATCAACATCGGCAAATTCCTTAGCGCTCGTTTCAACAAAAGCACCTACTTCAACAATTTCTTCTCCTAGCACATAGCGAAGCAAATCGGTCTTATGAACACCTAAATCGCCCATCGCCCCAACGAATGCTTTTTCCTTTTGGAAAAACCATCCTTCTTTGCCTTCGACACTCCAGCCTTCTGGACCGCCATGTCCGAATGCCGTACGGAAGCTATAAATTTTGCCAATTTCCCCGCTTGCTATTAACTGACGTGCTTTTTGATGAGACGGAACGAAACGTTGATTATGGGCAATCATTAACTTTTTGCCGCTCTCTTTCGCTGCGGCAATCATCGCTTTTGCTTCTTGCTTCGAAGTCGCCATTGGTTTTTCACAAAGAACATGTACACCTGCATTTAATGCCGCAATCGAGATTGGCGCATGAAGATAGTTCGGTGTACAAACGCTGACGACGTCCACTTCAGCATTTTTCAATAATTCTTCATAGCTTGTATATGCTGCTGCTCCGAATTTTTCAGCTACTTGATTTGCCCGCTCTTCGTTAATATCACAAACAGCTACAAGCTCTACCTGATTATTTGCTTTATATTCTAGTAAATGACGGTGCTGAGCAATACTGCCGCATCCGATTACTCCGACTCTTAATTTTCCCATTGTTATTTGCCTCCTTTAATTGCTTCTAGCGGTTTTGCATTTCCATAAACTGGACGCTCACGTTTTACTGGCTGCGCCCATTTCACCGCATTAATAATGACGCGTTGAATGTGTTCGTTATGATAGGTTGGATAGGTTTCATGTCCAGGTCTGAAGTAAAACACTTTTCCATTCCCGCGTTTGTATGTACAGCCACTCCGGAAAACTTCGCCGCCTTCAAACCAGCTTGTAAAAATCAACTCATCAGGCTGAGGGATATCAAAATGCTCGCCATACATTTCTTCTTTTTCTAACTCAATATATTCAGAGATTCCTTCTGTAATCGGGTGGCTTGGACTTACAACCCAAAGACGCTCTTTTTCATCCGCTTCACGCCACTTTAAATCACAGCTTGTTCCCATTAATGTTTTAAAGATTTTCGAAAAATGGCCGGAGTGAAGAACAATTAGTCCCATTCCATCAAGGACACGCTGCTGAACTTTCTGCACAATTTCATCTTTTACCTCACCATGTGCCAGATGTCCCCACCATACTAATACATCAGTATTCGCTAGTACTTCATCCGTTAAGCCATGCTCCGGCTCATCAAGAGTAGCTGTTCCTGCTTGGATACCTTCAATCTGAAGGAAATCAGCGATTGTCCCGTGGATGCCGTTCGGATATATATCCCTTACAACCGGATTTTTTTGCTCGTGACGGTTTTCATTCCATACAGTTACTTTCAACATGATCAACCTACTCCTTTTTATCTTTTATTTACCTTTTATTTTAGAGAATAAAGAAATTAATGAAACGGCTTACATTGACAGATAGGGTGGAAAATATTGAACTCCATCGTTATCTATTTGAAAGGAAATTTCCGTCATCTTAATCCTCCAATTCTATAACATTACTTATTTGATTCCATCTTAAACTTTGTCTCTACAAATAAACATAGATGATATAATTGAAACATCTACTATTTTGCTATTTTATTTTTTCTAAAGGTGGGCATATGATGACAAATATATTATTCTGCGGCTATTCCTTTCACACAAATGGATATCATGCCCAACATAAATCCGGATACCCTGCGTATCTTTTTCGCCTGCAATCAGAAGGTGTCTGTGAAGTAGTGGTAAAGGGCAGTAAGATGGAACTCGAGAAAGGAGACCTTCTCCTCATTAAACCAGGGGATCACTATGAACTGCTGGTTAAAGCGGGACAAAACAGCGGGGATTATCACATAGTCTGTGAAGGAGCTTGGGTGGACGAGTGGTGGAGCCGTTCCGCTAAGCCGCCTGTCTCCCGAATCGATCTTGATGAAAAACTGCTCTCCTTATGGCGTCAAATCATAAACGAAAAACGCCGTCCATCCTCGAGCCAAAACGAAGAACTCACCGTTTATTTGCTGCGAGCACTCTGTTTATACCTGGAACGAGGTGTCAACGAAACGGTTCCTACCTTCAATCACCCGTATACCGTCACACGGATAATGAGGTACATTGAAGAGCATGCCCTAACACCATTTAGAGTGGAGGATGTGGCACGCCATGCTGGCCTTAGCGTTTCGCGTTCCGTTCATCTTTTTAAAAGCAGTGTCGGGAAAACGATGATTGAATATGCCTTAGAAATCCGTTTATCCGCTGCAGTCGAGCGAATGAAATACACATCCATGACACTTGAACAAATTGCCGAAGATTGCGGCTTCGGCAGCTATCCATATTTTCACAGGGTATTTCATAAGAAATATGGCATGGCCCCTGGGGCGTATAGGCGTCTGGAATACTAGAATACTAGAATTCAAGAACAGTAAATAGTAATTGAATGAGTTATTAAAAGCAGACGGTATAGCGGGAATCTTTTATAGATTCTCGTTACCATCTGCATTTTGTTCATCTATTGTTATAGGAATTTGGTGACTACATGATTGACGTTCAACCAATTTATGTGGAATGATAATGCGCTTGGTCGGTTCTGTTCTATTTTCGATTTTTTGAATTAAACTCCTGGATGCTTGATATCCTAGTTCAAAAATATTAATATCAATGGAAGTTAAGGGTGGTTTTGACATTTCTGATAAAAGGACATTATTAAAGCTAACGACAGAGATTTCTTCTGGAACCCTGATTCCCAGCTCATCTAATGTGCTCAGTACACCTAGTGCCATTAAGTCGTCAACCACTGCGAGCGAAGTGGGGCGTTGTTCAAGCGCCATTAATTCACTCACCGCTTCTTGACCACCTTCCCGAAGAAATTCTTCATGAAGGATGTATTCATTTTTTATGGGAATGTTTGCCTTTTTTAAAGCCTGCTTATACCCATTCAAACGGTCAACTGTAACCATTAGCTCTAGACTTCCGCCAATAAAAGCGATTTTCCGATGTCCATGGTCAATTAAGTATTCAGTAGCCTCTCTCATTGCACGAACATTATCATTATCAACATGTGTAATTTCTTCTGCATCTTTAGAAGGTTTTCCAATTACAACAAAAGGAAAATCCCTTTCTCTTAAATACGAAATGGCTTTATCCTCCACCTTGGAATTAAGAAGAATCATTCCATCTACTCGTTTTCCCTGAACCATGTGGATGACTGCTTCAAATATTTCCTCGTCTGATTTTCCAGTCGTCATATGCATGGCATATTTTTTATTATGGGCACTTTCACTGATTCCCTGTAACACCATTGAAAAAAAAGGATTCTGAAACACCACATCACCAGAGCTCGGCATGACAAGCCCGATTGTTTGGGTAGATTGAATGGCAAGGCTTCTGGCATTTTGGTTAGGATGATACCCTAGCTGCTCCATTGCCTTTTTAACTTTTCGTTTCGTTGCTTCGCTGATTCGCGAATTATTGGCAATTACTCTTGAAACAGTTGATGGGGCGACATCTGCAAGCTTTGCCACATCCTTAATGGTAACAGCCATTTTCTTCTCCCCTCTCATTCAAAGTTCATTGATTCTTACTACTAATTTTAGAATAATAGAGACGCTTATTTTTGCATATTCCAACATTTGCGAAAACGATTGCACATTCCACTCTTTATTATAAAGGCTTTATAATCAGTTATACAGCTAAAAAATAAGAGACCTCTCGATTTCAATAACCATATATCAGAAAATTAAGATTTTATTTCCAATTTTCTATTGAATTGCGCTGAGAAATAGATATAATAAGTTTTGAAAACGATTGCGCAAACGTTTGCACAATACAACAGCCTCCTATGCATTTTACATACGATTTTTGTGCAATTTCATGCAAACGGTTTCCTAGATTACTAGGTAAGGGAAAGGAGATTTTTCATGAAGAGAAAGCAGAAATCACTTCTGTCACTTGTTACAGTAGTTGGACTAATTCTTCAATTATTTTCTGGACTTGTGACAAGTCAAACAGCCAAAGCGGCAGAAACAGAACCAAAGCAGGTTGTACTTGTTGGCAGTCTGCAGGCAGTTTTAGGGAATTCAGGAGATTGGGATCCATCCTCTTCCAAAACGCAAATGGCTTACCAAGGAAATGGTTTGTATAGCTTTACCGGCACACTGCCGGCAGGAGCATACGAGTACAAAATCGCCATTGGAGGAAGCTGGAATGAAAATTACGGAGACGGCGGCGCGCCTGGCGGAAACAACATTAAACTAACTCTGACCGAACAAAAAGAAGTCACCTTCTACTACAATGACACTACCCATGCCATTGCTGACAGTACCCATTATACACTTTTGGCAGAAGACAAGATGCCTCGTTTAGTTGGAAGCATTCAACCTGCCATTAAGGCAGGGTCTGCCTGGAGTCCGGCAGACTCAACAGCGTTAATGGAGGACACCCATTTTGACAACATCTATTCCTTTACTGCAAAGGTACCTAGAGGCAGCTACGAATACAAGATTGTATTGGGAAAGGACTGGACGGAATCCTACCCTGCTTCAAATGAGAAGATAAATGTACTCTCTGATACGACAATCACATTTTTCTATAACAACCAAACAAAAGAAGTTTATTCAGATTATAAAACTATTGGATCTGATGGCATGATAGATAAGAATGCTCTTTATCATGATTCATGGGACCAAGTATACCGGACGCCGTTTGGGGCAATTCCTGCAGGGAAACCCGTCACATTACGAGTATCGGCAAAAAAGGGTGACCTAACAAGTGCCAGCCTGTATGTGAAAAACTATAATACAGGCACAATAAAGGTGCTTTCAATGAAAAATGCAGGCTGGACAGACACAAAGGACAAAGGTGCCATTGAGTTCTGGGAAGCCACCTTTACACCGTCTGACAAAGGAGTTCACGGCTATAAATTCATTGCCGGGGATCAGGATACAACAGTGGAATACGGAGAAGACACACAGGATGGACATACCGGTAAAGCGGAGGATAAAAATGCAGGACTCTTCCAATTGACTGTTTTCGACCCGGGCTATCAAACACCGGATTGGATGAAGGAAGCTGTTGTTTATCAAATCTATCCTGATCGTTTTTATAACGGCAACAAAGCAAATGACCATGTAAAGGATCAGATTGGAGCCCGAGGCAGCCAGCCAATAGAACATCCCGACTCCTGGTCATCCTTGCCTGATAATCCATATGAACAAGGCACTGGCTCCTACACAGGGGACGGTGAATTTACAAACGACTTCTTTGGCGGCGACATTGCTGGTATTAAGGCGAAGCTTGATTACCTTCAATCACTTGGCGTCAATACCCTATATTTAAACCCAATTGCACTTGCACCGTCCAACCATAAATATGATGCAACAGACTATAAACAGGTGGATCCGATGTTTGGCTCGGAAAAAGAATTCGAGGATTTCTCCAAGGAATTGTCTAAACGGAACATGCACCTGATTTTAGACGGGGTATTTAATCATGTGGCTGATGATTCCATCTATTTTGACCGCTACCACAAATATAAAACAGTGGGTGCCTATGAATACTGGTCTCGTATTTACGATTTAATGAATGACGAAAAATTGTCTGAAACTGCAGCAAAGGATAAGGCCAAACAGCAACTCATGACTGAAGGACAAACCTTTAGCCCATACGGCTTTGAAAACTGGTTCCATATTGAAAATGTTAAAGTTCCAAATGAAAAAGTCAACGGTGTTTCGACGGGTGAGCATTATAAGTATGAAGGCTGGTGGGGATACGACAGTCTTCCTGTATTCGAATCCGTTAACGGCACAAAGGTTGAACATCCAAGTGAACTTAACAACACAGCATTGGCTAATTATATCTTTTATGACAAGGACTCAGTAGGAAAAACTTGGATTAATCGAGGTTCATCTGGCTGGCGCCTGGATGTCGCTAATGAAGTGGACAGTTCCTTCTGGCAGGAATTCCGCAAACAAATGAAGTCCAAGACTATGATAGGAGCTGGAAAAACACTTCAAAAAGAAGAAGAGCCACTTATTCTAGGTGAAATTTGGGATGATGCATCCAAGTACTTCTTAGGGGATCAATATGACTCAGTCATGAACTATCGTTTCCGCGGAGCCATTTTGGATTACTTAAAGAACGGTAATGCCGCTAATGCACAAAACACACTTCTCGCTATACAGGAGGACTATCCAAAGGAAGCTTTTTATGCCCTCATGAACCTGATGGGATCCCATGATACAGCTCGGGCAATCTTCCTGTTAGGCAATGGAACGGATACGTATTTCAGAGCGGAACAAGATCCGAACTACAAATACGATGAAGGTGTGAAGCGATTGAAGCTGGCTTCTATCCTGCAAATGGGTTACCCTGGAGCACCAACCATTTATTACGGAGATGAAGCGGGTCAAACAGGATCTAAAGACCCAGATGACAGACGCACATATCCGTGGGGGAACGAAAACAAAGACCTCATTGCACACTATCAAAAGATTGGTCAAATCCGCAAGGAAAATGCTGACCTATTCGCTCATGGCGATCTGCACCATATATACGCAAAGGGTGATGTGTTAGCCTATGTCCGGACAAAAGAAACAAAATCCGGCCTTGTCATTATTAACAGAGGGAAAACCACACAAACGGTTGATATCGATACAAAAGTGCTGCTCGCGAATGGTCTTCGTTTTGTGGACCAATTGGACCCTAAATATGTGACTACAACGAAGGATGGCAAGCTGTCATTAACAGTTCCAGCTGAGTCCGGAAGAATGTTAATAACGGTTAATGATGTTAAACAACCACAGCCTGTTAAAGAAGTTACCGGCACAGCTGGTTCTAAGGAGGTTACTTTAAGCTGGACAGGAACAGGTACAAAATACAATGTCTATCAATCTACAGTTTCAGGTGGATTATGGACAAAAGTGAAGGAAACTACAGGTACATCTGTGAACATTTCCGATTTAAATAATGGTCGTACCTACTATTTTACTGTAACGGCCGTAAATGAAAGTGGTAATGAATCTGTACCTGCAGCCCCATCCGGCCTTGTGCCTCATTACGATGCTGCAAAGGCTAGTATTAAGGACCTGACTACATTAGATAACGGGGAACTGAATCTGGTACAGACCTCCAATGTTAAAGCAGCTTTTTACCTGCCAGGCGCGACAGAAACTGGTGCAGCAGAAGGAATCACGGCCGTTCTCCAAGTAAGAATGAAAGGCCAAACCGCTTGGACATCTTACCAAGCTTTGTATAATGGCCAGGCTCAGGGAGACCAGGCAAATGAGTTTCAGGGAGGCTTTACAGCGTATGAGGCGGGCAAATATGAGTACCGAATGGCCTTTACGCCGGATTTAGGGAATACATGGGTTTACTCAATTACTGGTGAAGTGACCTTTTCACACAGCACGTCTGATACTACCCCGCCTGCTAATGATGTAACTTTGGACACTCCGATCAAGGAATCCGGTCAGGTCAACTTGAATTGGAAACTCACGCAGCCGGATCAGCCATTTAAAACGGTCATTTACCGTGACGGCCAAATTCTTTCAACATTGGACGGCAGCGCCGCCACCTTCCGTGATTATCAGGTGGCAAATGGAACTGCCTACCAATATCAAGTGCGTGTCTATGACCAGGCTGGAAACCATGTAGAATCTAACAAGGTACGTGTAACCCCTGAAATTGTTATGGTACAAGTAACCTTTAAGGTTCATGCACCGGATTATACAGCTTTAGCAGCGCAGGTAAATATACCTGGCAGCTTGAATGGTTGGAATACTAGTGCCTGGTCTATGAGCCGTAATGGCGCTGTGACACCTGATTGGGAATACACAGTGGAGCTTGAAGAAGGAACTGAGCTAACGTATAAATATACGAGGGATAATACTTGGGATCATGAAGGGTTAGCAGATCATACGCCATCAGATCATTCGGATGACGATATCAGTAAATACGGCTATGGTGCCGAAGGAACCGATATGAAAATTGTGGTCACCAACCAAGGGAACAACAAAATGGTTGTACAGGATACCATTCTGCGCTGGATTGATATGCCGCTGACAGTCAGCCAAATCGATGTCAATGGATCAACTATGACTATAAAGGGGAATGCCATTAAGGGAGCTGACCTCACTATCAATGGGGAAAAAGTGACAGTCGGAAATGATATGAATTTCACTCAATCCTTTACCCTTCAAGCAGATCAGACACAAGTACCTGTTCACATTGAACCAAATGATACAACCAAGTCCAACATCTTTAAAGGGGACGGCGGTTCCATCAACAAGAATACAAAGAATTATGTAATCGATGTCCTTACAAAAACGATAAGCGAGACCAAATAAGTTGGAATTTAAAAGGTTTGCCGGGATCATGGCAGACCTTTTTTCCAATTAACTTTTTCTACATACATGACGAATTTAATAACTTTTTATCAACTTATCCTTAAAACCGATTACTTCCTCATGGGTCGGTATGGAAGAAATGGCGCCTACTTTCGTACAAACCATTGCTCCCACTTTATTACTAAAGAAAATGATTTGTTTCAGTTGTTCGAAGTCTTTTAAAACTCTCTTTGGTTCTGTTGTTCTAGCCAACTGGTAAAGTGTTGCGCCTACGAATGCATCACCCGCACCGGTAGAATCGATAGAATCTACTTTTATACTTGGAACCAGCTCCATATTTTGCCCATTAGAAATCATCGTTCCTTCTTTTCCTAAAGTAACCGCAACGACTAATGCTCCCAGTTGATGTAGAACTTCGATTCCATCACTCAACTCTTTCATGCCAGAGATAATTTCTAATTCCTCATCGCTTACTTTTACAAAATCAGCGATAGCGATTCCCTTTTGCGCTAACTCTACAAATTGGTCTCTTCCCCCTTTCCAAAGGTCAATTCGATAGTTAGGGTCAAATGAGATAAATTTACCTTCTTCCTTTGCCGCTTCCATAACACTTAGATAAGTAGATTGAAAGGGATCCGTTAATAAAGCAGTCGCTGATCCAAAGTGAAGAATACCCGCATCCATGATTCTATTTTTATCAAGATCATTTTCCGTTAAGAAGGCATCGGCCCCACGATTAAAGACAAAATCTCTTTCGCCATTTGCTTTTAATGACACAAATGCTAGCGTGGTTGGATGCTCATCATCGAGAACCAGCATCGAGGTATCAACATTCACTTCGTCTAAAGTATTTTTTAAAAAATACCCGAACGGATCTTTGCCAACTTTCCCACTGAAGAGGGCACTGCCCCCTAGTTTCACAATCGTTGCACACACATTGGCGGGAGCTCCCCCTGCCTGTTTTTCAAAATGTTGCCCTGTAACTAAATCGATGTCTACATCTGTGCAGAAAAAATCAATTAATAATTCGCCGATACAAATGACGGATGTATTGGTCTTCATTTCCTCTCACTCTTCCTTTCTTCTAAAATCATTCTTCTTGCAAAAACAAAACTCTAACTCGATATATTCGATTAGAGCTTTGTTGAATAGTTTAATTACTTCTCCCAAATGGATTCTAGTTCTGTTAATTTCAATGAGGATACCCAGGTGTTTCCTTCCTCTGAAAATAAAACAAGCTGCTCAAATAGTTGATTCGGAAAGATTAAGCTCGTCAAAGCAACCTTTCCATCATTGACCAGTACCTCTACCGATGAAGCATCGATCATGATTTGAAAATTGAGTCTGTTATTCTCCATTTTAACAGGAGCTTCTTGGATAGCTGGGAATGATTCTGAAAAAGTATTATCGCCCGCGCTGGTTCTGTCGACTGCTACTAGTTCCTTTTCGGCATCATAACGAATCACTGTCCTTTCGTCCTCAGAACCTTGTAATACAAGACCAAAGGAATTAGACGTTTGTTTTTCAAACTCTAGATTCACTTCCAATAATGAACTCATCATATGAAAAGTAATAGGTTTGTTTGACTCAATCGTTAGATTTTGATAAACCTTAGAATCTTTTCGAATTGAATCAATTTCTGAAACCACTTTTTGAACTAAGCGCACCCCATCGTCACTCGCGGTTAACGATAATGTACGAGGTAAAGTCATCGCACTGCGCCATTCTTCCGTTGGTACTTGGTTTGCATAGCGCCAGTTACTCATCCAGCCAATATAAATTCTTCTGCCATCGTGTGAAGGGATATCTGACCAGCTGACACCAGCATAATTATCCCGCCCATAATCTACCCAAAGGACCGTTTCATCGTGATGATCATTTACAAATGTGGAACCATCAAAATCACCAATAAAATACTGGGTTCTTGACCCTTCTTTAAATTCCGGGTTATCACCAATGCTGACAAACATGACCCACTTTTGCTTGTTTTCGTCACCATCTACTGGCAAACGAAACAGGTCGGGACATTCCCAAACGCCATCATGTGAACCAGCCTGATGGCCAAATTCACTAGCAAACTCCCATTCTTTTAGGTTAGCAGATGTATAGATGGTTACGGTTTGCCCCGTTGATAAAACCATCACCCATTTATTCGTTTCATCATGCCAAAATACTTTTGGATCACGGTAATCGGTTATGTTGACATCAGACAGGACTGGATTTCCTTCGTATTTCGTCCATGTCCTGCCATTGTCGTCACTATAGGCGAGACTTTGACGCTGACGCGGCCGTTCGGAGTTTGGATAGGTATCGGCACTTGTATAAATGGCAACTAACCCTAGTTCATCCTGAAAAAAACCTGATGTGTTATTCCAATCAACGACTGCACTTCCTGAGAAAATAGCTCCATGCTCATCTGGATAAAGTGCGATGGGCAGCTGTTCCCAATGAATTAAATCCTTACTAACGGCATGGCCCCAGTGCATGGGTCCCCAAGTTGTACCAAACGGATGGTACTGGTAAAAAAGGTGATATTCATCATTAAAAAAGACCATTCCGTTCGGGTCGTTCATCCATTTTTCTTCAGGTGAAAAATGAAATTGCGGCCGATGTTTTTCAATATATCGTTGTTTCATTCGGTTTCACTCCTTTGTTATTTTACATTCGAATAAGGCTGTACGAATGCTTGCACTGTACAGCCTCAGCCAAAACTTTAATCTATTATTTCGTTGCTCTATCGTATCCTGCTTGTTTGATTTTTATCCAATCTTGTAACCCCAAGCGGTCTAATTCTTTCACATATCCATCCCACTCTTTTTCCACTTTGCCATTTTGAATCCATTCCGCACGTTTTCTCATCACAAAAGCAAACATATCTGTTTCAATGGTAGTAAGTTTGTCACTATCCTCTAATGAGAAGAATACTCTTGGATAAATATTTTCTGCAGTCATATGCGGTACCATAACATCCTTCATTAGCCCTAATCTCCATGCTGCATCATCTGGCTTCGTGGTAACTTTTCCATAATACTCATCTAAAATCGCTAATGGCCCGCCGACATTTGTTTTTTGTCTTAATTCTACTGGCGCAGAACCTTCTAATGGTAAATGTTTTAGCATTCCTGCCGCTTCATCCAATTCAAAGATGTTTTGCTGCGTTTTATCGCCATATGTTCCCCAGTTGTTTTGTACAGATTGTTTTGGTTCATATAATTGATCGATCCATTTTGCTGTCAATTCAATATTTTTATCTGCACTTGTAATAACCATTCGACCTCGATCAAAGCCCATTCCATTGGTTCTAGCTACATTCACATGACCATCAGGACCAGCCAGTGGCTTCATTAAGTCATACTTGTCATTCATTCCGGTAATATTAGCTTTATCCCAAGTAAAATATAAACCATAACGATTATCTTTACCTTTTGCTAGATACGTATTCCAATCTTGTTCAAACGCTTCCACATCGAGTAGGCCTTCTTTATATAACTCATTGAGGAATTTTATCCCCTCTTTATAGCCTTTGTCTGAGGCAGTAAAGGTGACTTTCCCATCATTGCTTACAACCGTATGGTCCCAGTTTTCCCCAAGGCCAAATGAACCAAATAAGAACGCTAAATCTTCCCCGCCTGCTTGCTTACCAATAAACGACATTGGGATTTCATCAGCTTTTCCATTACCATTTGGATCTTTTGTTTTAAAAGCGATCAATACTTGCTTTAATTCTTCAGTTGTTGTCGGCATTTTCAAACCTAATTTGTTTAACCATTCGACATTGATCCATGGGAAATCATCGACGGAGTGAATACTTTCTTTCCCTGAACCTAACTCCTCAATCCATGGAAAGGAATAAATATGTCCATCCGGAGCCGTCATCATCGCCTTATATTCAGGTGCAGCCTCGAGGACCTTTTGTAAGTTAGGCATGTACTTCTCAATTAAATCTTCTACTGGAATAATCGCCCCATCTTTTGCTAGTTTTAATAGATCATGGTCATTAAAACCTGCATCTAAGATCGCATCCGGTAAATCACCGCTCGCCATTACGAGGTTCCTTTTTTCAATAAAAGCATCTGAGGTGTAGTTTTTCCACTTAATATGAACTCCAGATTGATCTTCTAAACGCTTATAAATCAATTTTTTATTAGGGTCAGCCGGCGCTAATGGCGAGCTTTGGGTCATAAAATTCAATGTCACTTTTTCCTTTAAAGGAAAAGAAATATCCTTTAGTTTGTATTCTTTGGATGATGCTGTTTCACTTTTGCTGTTGTTACTGCAACCCGAAACTAGTAAGATCGTAGCAAGTGAGGCAGCCATAACTTTTTTTACATTTTTCATATACTTATCCTCCTAAATGTTATGTGTAAGCATTTACAAGTAAATCTATTAAATTGGCTCATTATTTCAATGAGCCCGCCATTACACCTTTTTCAAAATATTTTTGGAAGAATGGATACATGACCATTAGCGGCAGACTGGAAATGACAATGGATGAGTATTTAATCATTTCTGAGAGCTTTTTAAGTTCAGCCATTGCCTGCTGATCACTAATCATTCCCGGCCCCGCTTGATTTTGGATTAATATCGATCTCAAAACTAATTGTAATGGGTGTAAATTTGGATCTTCGAGATATATCATTGCATCAAAGTAAGAGTTCCATTGACCAACAAACGCATACATCGCCAAGACGAAGATGATTGGTTTTGAAAGCGGCAAAACAATTTTAAAGAAAATTAATAGATCTGAGGCTCCATCCACTTTTGCTGCTTCATGCAATTCGTATGGAATTCCTTTGAAATACGTCCTTGCCAGGATAATATTCCAAACATTAACAGCCCCAGGTAGTAAAATCGCCCAGGGGGTGTTTAACATCCCGAGGTCTTTTACAACTAGGTAAGTAGGGATAAGCCCGCCACCGAAAAACATAGTGATCATAAATAGTGTCATGAAGAAGTTTTTTCCGACAAAACCATTTACCGATAACGGGTAGGCCGCGAAAATGCAGACCACAACAGTGACAATCGCAAATCCTACCGAATATAGAATCGAATTGATAAAGCCTCGTACCATTGCATCATTGGATAAAATCAGCTGATACCCTTTAAAACTCCATTCTGAAAAATTGAATGAAATCCCTTTATTTAATAGAACCGTTGGATCCATGAATGAGGCAAGGACGACATAAACCAAGGGCACTAACACGACTAATACAGCGATGCATAGAAAGATATTATTAAAGCCTAATATGATTCGGTCTATGCGGGTGTGCTTAATATTCATATCAAGACTCCTTTTTCGTTAATATAAACCTTCTCCTTCGTTTAATTTCTTCACGATTTTATTTACAACAAATAATAGAATGACGTTTATGACTGAATTAAATAGGCCAACTGCTGTCGAATAAGCATAATCACCTGACTGCAACCCTACCTTATAGACATACGTAGGCAGGATTTCTGATGAAGGTAAATTCATTGAGGTTTGCATCAAATATGCCTTTTCAAAGCCAATCGACATAATCCCTCCCGCTGCCAAAATAAAGGTCACGGCCATTAATGGCTTCAGTGTCGGCAAATCGATATGGATCATTCTTTGAAGAATATTTGCTCCATCAATTGTTGCTGCATTGTGCAATTCAGGGTCCACATTGGCTAAAGCGGCAACGTAGATAATCGATGACCAGCCTGCAGCCTGCCAAATGCCAGAGATGATATAGATTGACCGGAAGTAATCTGGATTTGACATGAACATTAGCGGTTTTCCTGTTATGAAACTAACAAGGTGATTGATGGGACCTGTTGGTGATAGGAAAATGAACACCATACCCACGATTACAACTACCGAAATAAAGTTTGGTGCATAGAGCACAAGTTGAATATTCTTTTTAACAGCTGCCCTGCGTAGTTGATTTAGCATTAACGCAAGGATGATTGGGACTGGAAATCCTATAATTAGTCCAAAAAAACTAAGTTTAAGCGTATTCATAAAAATGTCAGCAAAATTTGGTGAAGATAAGAATTTGGTGAAATTTTCTACTCCCACCCAATCGCTTCCTAATATCCCTTTGATCGTACTAAAATCTTTAAAGGCAATAACGGCTCCATACATGGGGATGTATTTAAAGATGATAGTTAGAATAACAGCTGGTGCGATAAGCAAATAAAGATGGTAGTTTTTGATGATATAATCGATTTTGCTTTTCAATTTCGATACTGCTTTCTTTTCAGATGGGATTTTTAAAGCGGTTTCTTTTTGGGTATTTACTAATTCTTGCAATCTTTTAACCTCCTATCTATATTGGTTTATCTGGTTCTAACTTTAACAAATTTGAAAAAGGGAAGAGTTTAATATCTTTGGAAACGGAGGTTTAAAATTTTCGGCAGTTGAAAACGATTGCATTAGGTCAGAGGAAAAATTAACAAAGTATTCACGCATTTCGTCTGTTAATTTTTGTATGATGAATATGGAGTTTTGAAAATGAGAGAGGATGTGGGAAATGCCTTTTAAAGCCCGAACAGTCCCAGTTGATTTAATCAAACTACGAATTTTACACAACCGAATGAATCTTTCACACGAGGAGAAGCGGTATTATTTATACCAAGAAAAAGGTTTTGCGGGTGAAGTTCAGTTTGATTTGTTAACAGAGAAGATTAGGAGTGAGTGTTATATTTTAAATGATTTGGTGCTGAAGATTAATGACACAACATTCCAACTGGATACCACGATCATTTTTCAAAAGACAATTAGCCTTTTTGATGTAAAAAATTCCGAAGGCGATTATTGTTTTCGCAACGGCGTCTTTGAAACGCTCGCTGAAAAGGAAATTAAGAATCCGCTCGATCAGTTGAAGCGCAGCAAATCCTTATTCCGCCAATTCCTCCAAAAGCACGGATATAATCTATTAATTGAGGGAAAGGTTGTTTTTATTAACCCCCGGTTTACCTTATACCAAGCTCCTCTTAACGAACCTATCATTTATCCAACGCAGTTAGACACATTAATGGAAGAATTAAATACAGCTCCTTCGAAATTAACCAACCAGAATAAGAAGCTAGCTGAAAAACTAGTTTCGTTACATGAAAGGGACTCCTCATTTATTAAGGTACCTCCATATGACTATGAGCAACTGAAGAAGGGGATTACTTGCAGAGATTGTGGTTCATTTATGATCACTGTCTTGGGAAAGAATGTTGTGTGTAATGATTGTGGATGCAAAGAGATAGTTGAAGCTGCTGTTTTACGTAATGTGAATGAAATTAAGCTCCTTTTTCCTAATCTGAAAATAACGACCAAGGTTGTGCACGAATGGTGTATGGTGGTTAAGTCTAAGAAAAGAATAAGCAGAATTCTAGAGAGAAATTTTAAAACGGTAGGGGTACGTAATTGGACTTATTACGAGTAATCCTAGGAATCTCTGTGAAAGACATATTTCCTGGTTTTTTATGTGGGTTTGTCCATCGGGCCCTTTGCGATAGACATTTTTCCTGTTCTCTTGGGCCGTTTTGTCCATCGGAATCCTTCCGATAGACCTTTTGCCTGTTCCCTTGTGTGGTTTTGTCCATCGGAACCCTCCCGATAGACATTTTGCCGGTTCTCTTGGCCCGTTTTGTCTATCGGAATCCTTCCGATAGACATTTTGCCTGTTCTCTTGTGTGGTTTTGTCCATCGGATCCCTCCCGATAGACATTTTGCCTGTTCCCTTGTGTGGTTTTGTCCATAGAACCCTTCCGATAGACATTTTGCCTGTTCTCTTGTGTGGTTTTGTCCATCGGAACCCTCCCGATAGACATTTTTCCTGTTCTCTTGGCCCGTTTTGTCCATCGGACCCCCTTCCGATAGATATTTTGCCTGTTCTCTTGGCCGTTTTGTCCATCGCACCCCTCCCGATAGACATTTTGCCTGTTCTCTTTGGCCGATTTGTCCATCGGAACCCTCCCAATAGACATTTTTCCTGTTCTCTTGTGTGGTTTTGTCCATCGGATCCTAAAAACCACCTGAGCCAATAGGGATATCTTATAATAAAAAAATCTCCTCTAGTACCTTAACTAGAGGAGATTCTTACTACTAATTGCCATTATCCTGGATTTATTTGATTTCTTTAAGACCTGTATTGATTTTTTCAACGGCCTCTTTCGCCGCAACCTTTACATCTTTTCCGCCGATTCCAACATCCTCAAATAATCTTCTGATGGCATCACTGACAACCGGATAAGCAGGAGTAACCGGGCGGTTCTTTGAATATTTTTGGCTTTGCTGTACAAATATGTTTTTAGGATATTCGTTCAACTCTGGGAAATCTTTTGCGACAGAGTATCGGGCAGGGATATCACCGGTAATGGTTACATACTTTTTCACACCTTGATATCCAGTGACATATTTGATAAACTTCCATGCCTCCTGTGGGTGTTTTGACTTTGATGTGATGCCAAGCGCCCATCCGCCATTGGGAACAAACTGATACTTACCCTTTGGCAGGGGAGTTACTCCAAAATCTTCTCCCAGTTTGAACTCAGGATGATTTTTTTCCAAATCTGTCAGTGTCCAAGAGCCAAGCACAGTCATTGCCAGCTTCCCTTCTTCAAAGGCACCACCAGGTATTTCTATCGAAGCAACACCATATTTATGATACAAGTTCTGGTAAAATCGCAGAGCATCTATTGCTTCTTTTGAATCTAAAAAGCTGCTTGCAGTAGTTCCATCAGGACTTAAAACATTAGCCCCAAACTGCCAAAGGAGTGGTGTTTTAAAATAAGCAGGAGATTCTCCATCATTAAATCCCTGAGCTGGGTCTATTCCAATTACTCCTTTAGCAGGATTATTTACTTTCTTAGCAATCTCCAATACCTCATCCCATGTTAAAGGGTTATTGGGATTTGTTGGTGGATCTGGGATTCCAGCCGCCTTTAGTAAATGTCGATTGTAATATAATGCAATACTTGACTCGACAATCGGGGCGAGATAAATTTGTCCCTTATAACTTAATCCTTTTAAAGTAGAGTCAGGGATATCATCGATCTTCCCCTCTTTTCTCATGAAAGGGTCGATTGATAATAACGAACCCGTATTTGCATACAGACCGAGCGTAGGACTGTCAATGGTCAAAATATCCGGAGGGTTCCCCGCGGCAAGTTCCGTTCGCAACCTGATTTCATAATCACTATAGGGAATCGACTTCATATTCACCAAAATATTAGGGTTAGCTGCTTCAAAAGAAGCAACTAATTCTTCATATGCTTTATTTTCTGCCACATTCCCGCCATTTCGCCAGAACGTCAACTGGATTTGTTCGGAATCCTTTACCGTGTCCCCTTTCTCTTTTTGGCCGCTGCCTGAGAATGTATCAAAAAAGGACAATGCATACACTAAAATACCCATAAGAATCACTGCAAAAATAGTGAACCATTTCTTCATCTACATTCCCTTTCTTTCCTGAAAACTTAGGAATCTATAGCATTACGAAATTCAACCGGTGTTTGTCCCACATGTTTTTTAAAAACTGTACTAAAATAGCCGGAGTTAGAAAAGCCAACTAAATTTGCTACATCAATGATTTTAAGCTGCTTGTCTCTCAGAAATTGCTGGGCTTTATCCATTCGTATTTTCACCAGATAATCACTAAAATTCTGACCAACATAATTCTTAAAGGTTTCCGATAAATGAGCACTATTGATATGAAATAGTTCCGATAATAAGGTCAGTGAAATCTCACTGGCATAATGCTGATCCAGATAATTTCGAACACTATCGACGATTAACTTCCCATTTGAAAATCGTGCCAAACGCACCTTTTCAATTATTAATTGGGCTAAGTGAAGGAGGTTTTCAAGCACTTTACTCTGCGAATTAAGCTCCCAAATACTTTGTTGGCAATTCCAAATATTTTTTTGAATATCATTTGTTTCAATATCATATTTTTTGGCAAGTGACCCTAAAAGAAATAACACTCGATTGGCAGCAAACGAAAACGATAATATCGATTGGTTCCCATCTCCTTGTAATAAGGAGTGAATATTTTCTCTAAACGCTTCGAAACTAGCATTTTCAATCGCATTAGTTAACTTTCTCTCAAAATCAGGTGAAAATTCAAACGCTTCCTCTTTCGTTATCGCCGCATCAATCACCTGCGATTGGGAGCCTAGCTGACTTTGGCTCCAAGCAAGCAAACTGGAAATATAACCTGTCTTAAAGTTTGCTAGACCCGTGACAACATTGCCAATTCCAATAACTGTTTCTAAATTCAACAACCTTTTCACATTCCGTTGTAAACTTTCAACTAAATTAGAAGGATTATTTAAATCAATTCGTATTAAAAAATGAACCATATTAGCATAGCTTGGGTCGTAAAAGGAATAAGTTCCTATATGCTCTTTTGAGATTTCCTTACATAGCATTTGAAAAGGAAGCCAGAGTTCTTTTAATCGATTGGGATTACCAAAACTCTCTCGAATTTCCACAGTAACAAATTGGACAACAGCGTTCTTATTGACGAGTTGCTCTAATTGAAGCTGACGTAGTCTCTCGATGACTAAATTAAGCTCCAGCCATTCCTCTTTCACCAAATAAAGCAAGTATTGTTCCTGCACTTCTTGCAGTTGAGATAGAACAAGCTGACGCATCTGCGCCGTTTCAACCTGTTTTTGCCTCTCCGTCTCTATTTCTTTACGGATTTTTTGTAAGGATTCCACTAGTTCATCCGGGGCAACGGGCTTTAATAGATAGTCCTTAACCCCTTCCTTCATGGAACCACGGACCAATTCAAAATCGGAATAACCCGATAATACGATTACTTTAACGTTTGGAAATTCCTGCTGACAGCGTTTAGCCAATTCAAGGCCATCCATAATGGGCATTCTCATATCTGTAAGGACTAGATCAATATCCATTTCCCCAAGCAATTCGAGTGCTTCTTTCCCATTGGAAGCCTCGCCAGCGATTTGAAACCCTTCCTCTTCCCAATCCACTTTCATCCGCAAGCCTTTACGTATTTGAATCTCATCATCCGCTATGATGACCTTCATCATGTATATCACCTCGGTCAAAATTAATACACAATGTAATCCTCGTGCCTACATTTTTTTCAGATTCAATCTTATACGAGAAATCTTGACCGTAGTAAAGCTTTAATCGGCCAAGCACATTTTTTAGCCCAATACTGTTTCCTTTGCTCTCTAAGACACTAATTGCTCCATTCTTTATTTCTTCATTCATTAAATCAGATATCACTTCTTCAGACATGCCAATCCCTTTGTCTTCTAAAATTATCAATACTTGATTGTTAATTTTTTCGGTTTTTATAAAAATATCAGCCGTAGTTTTTTCTATAAAACTATATTTAACGGCATTTTCAACAAGCGGTTGGAGAATGAATTTAATAATAGGAAGATTTTTTGTCTCCGGATCCTCTACAAGATCAATCGTAATTGCATCCTCATATCTCACCTTTAAAATATCTGTATAGCTGCGGATATAGCTGATCTCTTCACCCAATCTCACCACATCATTTTGTGTATTCAAGGAGTACCTCATCATCCGGCCTAAGTAGATACTTACGTTCATAACTTCTTTACTTTTTCCTTGTACGGCTAATCCGCCAATAATTTCAAGTGTATTATTTAAAAAGTGAGGATTGATTTGCAGTAATAAAGCTTTGTATTCCGCATCTTTCCTACGAATGTTCGCTTCATATTCAGTTTCAATTAAATTCTTCAATTGGTCGACAGTATGGTCGAACACTTTTACTACGTAACCAACTTCATCGTTTGACGATTTAATCGTTGGCATAAAGTGTTTGGCTCCTGAAAAATCGCCACGTTCGATAAATTTCATTGCTTTTGCTAGTTTTCCTAACGGGCTGACGATATTAGAAGAAAGCACGAAAGAAGCCACAATCGTTAATAAAAAAACGAGGGCGCTAATTAAAAATAGGTTACGTTGCAGAATATTTACTTTAGAGAATAAGTCAGACTTAGTCACTTCACTGACTAGAATCCAATCACCTACTGCTAACTTTTGAAAAAACACAAAGTATTTTTCGCCTTGATAATCCGTTTCTAATAAACCCTTTTCCTTCTGACTAGTTTTTATTTTATTTAAACTACTTTTCAATACCGATTTAGGGGTATCAATCTTCCCCTCTAACACATTTGCTCCCTGTTGATCTAATAAATATGCATGTCCATTTTTACCAATCGAGATTTTACCTAAGGCTGTTTCTAGCAATGTTGAAGGGAAATTAACCTTTATAAATCCGTAGGAAACAACTGTATTTAAATCAACGAGGGGCAACATATAACTATTACTAGTTCCTTGTGCCGGCATATATGGATCAATATGTGATTTAACAAATCGCTGTTCATTAATAGTAAAGTCTTGAAACCAATCTAGGTTGCGTAAATTGGAATTATTTCCCCATGCTCCTTCACCGTTATTTAAAACGACGGAGATAGACATCCCATTTGAATTGTTCACCATCATCGAAGAAAGCAGCATTTTCAGTTGATTCTTCTGTAACAAGCTCTGTTCTCGTGGTATCTCTTCATCTTTTTTTTCTAACCTTAGCCACTGCTGTGTGGTTTGATTGACTAGGACCTGTTTACCTAAATCCTCCGCCTGGGTTGTAATCGAGTCCGTATACAGCGAGTACTGATCCATCGCTTCTATGGTTAGATCCTGCGTCTGGTCTTCAATAATAGATGTAAACCATCGTGGGATAATAATCGATAAAATGATTAAGGGAATCGTTAACAAACACGTAAATATTATGAATAAGCGATTCCGTAAGGAAAAAAACATGCTATCCCCCCAAACAAAAAAGAAAACCCTTACAATCTATTTCTCAATTAATAAGATTTGGCTATTATTATTTATTCAATTTAACATATCCCCCATCAACTTACCACGGGTGATTTCATTCCAACAAAAAAGCAGAAACCGGAATTCGGATCTGCTTATTTCTGTTTTATATAGGATTCACGATATTCATTGGGGGTAATCCCCTCAACCTTTTTAAATACTTTTCGAAAATATTTGTCGTCTTGATAGCCGATCATATTCGCTATTTCATAGATTTTTAGCTGGCTGTTTTTTAATAAAGATTTCGCCTTTTTCATTCGAAATTTAACAATATAATCGGAGATATTCACATTAAATTCTTGTTTAAATTTTCTCGAGATATACTCTCGGCTAATATAAAAATGATCGGAAATCTCTTGCAGTTTTACCTCGCGATCGAAGTTTGCCTGCAGGTATTTTTCAATTTCATAAATGATGTTGCTATTTTTCTGAAGGGTGCTTTTATTAACCTTTTTCAAAAAGATAGCAATCTCTCGTTTCTTTCTCTTTATATATTCTTCTAACATGAAGGAACCGTTTTCATTGAAAAATAAATCCAGCCTTTTTTGGATATCCTCTATTGCTACATTAGGAAGATGATAATATTTAAACCATCTATTGCTGATGACTAAATATTCATTTTCAACATGGAGCAGCTGTTTTATGGATAGATAGTTTTTTTCAGTAAAATCCGTGGTTATTTGATGAATTACTTCATCGAATGCCTCCATTTTACCGACTTGTACAGCCAAATCGATACTGGAAGAATAGTCCATAAGATTCCTTAATGCATGGTTAGCCGGGGTTTCGTTCACATAGATTCGATTTTCTATCTTATCTAAAATATTTGAATAAGAAAATATCTGTTTAGCATGAAGATAGGAATCCATTAATCTGGCGTTCTTACTCACTAGTTTCCCTAAAGTAATCGGACAAGAGATATTCATCGTACTTTTAAGAGTCTTATAGATTCGATTTAATATTTTTCCAATTTCCGCAAACTTTTTCCAGAAGATAATTAACACTTCGCCTTTACTGGATAAATATCGAAATCCAATTCCTGATTCATTTTCCAGCATGATTTCATTTATGACATTGAGAATCGTATAGTACGCTAAATCACGATCTCCTTGAAATACCTCCATGGTCTTGCCATTAATCCTGACAAGAGCCACTTGATAGTTTTCAGACGGTTGAATTCCGAAACCCTCATATAAATCGCCATTCAGATTATCACTATTCATCAGTTTGGTAAGCTTTCGGTCTCGATAAACAGGCTTCATTTCATTGATTAATTGTGTGCTGCTTTCTTTTCGGGCACGCTCTAGGGCTTCTTTTTTCCATTCATGCACGGCGGTTTCCAAGGTATGATTTAAGATTTCGGGATCAATCGGCTTTAGGAGGTAGTCAGAACTGCCGAAATGAATCGCTTTACGCATGTAATGATAATCATCATAACCTGTCACAACGATGGTTTTGCTGGTAGACTGATTTTCTTTGATCCATTCTAGCAGCAAGACGCCATCCATTTTTGGCATTTTCATATCTGAAAAAATAATCTCTGGCTTATATTTCTGGATGAGAAGGATGGCTTCCTCACCATTTCCTGCTTCATAAATTTCACTAATCCCATTTTGTTCCCACTCACCCAGTATCTTAATTCCTTCACGAACGTGCTTTTCATCATCAACGATTAATGCTTTCATGAATGCTCCACCTCTTTTTGGATAGCCTTTGGAAACTGAACAGTAACCGTAAATCCGCATCCTTCAATACTATGAATCGACATATGTGCTTGATTATTGTAATAAATTTGTAAGCGGTCATAAATATTTTTTAACCCAATCGTTTCTCTTTGCTCGCCTTCTCTTAATGCACCATTTAATAATTCCTGCCTGATTTTTTCCAACTGTTGACCATTTACGCCTATTCCATTGTCTCTTACCGTAATGCAAACCATCCCGTCCTCTTGCAGCTGACCGTCAATTTGAATGGATGCGTTATCGATTTGCTGGTCAAATCCATGCTTAAAGGAATTTTCTACAATAGGCTGCAAGATCATTTTCGGAATGTGTATTTCTTGGACTTCCTTTGAAATAGTTAAATCAAATTCAAACTGCTCATCAAAACGTTGTTTTTGTAATAATAAATATGCTTTTACATGCATTACCTCCGAATGAACCGGGACAATATCTTCCTTCATATCCATGCTGTATCGCATGATTTTCGATAATGAAGTGAGTAATGAATAAACAGGAGCAGCCTTAGATTTTAACGCTAAGGTCCCAATCGATTGAAGGGCATTATATAAGAAATGCGGGTTAATCTGCGAGCGTAATACTCTCAGTTGTGATTCTTTGTTTTCAATTGCGAGTTTGTATTCTCTCTCGATTAAATCATTGATTTTAGCGATCATTAATTTGAAATGTCTTCCCAACATCCCCATTTCATCGTTACCTAACGAGTCAAAGTCCGCCTCAAATATACCTTGTTCAACCTTTTTCATGTTATCTATTAATACTTTAATCGGTGCTGTAATCTTAAAAGAAACAAACATCGTAGCGATGAATACAAATACGAGCGTCACAATCCCAATGACAATATTAATTAGGGCTGTTTCCCTAGCACTTTGATAGAGAACACGGTAGGGAATCCGTTTAACAATATACCAATTCTTATAAGGAGCGGAGAACTTATCATAGACAATCACACCATTGAATTGCTGATCCTTCCATTCCGTACTTTTACTAGAGACAGGCTCCTTCTTTACAAACTCAAACCACTTTTCCTTATTTTCCTTGCCAATCATCGTTTCATTGGAGGAATAGATAATCGCCCCATTTTCATCCATAATATACAAGTCTTCCATATTCTTTGTAAATAATCGACCAGCAATCGCACTTATTTTTGAAAGATTAATATCAATCGACAAAAATCCTAACATCTTATCAGAAGGAACGTCACGAAGGATGTTATGAAAGCTAAGGACATTTTTCTTTTCCGAGTTTGGTATGACGGAAATATTGTTATAGCTGTACATTTCATGTGGTGGTTCGATGAGTGAAAAGCCGTCATAGCGAGTTAGCTTGGAATAATAGGGATGCGACAAAATACTTTCATATTTACCTCTTCCGCTTATTCTTGAATGATAATTCGTATACGAATCTTTTCCTATATCAATATAGAGATGCATTTGTTCAATCTCTGGCCGGGTATTAAATAAATAGGCAAGAGCACGGCGAACTTCTTCCTGTTTGTTATTTAAATTGTCTGAAAGACCATCCCTCATCACATTCATAAAGGGTGTATATCGATAAAGTACGGACGACATCTGAGCGACATCTTCTAGATAAACCGTAAGTTCTTCCTCCCCTTTTACAATTAGGTCATGATTGGTCGAAACAAAACGTTCATTGAGAGAGGTGGTTGTTTGATAATATGTAATCGCGATTGAGCTTCCAAAAGGCAGGACTGTTACAAGCATTAAAAATATAATCAGCTTTTTACGTATACCCCATTGCATAGACATCTTGGTTAGTTACCAAAGAACTAACTTTCCTCCACTTAATGAATTTTCTCTATTGTAACAACATTTTCTATCCATTCCTATGGCATTTATTGACTTGTCATCTATTTGGACTGTTCAATATATTCCACCCTACTGGTCAATGTAAGCCGTTTCATAATTTTCTAGATTCTCTAAAATGTAATTATGGAGGTGCAGGTTATGAATAGCCAAAGTAAGTTGGAAAAAGTAGAAACCCCCGTCTTAGAAGTTCACAGAAGCGCAGCGGTTTCGAAGTCAGTTTCCTTAAATAAACACAAGAAACTGAAAGATGCAGGATTATTTGCACTATTTGTGGGACCAGTTTTGCTAGCTTTTACCCTGATTGTTCTGATTCCTTTTTTTACAGGTATTTATTATGCCTTTACAGACTGGAACGGGATCACGGGAGCGGTCAAATGGGTGGGCTTGGACAACTTTAAGTACATCTTTACCGAGGACAAGCAATTCCAAGATTCCTTCAAACTCACCACGAAATATACGGTTGTTGCGATCCTTTTAACAAATGTAATTGGGTTTGGATTAGCATTACTTGTCACACAAATGCTAAAGACAAGAAATATCTTACGAACCGTTTTCTTCATGCCAAACTTGATCGGCGGCCTTTTATTAGGTTTTATCTGGCAATTCATTTTTGTAAAGGGTTTTGCTTCGATTGGACAGTTAACAAAGATTCCCCTTTTTGAAATGGCTTGGTTAGGAGATGCGAATACCGCCTTCTGGGGAATTGTGATTGTCAGTGTTTGGCAAGGTGCAGGCTATATTATGATTATCTATATCGCTGCACTGCAAAACGTTCCTCAAGAATTAATTGAAGCAGCGAAAATAGACGGAGCTAATAGATGGCAGATTCTTCGCCACATAACCATGCCACTCGTTGCACCGGCGGTTACTATCTGTTTATTTTTAACTACTGCCTCATCCTTTAAAGTCTTTGATGCAAACCTGTCATTGACAAATGGCGGTCCTTTTAAGTCTACTGAAATGTTAGCACTAAACATTTATACAGAAGCCTTTGTGAATAACCGTTACGGAATTGGCGAGGCAAAAGCACTGATATTCTTCCTTGTCGTCGCAGCCATTTCCATCATTCAAGTGACGTATTCGAAGAAAAAGGAGGTCGAGTCCTAATGGGAAACAGGTATACAGGAAAAACTTTTATAATGGAGATTCTTGCCATCCTGCTTGGTCTAGCCTTTTTAGTCCCTTTCTATTATGTGATTTCAAACTCCTTGAAACCTTTCGCAGATATTTTATCTAACACCTCAGCCTTGCCGAAGGTTCTGGAGCTTCAGAACTATGTGAGTGCTTTCGAAAAATTGAACTATCTTAAAGTATTTTCAAACTCTTTAATTGTTACTGTTGTCAGTAATGTAGTTCTTGTCATCTTTTGTTCGATGGCAGCCTATATGCTGGTTCGAACAAGGAAGAAAATTAGCCATGTGATTTTCATGATATTTGTGGCAGCGATGATCATTCCGTTTCAATCGATCATGATTCCGCTTATCAAAACAGCCAGTACTTTTGGACTTTTAAATAGCGTATGGGGCCTTGTCATCATGTATCTAGGCTTTGGCTCAGGGATGACCATTTTCTTGTATCACGGATTTATTAAAGGGATTCCAGTTGAACTTGAAGAGGCAGCTATCATCGATGGCTGTTCAAGGTTTGGCGTGTTTTGGAGAATTGTCTTTCCATTATTAAAACCAATTACAGTGACCATTGTGATTTTAAATAGCTTATGGATTTGGAATGACTTCTTATTACCATCACTTGTGCTTCAGGATCCGGAGTTAAAAACGATTCCTTTAGCAACGTTCTCCTTCTTTGGACAGTATACAAAGCAATGGGATTTGGCATTAGCTGCCTTAGTCATGGGCATTATTCCATTATTAATCTTCTTTTTTGCGATGCAAAAACACATTATTAAAGGAATTACTAGTGGCTCTATCAAGTAGAAAATATACCATAGGAACAACCTCTGCTGTCTGCATGACAGATAGCAGAGACAAATATAAAATAGATTTATATACCAGGAGGGAATTTTAATGGGGATCAAAAAGTATTCTTTACTTGCAGGTGTTCTATCCGCTTCACTACTATTAGCAACAGCTTGTTCTAGCGACAGTGCATCTACTGATAAAAAAAGTGGCGGGAAAGACGGCAAAGTAGTGGTCGATCTTTTTAATGGCAAGGTTGAAATTGCCGACCAATTGAAAGCGTTAACAGATCAATATACAAAAGAACATCCCGACGTTACTTTTAATATTGAAACCGTCGGTGGCGGTGCAGATGGATCTGCAGCATTAAAAGCTAAGTTTGCTTCCAACAAGGCTCCTGATATCTTTGGCAATGGCGGTTATCAAGAGGCTCAAACATGGAAAGATAAATTCGAGGATTTATCCGATCAGCCGTGGGTAAAAGATGCCTATGAAAATGCCTTAAAGCCAATGACAATTGATGGAAAAATCTACGGACAGCCAGTTAATATGGAAGGCTATGGCTTTGCTTACAATAAGAAACTATTTGCAAAAGCCGGCATTACAGAACTGCCAAAAACATTTACGGAATTAGAAGCAGCATCGAAAAAATTAAAAGCTGCCGGTATTACTCCTTTCTCTGTCGGCTATGCGGAATGGTGGGTTTTAGCAAACCATGGTCTAAACGTACCATTTGCTTACCAACAAGCAGATGACGAGAACTACATCCAAGGTTTAAACGAAGGGTCAGCGAAAATCGAAGGCAATAAATACTTCAATGACTACTTCAAGCTTGTTGACTTAACGATCAAATATGGCAACAAAAATCCTTTAACAACAGACTACAACACGGAAGTAACCCAATTTGCCAACGGTGAAACGGCAATGATTCAGCAAGGTAACTGGATTCAACCAATGCTTGATAAACTAAATCCAGGCATGGAAGTTGGCTTTATTCCATTGGCACTTACGGATGATGCTGCTCAGGCAGATAAATTAATGGTTGACGTTCCAACGAACTGGGTAGTTCATAACAAAGCTCCTGAAGCGGATAAAAAAGCAGCAAAAGATTTCTTAAACTGGATGGTTACCTCTGAAGAAGGGAAAACAGCTCTAGTTAAGGAGTTCAAGTACATCCCTGCTTTTAAAACAATTGAAGCAAAAGCGGAAGATATTGGACCTCTAGGTGCAGAACTTCAAAAATATTCACAAGAAGGCAAAACCTACTCTTGGCAGTTCATGAAATATCCGGATGGTGCAGGCCAAGAATTTGGAGCGACTCTTCAAGCGTATGTTGGCGGCCAAAAATCGAAAGCCGAAGCAGAGAAAGCACTCGATGCGACATGGGATAAGTTAAAAAAATAGAATTTTATTCAAAAGGCTCCTCTCAATCTGAGAAGAGCCTTTTGATTATTCACGATCCGGGCTATTGACCATAATTCCAGCCACTTGCGTTAACCGGTCATAAAACGCAAGCCCGGCAGGTTGTTGATCAAGTCCAATTTCTTCAAATGCTTCTTTCATGCAGCGAAGCCAGCATTTTGCCCTTCTAGGCGTTACTTCAAATGGCAGATGTCGATGTCTCATGGCAGGCGGTCCAAACTCCTGACTGTAAAGGGCAGGACCCCCCAAGAATTGCGGCAAAAACATCCGCTGTTTACGCTTTATTTCTTCCATATCCCCTTCAAACAATGGTCTTAGTTCTGGGTCGGCATATACACGCGGATAAAAAGCATTGACCAATTTATCTATTGTTTCTTGCCCGCCTATTTCATCATAGATCGACTTAAAATTGTAATCCACTTTTCGTCACCATCCACTATTAATTTTCCCTCTGTTTTTGATTATTATAATGTTAAAAAGGATGGTGTTTTGTGATGTAAATCACTATAAATAGCGAAATACAAAAGTTTCCAATCTTAATGCATCAGGGTCAGACCGAAACTGCTAGAATGGAGCGACCAATTCCACTTTAATACGATCTGGATCTTCGAAAAAAACAGCATAATGAGTATCTCCACCGGCAAATGGATGTTTATCCTGATAAAGAATATGGACCCCTTTTTCTTTGAATTGCATTGTTATTTGATCGACTTGTTTTCTTGATTCCGCATGAAAAGCTAAATGATTAAGCCCAACTCGTGAACGATGGTACGAGACATCCAAAAATCGTTCTTCAGTTTGTACAAAAACAAGATAGGTTTCTCCATCTTTCCAGCTGATACCCGACTCCCATTTTTGATATGGTTGATATCCTAACTCCATTAAAAACCACTGCCAAAATTCGATCGTTTTGCTTAGATTGGAAACATTAATTTCTATATGGTGCAGCATCGTTTTAATCTCCTTGTCGGCTTATCTAATTTTCCCGAGCTCCTCTATGAACGCAGGCCGGCGCATATACTTTTCTCTTAATTCCCCAATTAGCTTATGCGACTGAATGGTTCCACAAGCATTTTTGTAGGTTTTTATAATGGAACAAACCTTCCGATATTTTTTTCGATCCGTAGCCTCTTCAGCTTCATTCTCAATGTACTTAATAAACAAGGCAATTACTTCTTCTAAATAATCCTTAATTATATATGGATACAGTTCTGTAATAGTTCGAATATTTTTTTGGCAATAAATTAAAAGTTCATCAGTCAATTTCTCCTCTTGTAAGATAGAAAGGTATGCTGAGGGCTGATAATCCATTTTTTTAAATTCAGCTACAGTTTTTTTCAAAACGCCCTCCCATTCACTTGTTGTATATAGTTCTTTTAGTTTTATGTAATATGTAAATTCACCTTTGAATAACAGTTTGCTCGCCAATTGTTTTTGTTGTTCAATATCTCCAAGCAATTCATAGGCTTGGTATCGGTATTCCCGCCACTTATGGACAAGTCCTCGATATTCTTTATCCGCTTCTTCTCCATCCAAACAAAGTTGAATTACTTTTTTGAAATCACCTTTTCCTAGTTCATTAACAATTGCCTTTTCACGGAATTCGCTAGATTTTATATTTTTATAGATAAATTCTCCCGCAGCGGCTGCCCCATCACATCGTTCAATGATTTCAAGCTGAAGTAATTTTATTTGTGTTTTTTCATATCTGTCACTCCAAGAAGCTTCAGTCTTCTCAAGGAGGATTTCCAACTGTTTTTCTAACTTTTTTCTTAAATCTTTCATAGGAGAATAGTAGGTGCAAATTTTTAATAATGCATATCGCCAATCACTCCAGCCATCATAATATACTTTTCCGGCTTCTTTCATGATCGCCTCAAAAAGACCTTTCTTCTCTTTTTCATTCAACACGGGCAGACTGGCAATCACCACATCGTCAATTGTTCGAATCGCCCAATTCATAACATCACCGATCGAACCATTTGAATCATCAGCAAAATTGAGCATTTTTACAACTGGCTGCATGACAACAAGTGATAATAAAATCGCACTCTCGTATTCACCGTTTTCTACTTTATGCCGCGCTTTTTGAAGGGTCAATTCTGCACCCTGTAATGCAGGACCAACATGACGCCAATCGATAAACCCTTTTCTTTTTGCCCCATTAATTGAGGCAGAAATAAGTTTTTTCGCAGATGAAACTTCGTCTTTATGAGGAGTGTATTTAAATAGTAACTGTTTTTCAATTTCGGGGTAATCTTCTGACAGGTCAAGAATAATCTTAATTAGTTCTTCTTTGTTTTGATTTGATAGGACGGTAATTAAATCGATTTCGCTCGACTGTGAGGTAGTGTTCGGATTAGATGGACTCATGATTTCCCCCCATGATAATAATTTATTCTAATTGTATCATTTTTCGGTTTGGCGGGCCGTTAACATCGCTTCTACTGAGGTCCACTTTTGTTTATAATCGGTCAGAATTTTCCCCTTTGCTATGATTCAATTAAAAAGACATAGCATCACGAGAAAAGGAAACACCCTATGAAAACAGTATCTACCCACTGTTTCACAAGGTGTCTCCTATGAGAATATTCTTTGAAGAAGAGATTTAGGTTTTTTACGCAATCTAGTCACCGTGCTCTGAAGTCCGTACATGAGCACTGATTTACTCATAAATAAAAGAACCATTTGGGAGGGTCTTAGTCTTACAAGAGAGGCAATTCCTAGTCTTTTTAAAATATACATCCCTGGATAAGCAAAAAGAGTATCAAAAATTAAATTTAAAAATAGGTATCGAATAAAATTACCAAAAGTCCATTTTAAAATCCATAATGAACCGACAAAAAATGGCCCCAGCATGAATGGCAATTCGCCAATTACCCTAGGATTTATCCTTTCATAAATCCGCCACCACATTCTTTTTTTGGCGAGAATACTTTCAACAGCTACCCAGATGAACATAAATATAGCCCCTGGAAATAAACGCTTGATTGTTCGTTTCCCCATGAACGGCATCGATAACCAAGGCAGGATCATGATAACGAGTAAAATCATTTTATTTTTTCTCATCTATGTGTGCCAATCCTTTTTCTTTTTAGAATGCACAGAATTGGAAAAAACTATTTATGATTTTATAAAAATATTTTTTTCTTTAAATTGGAATTTCATATAGTAGCTATTTTTTTGTATAAAAAGCAAGTAAACTGTCCGTACACCTATTTAGATTTAACGCACTATTTACGATTTATGGTAAAATTATGTAGGATGATTATCCGAAAATTCAATTTTGTCATTAGAATTAGGAGGGAGAAATTGAAATGTTACAACGCCCACTAGTAAATGAGTACCCAGAATATTATAAACCGTATGTAACTCTAGTTCCTGATGGTGATCTATTATTACTTTTGAAGGAGCATTTGGTCAAAACAATCGAACTTTTCGAGTCACTATCGGAGGGGGTTGGCCACTTTCGTTATGCTGAAAATAAATGGAGCATCAAAGAAGTACTGTGCCATATGGCGGATACAGAAAGAATTATGAGTTATCGGCTTCTCCGCGTTGGACGTGGGGACCAGACCTCTTTGGCGGGTTTTAATGAGAATGATTATGTTCAAGGCTCGCAAATTCATAAATTACCCATAAAAAGTATTCTCGAAGACTTTATTGCCACTAGAAAAGCTACCCTTACTTTAATTCAAAATATGCCGGAAGAGGCCTGGACAAACATTGGATTTGCCAATAACACAGAAGTCACTGCCCGTGCCATCGCCTACATTATCGCAGGCCACGCTCTCCATCATTTGAATATTATTAGTGACCGATACCTGCCGTTATTAAAATAGACCAATATCGAGTCCGTGGGAAAATTTATCCTGCGGACTCAATTTTCGCTAATTTTATTATTGCGAACATAAGTTCTCCGTTTTATAATAGAATTATCGGTAATAATAAGAAGTGGAACTCTTAAATCAAAATGTCCACAACAGCTATTATCGGATAGAGGTTCTCGAAAAAATAATTTTTTAACTGAGGAGAGGTTAATTATGACATTACGTTTGATTCCCTATTTTGTGATGGATGGAAATGCGAAGGAAGCCATACAATTCTATGAAAACGCTTTAGATGCACAAGTTCTTTTTTCACAATCTTTCGGAGAGATGCCAGAAAATCCTGATTTTCCACTACCAGCTGAAGCGAAAGACCGTATAAGTCATGCGACGATTAAAGTGGGCGAAACAGAATTAATGTTTTCCGACACTTTCCCTGGCCAACCACATCAAAGCGGTAATCAAGTGACCATCTGTATTTCAACGAACGATGCAGACCAAGCGCATAAATTCTTTGAAGCCCTGCAACAAGGCGGCCAAGTAACCATGCCTCTTCAAGAAACTTTTTTCAGCCCGGCATATGGCAGTGTAATCGATAAATTTGGTATAACCTTCCAAATCTTCACTGAGGGCAGACAATAAATTCATACATACACAAGTTGTATTAAGATGAACCCGGTCTAATATGTGACCGGGTTTTTTTGCCATTCTAACAAAAAAACTAATCAAGCGTGATTAGTTTTTTTAACCCATTTTCGATCGCGAAACGGCTGGCTGATATTTTCTCATTGGGGACTTTTCTAGCACTTCTTGAAGATAATAGTTTCCATTCGGACTTGTTTTCTTAAGCAGCTCCAACAAGTATGTAATATCATCTAGTGCTCTATGTGTTTGGTAGTCTGTAATGTTGTGTGCTTGTAATAGCGTGAGTAATTTCCCATTGGGAAATCCGTAATTTTTCCAAGGGATATTTCTCATTGTACAGTACCATTTCAGATCGTTAACTTCTGGATACATATGATAAAGAAAGCTTCGATCGAAGGAGGCATTATGAGCAAACACGGAATCGGCACGATGGAAGTATGTTTTTATTTTTACATCATAAAAGCTTTTCCCTTGAACCATTTCATATGGGATTCCATGAACTCGATACGCTGAGTCATAATTATTCCTTGCTGTACGGGAGAGGGGCTCACGTAAAAAGGAATCTTCTTCGATAATATCGATTACCTCGCCAGTGTCGGCTCGATAAGAAAATAACTTTAAGGCAAGTTCGATTACTTCATCTTTGGTTGGCCCTAACCCGGTAGTCTCAACATCTAATACTAATCCCAATTTTTCTGATCTCATTTACATGATCATCCCTTAATTCTAAACTTTATCCCATTATACCAAAGGTCAATGGAGAACTGCTATCTCCAAAATGTACCTTCATGTGTGTACTCATGGGGAGGAGGTGCTCCAGAGTGCCCATGACAGGTATTTTTCTATGTCTTTGGACTGTGAACCTTCCTATCGACATTACTTAATTCCCCTCTTCCATCCCCGCAAGAAATGCCTTGATAATAATTATTAGACTTTCATTCAAATCCAACGACATCTTGAACCCGCCTTTTTGCTCTAAGGCTGAAAATCCATGTAAAATACTGCGCAAGCCCCTGACAGCATGCAGGGCACGCTCCCCTTCTAAATGATATGCCTGCAAAATCCGGACAGAAAGGTCAACGATTTTCGCCCCTGCTTGCTGCACATCCACATCTTCTGGATTCGGTGCAAGTAAAGTAGCCTCATAAATTCCTGGATGCCTACGGGCAAAATCTACATAAGCCTGACTTACCGCGAGGACAGCTTCGGTGCCTGACACCCCAATTGCTGCATCTGCCATCACTTTATAAAGCATATTGATTCCATAGATCGCCAATTTCTTTCGTAATCCTGGAAGTCCGTCGAAATGATTATATAAAGAAGGCGAGCGGATACCTAGTTTCTTCGCTAGGTTTGCTAAGGTAACTTCCTGGATCCCCTGCTGGTCGGCAAGTTCTCCTGCCGCTTCAATAATAAAAGATAATTCGAGACCGATTTTTGGTCTTGGTGACATAGTCATGACTCCCTATCCAATTTTTCGTTCAAGATGTTTGATTGCCTGTTCCATTTCTTTCCTAGGATTCATCACCATCTCCCCATGGCCGACCGCAAGTAACTCTGGTTGGTAACTCACTAATTTCCGTGCGCTAATCATGGCTGTTTCTTTACTCCAAGTACCAAAGGCTGGGAATGGAAACCATGGGACTATATCCCCTGCTACCGCCATTCCACCCCGTGTCTGCAAGGCGTCCCCAGCAATCAACGCCTTTGTACGTAAATCTAAAAATGACATCGAGCCGGGTGTATGTCCTGGCGTTTCAATCGCGGTTAACGAACCAATCAAGTCGCCTTCCTTCAATAAAATACTAGGTCTCGTTTTTAATTTTTTCGGTACACCGCCTTTAATCGCGGTTTGTGCCTCATGAGGGTCAAGCGAACGATCACCATTCATTAGCCTATTGTCGCGAACCGAAATATACACCGGTACTGCTGGCAGCATTTCTTTTATTGAATCCAGCGCACCGACATGATCTTCATGAGCATGTGTCAGTACTATTTTGGTAATTGGCTTTCCAATCGATTCCGCGGCCTTCATAATTCCCTTCGTGCAAAAACCTAGTGCCGCATCAATTAACGTTAACCCATCCTCTTCCTCCACCAAATAGCAGTTGACTGGAAAAACTCTTGCCATGAAAGTGACTTGATATAAATATCCATTTTTAATCATCCTCAACTGGCATATCCCCTTTAACTAATATCGTTAGTTTTATAATAACTAATACCATTAGTTTTATCAAGACCCTTTTTGGTAAAAATTTCAACTCTTACTTTAAAGCTATATTCATCTCCTATACCAAAAAATACTAACGAAGCACTCCATGAAAAAGGAGTGTTCGTTCAAAACTTGTTCAAAACTTTTTTACGAATATGTGAAATAGTGAACAATTTGCCCTGATTTCGAAATAAGTTTGTTATAGTAACAATGTAGAAAACAATTAACAAACTTAATAAATAAGGAGTGTTTCACATGGTAGTAAATTGGTTAAGAGAAAACAAAGTTGCCGCAGGAATTTTAACAGTCCTCCGCCTATATATCGGTTATTCTTGGTTAACAGCTGGGTACCACAAATTAGCAGGTGGTTTCGATGCTTCTGGATTCTTAAAAGGAGCCATTGCTAATCCCGTAAAAGGACCTGACGGCAGCGTAGTTTATGGCTGGTATGTTGATTTCTTACAACACTTTGCATTACCAAACGTTGATATTTTTAACACAATCGTTCCACTTGGCGAGTTTTTAGTTGGACTTGGACTAATTCTTGGATGCTTAACAACTGCTGCCATGTTCTTTGGTCTTGTGATGAACTTCTCTTTCTTCTTAGCAGGAACTGTATCTCATATTCCAACTGACCTTTTCATTGGAGCAATTATTCTATTCGCCGGTTATAATGCCGGCCGCATCGGTCTTGATCGTTGGGTAATCCCATTCATTCGTAAAACAGCTATTGGAGGTAATAAATTCGTAAAACACAACGTTTAAACCAAACAAAAAGCGACGCCAATCTTGGGCATTATGCCAGATTGCGTCGCTTTATTATTAATAGCTATTATCCTCTTCTAAACTTTCCTTGTTCACGTACCAATTGGTTACCTGTGTAAGAATAGCAAAGACGAAAAAGAAATTCATAGCCCAGACATTTATGAATGGAGCTATGCCGCCAAACTCAATGGTTTCAAGGCCTTTGAGATTCATGACAATCATCGATTCGATAAAAATAAGCACAAAACCCACTACACCAGCAATAGCCGCCCTAATCATATGTCTTCCCCCTGAAAAATTATTTTGTATGTAAATTCGATAAATGTATTTTGACAATTTTGTGAACACCTTACTTTTATTATATTGCAAAAAAAGGGAATAACAACACCCGGTAAGAAAAAAATTTATCCACCAACAAACGGCGCAATTTTTATAAATATTCGCTAGTTTAATAGTATCGAGTAAAAATATGGGGAGAAATTTAGATTTCAAATTTTTATAAGTATATGCCATCTTAACTACATTGCACATATAAAATCTTCACAACTTCCACACAAGTTCCACCTAAATTCTACATAAGTTTTTCATATGATTAACTCAAGTTAATACGGAAATGGTTTGAAGAACTCATTTCTTAAAACTTCCCATTATTGGATTGGTGCCTGACACCAATCCTTTTTTTTGCTCAAAGAAAAAGTCAGCCATCCCCTTTTATGATGGCTGACCTCTTTCTTTTCTTAGTTTACTCCTACTTGTGTCCAAGCGGATTTAACGGCATTGTATTGTGTGCTGCCTGATCCATAAAGGTCAGCTGTTGCAGCAAGGAGCGCTGCACGTGCCCCACTAAAATTACTTGTTGGAGTCAAATAAACTGTAAGTGCACGATAGTAGATTTTTTCAGCCACAGCTGTCCCTAGACTTGAAATCGTTAAATAGGCTGCCTTATTCGGAATTCCGCTGTTTGTGTGAACGCCGCCATTATCAGATGTTGTATTTACGTATCCGCTCATATTATCTGGCTGTCCATAAAGTTTAGGATTGGACAGGCTGCGAAGTGCATCACCAGCTGTATTCGGCGTGTAAACATCTTCCCCCATTAAATAATCACCTTTATCAAGAAACACCCCGAATGTGTCAGAAATGGACTCATTTAAGGCACCCGATTGATATTGGTACTGTAACCCAGCTGTTCTTTCCGTAACCGCATGGGTTAATTCATGGGCTACAACATCAAGAGCACCTGACAGCGAACGGAAGGTTTTTCCATCCCCATCTCCATAAACCATTTGTGATCCATTCCAGAAGGCGTTGTTGTAATTTCTACCATAGTGGACAGTGGAGCGAAGAGTGGCTCCATTATTATCAAAACTATTTCTATTAAATGTATTCTTATAATAATCATAAACAACACCAGCATAGTAGTGTGCATCTACATCGGCTCGCTGTCCGGTAGCGTTGAAATTATTATCAGCATCCACTGTATAATTACCAGGTAATCGGGATTGATTTGCTGCCGTTCTTGTTTCAATGACACCCGTCATCGGCTTAGTAATATCATATAAATAGTAAGTTCCGCTTGAGTAGTAGGTGTTTATTGTTTTCGTATCCCCAAGGACACCTACTCCTGTTCCATCAGCCACCGCATTATAGGACTTTAAGATATTCCCGTTGACAGCATCCACATAAACAACCCAATTAGCAGGGTATGGCTGAATAAATTGGAGATTTGTTTTGTAAGCCAGATTAAATTGATCGCCATTCTTATAAACTACTAATTCAGCCTTTTCAACGGTATCCTCTACCTTTTTACCGGTAGGACCAGCCTCGGCATTGGTTAGGGTTTCTGCTTTTGTTACTGTAATAGATTTCCAAGACTTATCGAGAGCAGCATCCTTCGATAGCTGAGCTTTTAATGCGCCCTTGAAATAGGAAGATGCTTCTGGAAATACATCTCCATTCACTGCCGTAACGATTCCATTTTTATCGGTATGGACCTTAAACTGTGCTCCATCCACCGGAATCCCCTGAACCGATTGAACAAAATTATAGTGCTTGCTGCCAAGTTCGTCCGTCTGAACATCTAGTAAAGTTAAATCTTTAGCTGTATCTAATTGATATAGCTCTTTATTTTCTTTTAAAAATTGCTTAATGGCATCTTTATCTTTATAGGCTTTGGTAGATAACTTTCCATGAACAAAGGATGGTACCTTTTGACCTTGTTTCCAATGAACCTTTGCATCCTGACCAAACTGCATTGCATCTTTCTGAACCGTAACATTATACAGTTCAGTTTTTGCTGCAGCCGTTATTGGCAGCACAGACCCCACTGTTAATCCCAATGCTAATACTAGTGATGTTCTCTTTTTCATCGCCAACCGCCTCCTAATTTCTCTTTGTATAGAATTTTCAAAATAATCATAACACGATGAATCTATTAGGATAATTGGGAAAAAATAGGGGACATGGTGTCAGGCACTAACGAAAGTACTAACGAAAAATAACCTATTCTATTAAAAATCCCAACGCTAGGTTCTCAAAAGCGTTGGGAAAATTTTATTATTTATTTTTTCGGGGGTCTAAACTTTTATTTTATTTTTTGTACCTTTTTATATAGCGATTAAACATTAATTTAAGTTACTCTTTTCATAATATGAATTGATAATAATAATCCATTCGGTATTAGAATCCACTAAATAAAAACATACTATTACCAATAATAAACAGCAAAATGTATTTTCGAGTGCTAAAAAAAATAGTAGAATAATCCTATACAACACTTGAGGAGTAGATTACACTTGGTTTTCATTCGCGTTCTATCGTCAATTCTAAAAAATAAATTTCTACTTTATCTACTTCTCACTTTGATTCCCGCTTTAGCCGCTAGTTCGGTGTTAGCCCAACACCAAGTGAAAATTTTGGAAGCACAAAATAAAAATAAAGCCGCACGATATGCCACCTTCCACACAATGAATATAGAAAATTTATTTAACGAAACGGTTGGCAGATTAGAAATGCTCGCAACTTCACTTAAGTATCAGAACACCAACCTATCTAATTTGGAAGCAGTGCTTCGAGAAACAAAAGGGAAGGATCCTCGTCTATCTGGTTTCTTTTGGACAAATAGCCAAGGTGACTTATTAATTAGTACGAATACAAATTCTAAAAATGTGAATGTAAACGATCAACCTTATTTTCAACATGCCATCCAGACAGAGAAAACAAGTTTTTCGGACGTACATATTGGCCGGGTTACAGGCAGGCAAATCATCACAATTGCTACTCCTATTGTCGATCATGGAAAAGTGCAGGGTGTGCTTGTTGCCAGTTTACGGACAGATAAAATTGAAGCAGCCATTAAAAACCTGGTTAATGGCGAAATGGTCATTATCACCGATGATTCAAACAAGATTTTATTTAAAGCGGGTTCCCTACCTGAAAAGAACTCGGTAAAATCCAGTATGAAAATAGCCAATGTTAATTGGAAAATATCCGTCTTTGTCCAGTCGGAAAATGGAGTAGCTTTTTGGAAATCGTTTGTTAAATATTTGATGATTTTTTTAACCATTTCCAATATCATCTTTTTATGGGCCCAATACTTGCTTTTGAAAAAGAAAGTGCAAAGGGAAAATGCTCAAGCGGAACATCATAAACTCGAATTAATTGGGAAACTTGCGGCAAGTACAGCTCATGAAATCCGGAATCCATTAACCGGAATAAAAGGATTAATAAAACTTTTAAGCGAGGAATATCACGATCCGAAGGCCCAATCCTATTTCAAAGTAATTCAAACAGAAATCGATCGAATCAATGGTATTGTTAGTGAATTGCTTGTACTAGGAAAACCCACTGCTCACACGCTTAAAACTGATAATGTCAATACCATTCTGACAGAAATCGAGCCGATCATTCATTCCGAAGCTAATTTTATGAATGTGGAGCTAACCATTAATTACTCTAAAGAAAATCTACCCGTTTCTTGTGTCAAAGACCAGTTGAAGCAAGTGATTCTTAATTTAACAAAGAATTCGTTGCAAGCCATGCCTTTTGGAGGAAAACTTTCTATCACACTTGAGAAACAGGCAGAACACTGTTTAATTACCGTCACCGATAACGGAGTGGGAATGCAGCAAGATCAAATCAACCAAGCATTTAACCCATTCTTTACACTCAAGAAAGATGGATCTGGCTTAGGATTAACTGTTTGCAAACGGATTATCGACTCCTATGGCGGGAAGATCTTAATCCACAGTATTCCAAATGAAGGAACACAAGTCATCATTACACTCCCATTGGTATTCAACCAATAGGCGTAAAAAAGCTGCCCTCGAAAACAGGGCAGCTTTAAAAATAAACAAAATGGGTGTCAGGCACCATGTGCATTCTTTTATACTTCCTCACTCTTGTTCAAAAGATTAACTGAATTCTTGAAGAGTGGAATGAGAATAATTACCCCCACGATAAATAGCAGGGCCGATAATTCGTACATGGTTACCAAAGAAGTGGTTTTCTTCAGCCATCCGCTCGCTGTCATGGTAATAACCATTGTCCCCATAAACATAGGGTTTAATATGCCATTGACTCGACCGATAAAAGCTTCTTCTGTGTTTTTCAATATCATTGTATTAATCCCAATGTGAATACAAGGCATAAACAAACCGCTAATGAATTGCGCGGTCAATGTCAGCCACAATTGTTCTGATAGCCCCATCGCGAAAAATCCTAGTGCCGAAGCGCTCATTCCAATGGCAAGCAAGATTTGTGGAGGAGTCTTTTTGGCTAACCCCATCGTGAGTCCACCACCTAAAATCATCCCCGCTCCAAAAGCTGCCATCAACCACTGCAAATCCTCTTTTGGTAAACCAAGTCTTTCTGTAATAAGGAAAACAGATAGCGGCTGCGTCAGTCCCAGCCCTAGACCTGCTGCCGCAAAACAGCCACCTAGTAAGGTTAGCGCTCGACTATTCCAAACATAACGGAATCCTGCCTTCATTTCGTCCATAAGTGTCGTTTTAACAGGGCCTTCCTCAATTTCTCTGTCAGGTGGAAGCATAAATAGAGTCGCTGCCGAAAGCATAAAGGCAATCCCCATAATCGCAATCGCTGCATTTATACCGTAATGCTGATACACAAAAGTTCCAATAATCGGACCTAAAATCATAAAGAGCGCAAACACCGTTTGGTACATCGACATCCCCATTTGAATTAGTTCTTCTTTTACATGAAGCTTAAAAAGTTTCATTCCAGAAGGCTGTGAAAACTGTGAAAGGATCGATGACACGAGAGTTGCAAAGAAAATGACCTTCCAGCCCCCAAATACCAGTGTTAACAAAACAATAAAGATAGACACCGCACTGAGGAAATCGCACCAAATCATCGTCCGTCTCGGCCGCCACCTATCAGCAAAAGTCCCTCCAATAAAGGAAAAAAGAAAGATTGGTGCGAATTCTGCAACTGAAATCAGTGAGACTGCAACGGGATCTTCATTTGTTTTCTCAATCACAAATAATAAAATGGAGTAGTTACGTACCCAAATACCGATTTGCAAGAATAACGTAGAGAGCAAGATTGTGCGTATGACACGATTCCTAAATAAGTCCCCCATGGTAATGTTTGATTTTGTTTCTTCCATAAAAAAACCTCCTCATCCAATTATCTGGACAGGAGGTACTTATGTAGCAAAAGGGCACAGTACACCAAGTACCTTTTACTCCCTTTTGTCTATAAAAGCCCGCACTAACCCTATCCAGAAATATGTTCGTTTAATTATCCGAATTTTTTTCTTTTAATAGGTTTAGTGAATCATTGGCCTTATGGTCACCCTTTCATTTATCGTATTTTCCATACTACTCGATTCAACTCGAAGAATCAATAGCGAAGTTTGTCAAACGGTGTATACCAATGAAAATCACCTGAACCCCTTATTAGTTTAGGTAAATCCAAGATATTCTAAACTAATAGGTTCAATTAAATTAATATAATTATTGGTACCTGTTAGTCTTCAAGTCTTGTTATTTGATTATATCTAACTCCTTCTTAATCATACTTTGTCGCAGTTTCGAATATAGTTCAACGAATCCGATGAAAATTATGGTAAATTTTAAATAGAAAAAAAATGAAAGTAGGCGGCTATGGTGTTAGAAAAATTCCCTGTTTATATGTGCTCTTTTAAACAAGAACGACTGATTAGAGTATACCTGCCTAGTAGTTACAGAGAGGAAAATAAAAGATTCCCAGTCTTATATATGCATGACGGACAAAATGTTTTTGAAGATGAAGGGGCCATCAAAGGGGTATCTTTAGGAATGAAAGATTACTTGGATAAGCATGGGCTTGAGATCATTGTCGTTGCAATTGATCTAAATCCTGAGGGGGAGGAACGAGTCAATGAATACTGTCCATGGGGTCATGGAGAGGTAAGCAAACAAATCTTAGGATACGCCAGTCCATCTGGCGGCCGCGGTGAAGAATATATTGATTTTATTGTGAACGAGCTGAAACCGTTAATTGATGAGAAGTACCGTACCATTGAAAATCATACATCGATGGCTGGAATATCATTGGGTGGATTAATCTCCACCTATGCAGCCTGCCGTTATCCGCATATTTTTAAAAGAATCGCAGCTTTATCACCTGGATTTTATCGAAATCAAGAGGAAATTGAAAACCTGTTAAGATCATCAGACTTATCTAAAATCGAAAAGTTTTATATGGATTTTGGCACAAGAGAAGTGGGTGCAGATGAAGAAATGAATCAAGTTTTCCTTGACCTTACCAATCGTGTATACGAAATATTGAATGAAAAAATACACGATTTTCACTTTCAGCTTGTCGAGGATGCGGAACATGCTTATCCATTCTTTAGAAAAAGAATTCCGGCCGTACTCTCCTACATATTTTCAGATTAATACGAAGAAGTTCGAAAAGAAGGGTGTCAGGCACCATGTGAAAAATTCACATAGTGCCTGACACCCAATATAACCCAATTAGAATGGTTTTAAGATCATCAAGCTGATGATGATTAAAAAGATGATATTTTCCAGGTTTTCAAATTGGAAGAGTATTTTTGATAAACGCCAATATTCCGCTGGGATTTCTTCGCCTTTATGAGATTCTAAAAGTGCTTTTACTGGTTTTGACCTAGGTGATAGGACAAGCGGACCAATGGCAAGGGCTGCCAAAAAAAGAATCAGACTTGTTACATACCACCCCATCTTAAATAGGCTTGGGTTAAGGAGCCCCATACTTAACCCTGTAATTAATAAAAGCGTGCCGCCAATCATGACAAAAATGTGCAACTTATGTCTAATCTTATAGGAATGTCTTAATTCGGTCATGTTTTTTCCAGATTTAACCACGGTTGTTAATATGAATCCCGGCCCCATCCCTAGGATGGCTGAAAAAATATGTATGAAAACAAGGATTTTATAGATAGTAATCAATTGCTGCCAACCTCCATTCACTCCATCCCCATTTTATCATATTCTTAATTAATATATTAAAGTGAAATATAGTAGTTTTTGTGGCTCCTTTTGAATAAACAAATTTTTAAAGTTAACCCTATTTACAAAAAGAATATACAAAGGAGCTTTTCTGTGAAACAACCTTATGAAATTTTTAATATGATTGTTGATGAAGAGGCATACGATCAAGAAGAAGTAACCGCTGATTTTACCTACCAGGATCAAGATTATAGTATTACTTTTAAAAAAGGGGACCTCGAAGTAGTGAATGCTTGGGTCTTTAAGAACGGAGTGTCATTGCCGGCTAATTTATCCGAGAATATCATCGAATCAATTAGAGCAGATGTGAAGAATAGAATTTAGTTTATTGATGAAAAAGTATAACACACACGTAAGGCCATCAGAACTCTCTCTGATGACCTTTTCTTGTGCACCTAGTTTTGATGAGATAGGACATCATCCAGTTTCTTGATTACTTTTTAATTGTGTAAGTACCTTTTGATAGGCGGCTGCTTCTTGAATCATCCCTTTTGATTGATACATCTTACTGATTTTCCGAACAGGAGCAGGATTTTGCGGATCGAGTTCCATTTCCCAAAAGAAACAATCGATCGCTTGATCAAATTGTTTGAACTCCGCATAATAATCACCTAATTCCATCATCCGATCAGGATTCTCTAATAATCCAACCATTTCACTTATCTTTTTCATCACTTCCAGTCCCGGGATTACCATTTGTATAGGGCTGAGTTGTTCATACACGGTTTTAAGGTCATGCTCTTTAAGGAGGAATTCAGCACATTGGAACACCTTTTGTTCAAAGCGCCTAGTTTTTTCTGAATGTGGCAAGTGCTGCAACAATTTAATAAATTCATCAAAATGTTCTATGACAAATGTCGAGTCAGAATGATCCCAAATTATTAGGAGATTGGCATTGAAGGAGGCTGGCAGGTCATTGATAAATCTGAATAAGCATAGGGCAGTTTTCTCATAATTACCAGCTTGAAGCATTTTGTTGATGACAGATTCTGAATCAGGCAGCACTCGAAAGGGATTGATATTCAGTTGTGCCAAAATCAGCATCCATTCTTCCATCGTCACAAAGCGTAAGGCTCTGCCTGTATACTTCTCGATCGATTTAGTCCCTATAAGTTTCTCGGTATTTTCTAACCATAGCAATAACTCAACTAAACCGTCTTGTTTATTCACTATTTCTTCTAAACATTTTTGTTCTTCTGGATTGGTTCGATTTTTGAAGCAATTCAATTCTACATATAGGGGGTCCTTGGATAGGATTGCAGGTAAACTTGAGGAATGGTAAAAATGGTGGTATGAACTAAATTCTTGGGCGGTCAAACGTTCTTGTGCTGATTTGAAGTTCGGTGCGAAATCAGCTAACATCTGAAGGATTTGAAAGGATTTTAGAAATTTACCGTTTCTTCTAAAGTGGAAGAAAACCTTATCAATAGCCTTGATTAGTTGCTCTTTTTCGAAAAAAGAGTCAAGTGTGGTTAGTATATAGACCATTTCCTGTGGTGAGTAATCGAGTTGAAGTCGAGAAAAAAGGTTACTTTTATTGGGAATAGTTACGGTTTCTTCGGGGATTAATGCACGTAAGATTGGATGCGGAAATTCAATAGTAATACCTTCTTGAGTCGCTTTATATATAAATGTTCCTTTCTCGACTTGGTCGAGCTTTCCACCAAAAATAAGGGCATTATTATAGTAAATAAGATAATATCTTTCTTGATCTACCGTACTAAGTTGGATTACTTTACTCCTTGCATATACGACGGCCCTTATTACATTTCCTTTTACCATATGTTTTTTATTTTTTATCGAAATTTCGGTTGGCATTATTTGATTGTTATCCATTCTGCATCTGCCCCCTATCGTAATATACAGCTATTAAAACATTTTACCTTCATGACTTTATTATACCATAAACGCAAAAAGAGGTCCTTTAACCGGGACCTCCCTTTTTAGCCTCCTAATCATTCGGGTTAATAATGGCCAATACCTGATGATCTTCCCATTTTCCGTTTATCTTCACATTTTTCACAGCTACTCCTTCTTTATGGAAACCGGATTTCTCCAATACACGAATGGAACCAATATTGTGCGGCATGACTCCGGCCTCTATCCTGTGTAATTTCAATTCCTTAAATGCATAATCCACCAGCAATTTAACCGCCTCTGTTGTAAAGCCTCGCCCATTATGCTTTTCATCTAAAAAATATCCGATAAACGCACTATGAAGTGAGCCTCTAAGAAGGTGAAATAAATTTATCGTTCCAATTAAGCAGCCCTCATTTGTAAAAATTCCAAATACATAGCTCTGATCCATGCTGCACTCTTCTTGATACGTCTGGATTCGCTTCAGCTGCGCCTCAACTGTATAGAAGTCCTCACTGCGTTCCATCGAAAATTTTTCAAAAAAGTGACGATTGTCTTTATTTAATTGAAGGAGTGGCACGGCATCTTCTTTAGAGAACGGTCTAATATAGATTTTTTCACCTTTAAAGACAGACTTTTCTTCTCTTGCTCTTAAATGCAATACCATATGTTCGTCATTATAATCGATTCCATTAACTTTGAAGGCATTTTCCTCGAATCCATATACTTGAAAACCTAATTTACGATAAAGTTGTTTTCCTTTATCATTGCTTGCCATCACAGATAAATTTATTTTTTCAATCGCTGGAATCGATTTGGCTTTATTTATGGCCTCAGTCATTAATGCTTTCCCCACACCCCTACCTTGCTTCTTAGGGGTAACATACATCGCAAAAATATTGGCCCGATGCTGAATTTTTTCAGCATTCTCATGTAATAAAGTGACAACTCCAATTAGACTCTTTTGTTCAAATGCACCAAATGTATAATTCCCTTCAGCATTAAAATTACGGACAACTTGGTCAATCGGATTTTCTCTTTTTAAAGCATCTTCGTAACTCGTTAAGAACGCTTCCGGATTCTGCTTTAGTGCTTCCAACCTTAGCGCCCAATAGCTTTCTGCATCAGAAGCAGTTAGTAATTTAAACTCCATAATAATCCCCTCCGCAAATCTAACAGCCAAGAACTCGACCACATCCTGGCTCAGTACTTTTCTGTTGAAATTTAACAAATAGTGCTTAATAAAATTCTACATAAGTTATTATCTAAAAAGAAATGATAAGAGCAAAAACAAAGAAGGTTATCTCATGAAAAAAGTTTTAATTGGTTTATTTATTTCTATCCTCTGCTTCTCTGGAAGTATAAGTCCACTGACAGCCATAAATATAGGATCTGCGCAACAAAAACCGATTCCTCCATATGCAAAGTGGGGTACATTGGCGTTGAAGGAAACCCATAAAAAGTATCCGCAAGCCAAGATCATTGATTATCTTCACATTGGAAGAACAAGCGGACCGCAAACCTCCACCGAAAAGTTTAAGCTTTGGTTAAAAGATAAGAATAAAGAATTCGGTGTCTTCGTCAATATAGAATTTAATAAAGTGACGGAAAAAGTCATCAAGGTAACTTTTCAGGAAACCTCGAGATAGTCCTTTTTCAAAAAAAATGATGGCCCTGGTCGCCAATGATACAATTATTCTTAGCAAACTGATAATTAACATGAAGAATATTTATAATGTGATTCAAAAACATGCCAGACGTTGGGTCGTATATCCAAGGCCTGGCAGCATGATGTAAATACTTTTATTCAGTTTCTTATGATGAATCCATGAATATGGAATGCTTGAAAATTCATTTCTAACAACCACTCCTTCTTTCAATTGCTACAATCCACTTCACCTCTTTTATATTTTCAAAAACTCCTCATTTAAAAATCAGCTTATCCTTAAATTCATTTATAAAAATTCGAGAAGATGGCTCAACTCACCTTCCTACATTTAGAATTTATGGCTGGACGGGTGTACCTAAAACGACTTGTAAGACAAGATTCTACAGGGATTTGGACGGTTGTTGGGTTTGACCGGATTAATCAATAATATTGAATCAAAAACAGAGAACCACTAAGAGTCTTCAACTCTTAGTGGTTCTTTGCTTTTTGGCAGAATTGCATAGATTCCAATTCTTAGGAACAAACTAAATTAACCAGTTAATCGGAGTGAATGTTATGCATAACTCATATTGGTATTATGCTTTACTTGTTCTAAGCATCAGTTTATTTAGTTTTATACTATTCAAAAAAAGAAACACTCAATCACTATACTTATTATTAACAAATATAGGTGGGGCTTTTCTGATTGAGACTGTCATCTATAATTTCTTAGCCTGTTACAATTATAATCCGAATTTTATCAAGGCTAATGAATTCTATGACAACAATTTGGGCGCGTTTGTTTCAAATGCCTTTGCTTTACCGGTTGTGGCCACCTTAATTGCTGTTTTTCATTTAAATTGGATATGGATTATTTTTTTCTCGAATCGAATATACTCCCCTGGTTGGTTCGAAAATCCTGGCCGTGACTCGATTGCCTTGGGTGCCATTTTCTATTTATGTGACAGTCTGTATTATTGTCTATTGACGAAACTTAGCTTAAAAAGGAATTGGATCAAATATATTTTCACGGGTTTCCTTATGTATGTAGTGAATCTAATGCTTATTAATGCTGGAATTCTTCGTAGCCTGGTCTGGTGGGACATCCCCTATTATGTAGGTTTATCAATTCTGCTCCTCATGCTGACAGAAATTATTGATAAAAGATTATCCCAATTGCCAAAGATACCTTTTGGCTACAGTTCCTCATAGCCTCAAATCCCCTGCTCCGAATAGCTAGATTCCCCATCATATCCTTCCTTTTTGCTGACATTATTTTTATTAAATTCGTTAAGAATAATGAATACACCTTCCTCCCTTTTTATAAGCGAAAAAAAAGCGCTTGCATTTTTTCAAATTCGGCCTATAATACTTGTATACAAGTGTACTCGTATTCAATAAAGAAGGTGTAGCGATGATAGAATCAAAGGATTTATTATATCCGACCAAATGGCTCACGAAAGCTTCAGTCGGAGATCGGGTAACATATGAGCTAAGGATGCAGATTATTTCTGGTCTAATTGAAAGCGGCACCATCCTATCAGAAAATAAGTTAGCCGCTGATTTTAATGTGAGTCGATCACCGATTCGCGAAGCATTAAAAACCCTTGCTTCTGAAAATTTAATCCGGTTAGAGCGAATGGGTGCGGTTGTCATTGGTTTAACCAGCAAAGAAATAGTTGAAATTTATGATGTCCGATTACTGATTGAATCGTTTGTATATGAACGTCTTGTAAAATTAGACACTACATCATTAGTTAAGGAACTGAGTAAAATACTCGAGATGATGAAAATAGCCATCAAATATCACGATGCAGATGAGTTTGCCTATCAAGATCTCCTATTCCACGAAACAATTATTCGGGCAATCAATCATTCTTACATCACGATGATCTGGAATAATGCCAAACCAGTAATGGAGGCTTTCATCCTTTTATCGATGCGGTCCCGGTTCAAGGAAAAATACGAAGACTTTCCGCGCATTGTGGAAAATCATCAATTATATATTGATGCGATCGATGCAAAAAATAGAGACCTCATGATTCTATCCTTACATCAAAATTTTGATGATGTTCAAGGAAAAGTAGAAGACCTGTGGCGGTCTCAACAAATGCTTTCTAAAGGAGTCGAGCAAGAATAATGACAAACTATATGTTGGGGTTAGACATCGGCACGACTAGCACAAAAGCCGTTTTATTTAGTGAAAAAGGTGAAGTCATCCAACAAGAGAATATTGGTTACCCACTCTATACACCTGATATTTCAACAGCTGAGCAGGACCCAGAAGAGATTTTTGCGGCTGTAGTAAAAGCGATTTCAAATATTATGAAGCATCACCCACAAAAAGAAATTTCGTTTATTTCTTTTAGCAGTGCCATGCATAGTCTCATTGCTATGGATGAAAATGATCAACCGCTGACACCGTGCATCACATGGGCAGATAATCGCAGTGAGGCCTGGAGCCATAAAATAAAAGAGGAATTAAATGGACATGAGGTCTACAAACGGACAGGAACGCCGATTCACCCGATGTCGCCATTAAGCAAAATTACTTGGATTGTGAATGATCGTCCAGAGATAGCTAAAAAAGCGAAAAAATATATCGGGATAAAGGAATATATCTTTAAAAAGTTTTTTGACCAATACGTTGTCGATCATTCCCTTGCTTCAGCCATGTGCATGATGGATCTCAAAAAACTAGATTGGGACCAGGAAGCATTAAAAATCGCTGGAATTTCACGTGAACAGTTATCTAGGCTTGTCTCAACAACTGAGATTTTTACCAACTGTGACCCAGAATTAGCACACCAAATGGGGATAGATCCTCAAACACCTTTTGTGATTGGTGCCAGTGATGGAGTCCTTTCCAATCTTGGGGTAAATGCGATTCGAAAAGGGGAGATTGCGGTCACTATAGGGACAAGCGGTGCAATTCGGACTATTATTGATCAGCCGCATACCGATGAGAAGGGTCGCATTTTTTGCTACGCATTAACAGAAAAACATTGGGTAATTGGCGGGCCCGTTAACAATGGCGGGATGATTTTCCGCTGGGTACGGGATGAATTTGCCGCTTCCGAGGTGGAAACCGCCAAAAGATTAGGCATTGATCCATATGAAGTACTAACAAAAATCGCAGAAGGTGTACGGCCGGGAGCAGATGGATTGATATTTCATCCATATCTAGCGGGTGAACGGGCGCCATTATGGAATCCAGATGTACGCGGATCATTTTTCGGCTTAACGATGGCGCACAAGAAAGAACATATGATTCGCGCTGCCCTGGAAGGAGTTATTTACAATTTATATACAGTATTTCTAGCATTAATTGAATGCATGGAAGGTTCAGTGACACGAATCCAAGCAACAGGAGGATTTGCGAGGTCAGAGGTTTGGCGTCAAATGATGTCCGATATTTTCGACCTCGAAGTAGTTGTTCCAGAAAGCTACGAAAGTTCATGCCTGGGTGCTTGTATCTTAGGTTTATATGCTACGGGAAAAATCGATTCGTTTGATGTTGTTTCTGAAATGGTTGGAAGTACACACAAACATACGCCTAAAGAAGAGGCAGCAAAAGAGTATAGAGAATTACTGCCAATCTTTATAAACTTATCGAGAGTTTTAGAAGAAGATTATACACGGATTGCCAATTATCAAAGAGGATTAATTAATAGAAACAAATAAATTTTGGGGGAATTTTCATGCCATTAATTATAGTTGCAATTGGGATTATAGCATTACTGATTTTAATCATGGGCTTTAAATTAAACACCTTTGTTTCACTTATCATTGTCTCATTCGGTGTGGCCATTGCACTTGGAATGAAACTAGATGAAATCATCGCAACAATTGAAGCTGGGCTAGGCGGGACACTTGGACATATAGCACTCATTTTCGGGCTTGGTGCAATGCTTGGTAAATTAGTTGCAGATTCAGGAGGAGCGCAGCGGATTGCGATGACTCTTGTTAATAAATTTGGTGAAAAGAATATTCAGTGGGCTGTAGTGGTCGCATCATTCATTATCGGAATTGCTTTATTCTTTGAAGTAGGATTAGTTTTATTAATTCCAATCGTATTTGCGATTTCTAAACAATTAAAGGTTTCTATTCTATTTCTTGGTATTCCAATGGCAGCAGCTTTATCTGTAACACACGGATTTTTACCTCCACATCCTGGACCAACAACCATCGCAGGTGAATATGGCGCAGATATTGGGGAAGTATTACTTTACGGCTTTATTATTTCCATTCCAACTGTCTTTATTGCTGGACCTTTGTTTACAAAGATAGCGAAAAGATTGGTTCCTGCATCCTTTACGAGAACTGGAGATATCGCCTCTTTAGGTGAGCAAAAAACATTCAAAATGGAAGACACCCCTGGATTTGGAATCAGTGTATTTACTGCAATGCTTCCTGTAATTCTAATGTCGATCGCTACAATTATTACTTTGCTTCAAAAAACAATGGGATTTGCAGATAACACTTTACTTGCCATTATCCGTTTTGTCGGCGGTGCATCGCCTGCCATGGTGATCTCGTTATTATTCGCTATTTATACAATGGGGTTAGCAAGAAATATTCCTATTAAAACAGTGATGGATTCTTGTTCAACAGCCATCTCACATATTGGGATGATGCTATTAATTATCGGTGGCGGCGGTGCCTTCAAACAAGTATTAATTAATGGTCATGTAGGAGACTATGTAGCTGAATTATTTAAAGGTACTTCATTATCACCAATTATTCTAGCATGGATCATCGCAGCTATTTTACGTATTGCCTTAGGATCTGCGACAGTTGCTGCTTTAACCACTGCTGGGTTAGTGATTCCAATGTTAGGTCAAACAGACGTGAACCTTGCCTTAGTCGTCCTAGCCACTGGAGCGGGTAGTTTAATTGCCTCGCACGTTAACGATGCCGGTTTCTGGATGTTTAAAGAGTATTTTGGTTTAACCATGAAAGAAACATTTGCAACCTGGACATTACTTGAGACAATCATTTCCGTTTGTGGTTTAGGTTTTATTTTAATACTAAGTTTATTTGTTTAAGATAAAGCCAATAGTGGGGGATTTATGTTCCCCACTATTGGCAGTTTAAAGGAGAAGAAAGTGAAATGGACAATACAATTGGAGTTATTGGATTAGGTGTAATGGGCAGCAATATTGCCTTAAATATGGCAAACAATGGTGAAAAAGTAGCGGTCTATAATTACACGAGGGATCTCACAGATAAACTTTTACATAGAATTGACGGTGAAACGATCGCCCCGTATTACGACGTACAAAGTTTTGTTCAATCCTTGGAAACCCCTAGGAAGATCTTCCTTATGGTGACCGCTGGGGCAGCCATCGATTCAGTGATTTCATCGTTAGTTCCTTTTCTTGAGCCTGGGGACATTATTATGGACGGCGGGAACTCCCATTATGAAGATACGGCCAGAAGATATGAGGATCTGAAGTCGAAAAAAATTGAGTATTTAGGGATTGGCATTTCTGGTGGAGAGGTTGGCGCTTTAAATGGTCCTTCGATTATGCCTGGCGGGGAGAAAGATGCTTATGAAAAAGTAGCGCCCATCCTCACCAAAATAGCGGCCCAAGTAGATGGTACCCCATGTTGTACATATATTGGTCCAAAAGGTGCAGGGCATTTTGTGAAAATGGTCCACAATGGCATCGAATATGCTGATATGCAATTGATCGCTGAAGCCTATACCTTTTTAAGGGAAAGATTACAATTATCTGTGAATGAAATTGCCGATACCTTTGAAAAATGGAATCAGGGTGAACTGAAAAGCTACCTTATCGAAATCACAGCCGAAATTTTAAAGAAGAAGGATGAAAAAACAGGCCTGCCATTGATAGATGTCATTCTTGATAAAGTAGGGCAAAAAGGGACGGGTAAATGGACAAGTATGCAAGCTATCGATAATGGGATTCCCTTATCCATCATTACGGAGTCATTATTCTCCCGTTATGTATCATCTTTAAAAGAAGAACGTGTTTTTGCAGAAGAAATTTTAGCTGGACCGGAAGTGGAGCTGTCAATAGAAGATAAAGATTTGTGGATTGAGCATATAAGACAGGCTTTATATATGGGTAAAGTTTGTGCCTATGCGCAAGGGTTTACACAATATAAAATGACCTCTGACCTCTATGACTGGAACTTACCATTGGAGGAAATTGCACTTATTTTCCGCGGCGGGTGTATCATTCGTGCTGAGTTCTTAAACGTAATAAGTGAAGCCTATCAAACACAAGCAAATTTGAAGAATTTATTAATTGCTCCTTTTTTCGCTGAAAAAGTAAAAGAGTATCAATCAGGTTTAAGGAAAATCGTATGTGAGGGAATTAATTCTGGAATCCCCTTTCCTTGCTTAAGTGCTTCCCTTTCCTATTTAGATAGCTATCGAAGAGGCCATTCCAATGCCAGCCTTTTACAGGCTCAACGGGATTATTTCGGTGCCCATACCTATGAGCGAATCGATATGGATGGTGTTTTTCACACTGACTGGAACTAATCTTTAATCAATCACAAAGTCCTATACTCGTTATTGAGTATAGGACTTTGTTCTATTTTTAGATAGAGTGTGAATAGAATGAAACGAAAGGATTATGGAAAGAAAAACCAACTAATTATGGGAGGGATTTTATGTCAACATCAAGAATACTGAAATGGGTTTCAGGTGGGCTTGAAGCATTACTAGGAATTCCTGTACTTGGAGGTACGATCGTTATCAGTCTTGTATGGACCCCTCTAGCAATTATGTTAATATTACATATTGTTACGTTGGTGATTACCAAAAAAGAGGGCAGCGGGTCCATTACAGGTAGTGTCCTTGGAATCATAACTTCATGTATAGGCTGGATTCCGTTTGTAGGAATGGTTATGCATATTATCTCTGCAGTTATTCTAATGGTTGATGCAGCTAAGGCAGAAGGCAATCAAGCAGGAAGCTAATCTTCCTGCTTGATTGCCTCACTATGTATAAAACCTCTCAAACCTACTCCCCCTGTAAAAATCAGATAGGAATACTAACAGTAATCTTATCTGATTTTCACTGATTAAACTATACTATTAAATGGAATAATCTTGGGGGATAAAGACTTTTAATTGTTGCGGCTTTACAAACACTTCTTCTCCTGTCTTTAGATTGAGGCTGCGAAATTGCTCCTTTCTTAATTCCACTTCTAGGTAGTCCCCATTATCCTTTCGAATCAGTTCAAGTTGGACAGCTGCCCCAACTAAATGAATATAATTAATTTTGGCAGAAACTGAATCCTGGCTGGCTTCCCTTTCGATACTAATATCATGCGGACGAACATAACCAACTGCCTCGGTATTCTCTATCTCCGAAAATTCTGGGGCATCGACTTCAAAATGCCCATTCCGTAATTTCCCGTTATGCAGACGGCCTTTAAACAAATTCACATTTCCTAAAAAGTGATAGACAAAAGGACTGTTTGGATTTTCATAAACCTCTTCTGGTGTTCCAATTTGCTCAATCTTCCCTTCATTCATCACGACCACACGATCGGCAACATCCAGCGCCTCCTCTTGGTCATGGGTCACAAATATACTGGTAATCTGATAATCATCATGAAGTTTTCTTAACCATCTGCGAAGATCTTTCCGGACCTTAGCATCTAAGGCTCCAAATGGTTCATCTAACAATAGCACCTTAGGCTCCACCGCTAATGCCCGTGCTAATGCGACCCTCTGCCGTTGACCCCCAGACAAATTGGATGGATATCGATCGGCAAAGGCCTCTAGTTTTACTAACTTTAGTAATTCCATGACCTTTTCTCTTATTTCGTTTTTGGAAGGCCGTAATTTTCTGGGCCGCACTTTTAATCCATAAGCAACATTATCAAAAACAGTCATTTGGCGAAACAAAGCATAATGCTGAAAGACAAATCCTACTTTTCGTTCCTTTGTACTGATATGCGTAATGTCTTCTTCCCCAAACAGAATCGCACCTTGATTGGCTGCTTCTAAGCCCGCGATAATCCTCAGCAGCGATGTTTTTCCAGAACCAGACGGACCAAGCAGTGCGACGAGCTCCCCCGTTTGAATATCAAGATTTATTTGATCAAGAGCTTGGAAATTTCCAAATGATTTTGAGATATTTTGGATTTGAATACTCATCTTAATGCGCTCCTTCTTCTGATTCAAATGACTTTCTAGCTTTCCACTCAATGAAATTTTTTACAATCAGTGTAATGATGGCAAACAATGACATTAAGGAAGCCACCGCAAAGGCTGCGGAAAATTGATACTCATTGTATAAAATTTCGATATGAAGCGGCATCGTATTGGTCAGGCCCCGGATATGTCCCGAAACAACCGATACTGCCCCAAACTCTCCAATCGCCCGCGCACTGCAGAGAATAACCCCATATAAAAGTCCCCACTTAATATTCGGTAAAGTTACTAAAAAGAATGTTTTCCAGCCGCTCGCCCCCAGCGTCAGAGAAGCTTCTTCATCGGCCGTTCCCTGGGTTTGCATTAATGGAATCAGCTCCCTGGCGACGAATGGCAGTGTCACCAAAAGCGTGGCCAGCGCAATTCCTGGTACTGCAAAGATGATTTTGATATTATGATCAATTAACCATTGTCCAAATAAACCATGGGCACTAAATAATAAAACAAACACCAATCCCGCAATCACTGGGGAAATGGCAAATGGAAGATCAATAATCGTAATCAATAGACTTTTCCCCTTAAAATTGAACTTGGTAACCGCCCATGCCGCAGCGACTCCAAAGATGGCATTTAGGGGAACAGTAATTAAGGTAATTATTAGTGTTAGCTTAATAGTCGATAATGCGTCTGGATTGCTAATAGCCTCTAGAAAAACTGCCGCCCCTTTATCAAAGGCTTTGATAAAAATAGCAACCAGTGGCAACACCAAAAACAACCCTAAGAATGCTAAAGCGAGTGTGATGAGTACCCAGCGCACAAGGCGTGGTTCAGAGTTGCTGGACGAAGCTTGGACCGGTGCTGTTGAATACTGCAATGAGACATTTCCTGCCATAAGGACCTCCTTCTAGACCTGTTCTTTTTCATCTGTAGTTTGCTATTTTTAGATTCGCTGATAGAACTGATGAATTCGCTGATAGAACCGGTAAATTCGCTGATAGAATCAGTAAATTCACTGATAGAACCGGTAAATTCGCTGATAGAATCAGTAAATTCGCTGATAGAACCGGTAAATTCGCCGATAGAACCGGTAAATTCGCCTTCCTCAAAATCAATTAAAATACTAAATAAATTTCCGATTCGTCCACCACTGCAATACGTTAATAATAAGTAAGGTCGTGAAAGAAAAGATCAACATCACGGCCGCAATGGCTGTTGCACCTGCATAATCATACTGTTCTAATTTCGTCATGATTAAAAGTGGGGTAATCTCTGTCCGCATCGGCATATTTCCTGCAATAAAAACTACCGAACCGTATTCCCCTAGGGCCCGCGCGAAGGCGAGCGCGAAACCAGTCAATGCAGCCGGCATTATTTCTGGAAATATTACTTTTACAAATGTTTGTGAACGGTTTGCCCCTAAGCTTGCCGATGCTTCTTCTATTTCTTTCTCCAAGCTTTGCAAGACGGGCTGGACGGTACGTACCACAAAGGGCAGACCAATAAAGGTTAATGCCAGTGTAATTCCGAGCGGAGTAAACGCCACCTTAAAACCTAAAAACTGTCCAATCCAGCCATTCTCTGTATACAATGTCGTTAAGGCAATTCCAGCAATGGCTGTTGGCAGGGCAAACGGCAAATCGACTAGTCCATCAATAATTCGTCGGCCCGGAAATGGATAACGGACTAGCACCCATGCGATTAATACGCCAAAAATAACATTAATAAACGCGGCGGAAAACGCTGCACCAAAGCTCAATTTATAGGAGGCAACCACCCTCGGATCTGAAATCGTCCCCCAAATTTTTGACCACTCAACTGTCACTGAATTAATAAAAATCATTGATAATGGCAGAATAACAAGAATGCTTATATAAAACATCGTAAACCCTAACGACAGGCCGAATCCCGGCAGAACACTATTTCTTTTCATTTTCATACTTGCTAAACGAGCCATGAGGTTGACCCCTTCCAAATAATATACATGTAGGGCGCCCTCCATCACACTTGATAGAGGACACCCGTCCCACTGAACAACTTTTACGGCTGGTAAATCTGATCAAACGTTCCGCCATCACTAAAGTGCGTCTCTTGTGCTTTTTTCCATCCCCCAAAATCGTCGTCAATGGTCACTAGATTAATTTTTGGAAAGACATCTGCATATTTATCAAGAATCGTTTGATTGCGAGGACGATAATAGTTCTTAGCGATTATTTCCTGTCCCACATCACTGTATAGATAGTTCAAATAGGCTTCAGCCACCTCTTTTGTTCCCTTTTTCTCGACGTTCTTATCCACAACTGCAACTGGTGGTTCGGCAAGAATACTGATGGATGGGACGACAATCTCAAACTTGTCTTTTCCTAATTCATTTAGGGTCAAGAAGGCTTCGTTCTCCCAGGCAACCAAGACATCACCAATTCCTCTTTCCACGAACGTCGTAGTTGCGCCGCGGGCTCCAGAATCTAAAACTTCTACATTTTTATATAGTTGGCTCATAAATTTCTTAACTTTCGTTTCATCACCATTAAATTTATCTTTTGCATAGGCCCAAGCAGCTAAGTAATTCCAGCGGGCACCACCTGACGTCTTTGGATTCGGGGTGATGACGGAAGTACCTTTTTTCGTTAAATCGTCCCAATCCTTAATTCCCTTAGGATTTCCCTTTCTAACAAGAAACACAATCGTCGACGTATATGGTGTGGAGTTATCCTTTAGGTTCTTCTGCCAATCCTTAGAGAGTAAGCCTCCTAGATTCGCAATTTCATCAATGTCATAGGCCAATGCTAATGTCACCACATCTGCCTCAAGTCCATCGATAACGGCACGGCCTTGCTTCCCAGAACCGCCATGTGATTGTTGAATCGTCACTTTTTGCCCTTTTTCGTTTTCCCAGTACTTAGTGAATTCTCCGTTAAATTCTTCATAAAGTTCTCGTGTTGGGTCATATGAGACATTCAATAATTGGACAGGTTCCTTCGTTTTTGCAGCTTCTTGTTTGGTTCCTCCATCCTTTTTCTCAGAACTTTGGTTGCTTGCCTGTGTACCGCATCCGGCCAAAATAAGAGCGATTAGAATAAGTACAGTTGTGAATTTGTAAGTTATTTTCATTAGTAATTTCCCCCTTTTTTTAAACAAAAGGCTGTGTTAAACTTGTCTGTTGATTTCCGTTCCAGACACTTCGCTTTCCGCGGGCGTGCCGGGGAGCCTCCTGATATGAACGAAACTGTCAAGGCTCCCTACTTAAACTCGGTTTTGGTTTATTTTTGACCAACTCTAAGAAGAGAAGCTATTTTCGCTTCTTCGCTTACTTGGTTAGATAGGTA
>NZ_JBHHJU010000016.1:0-127119 GCF_042136325.1 Neobacillus sp. KR4-4
CGGTTTACTTGACGGGATCAAAGTCCCACGGGTGCGGACGTTCTACCCTGGCTACTGTTATAATAAGACCATATAAATAAAGGTCAACCAGAAATATTTTCTTATCTGGTTAACCTTATAATACGAAATGGTGCGTTAGCCCCTTCGGTTGTCTCATGAATAGCTTTAGCAAAGACCTCCTTACCGACCCCGCTTTCTCCTAAGATCAATACAGTTGACCGAACTGTGCACACCTTTTTCGCCAGTTGCACCGTTTTCTCCATCACAGTACTTTTCCCTTTAATGCTATTAAAGGGATCTGAAGGCTTGTATTTCGCCATCTCCTGTTCTAATCGGCGAACTTCTGTTGACATATTAAACAATTTTTCATTTAGAACAACTTGGCTTGTCACATCGGTTTCGGAAACAACTGCCCCAATAATACTTTCATTAAAGTAAACAGGGTTTGCATTTATAAGAACAAATAGATTAGATCTTGCCTGGTGGTACTTTCCCCGAATTCTTTTCCCCTTGTGTAAGGATTCCAAGATTTCTAGATTTTTATGTTCAAAGAATTCTATGATTGGTTTGCCCATAATCTCATCTTTTTTAACAGAGAAAATTTTTTCTGCTCCTTGTGTCCATGTGCGGACACGTTCATCAGCATCAACCACTGTGACAGAAGCATCCATCGTGTCAATCACCGTTTCATAGAAAGCCTTTAATTGATTGTAGGAATCATGCAAAAAACCAATGATTTGTTCACTTGTGATACAGCCAAGCGTTTGACCGTATGAGTCCTTGACGGCAACAGCCGGATATTGCTTGAATGCCTCAACTAATACAGCGAAGGGATCATTTAAATAAACCGCCGCTAAGGCGTCTTCATTATCTGCTTGGTTTAGATGGATAAAATGCTTTTCAATTATTTCTTTGACTGACGGTAATTCAAACATAGCAGTCTCCTTGAAGTGTAAAAATATTTTTACACTGTTTAATATTTTATACACTAGTTTATCAATAAATTTGACATTTGCAAACGGATACAAAGTAAATATTCCGAATAATTGTAAAAACAGCTTGGGTCTTGTTGTTTTTAAACATTTACAAAAGTTGGCACGCAATTTGCATTAATAAAATCATGTATAGAGACGAAGGGAGGTTGGTATTGTGAGACATCATTGTGATGTTCTGGTTATAGGCGGGGGAATCATTGGCTGTGCAATTGCCTATTATACTTCTAAATCTGGACGAGATGTAACCGTTATAGAAAAAGGAGAATTTGTCAGTGGGACTTCATCCCGCTGTGATGGAAATATTTTAGCAATTGATAAAGATCCTGGGTTTGACAGTCAAATGTCACTTGTCAGCCAGAAATTAGTAGATGAATTAAGCAGAGAATTGAAACAACCTTTTGATTACCGCGCGCCTGGAAGCATCCTTGTCTGTGAAACAGAAGAAGAAATGGAAGCCGCGCAAAAATGGGTTGACCGTCAGAAAGAGGCCGGTTTGCCGTTCAGGATGTTGGATCGTCAGGACATCCGCCAAGATTCAAAGTATTTTGCTGATGATTTATTAGGCGGTTTAGAGTGTGCAACAGATTCAACCGTTAACCCATATCTTCTTGCCTTTAACCTTCTAGATGGTGCAAAGAAAATGGGTGCTAAAGCCCATAAACAAACTGAGGTTACTGGAATGAGAAGGGAGCCGGACGGTACATTTACTGTCGAAACATCTAATGGAGTTTTTACCGCTAACCATGTTATTAATGCTGCAGGTGTATGGGCTCCATATATTGGCGAGATGCTGGATCTGTCCATTCCAATTAAACCAAGAAAAGGCCACATCATTGTCGCATCACGCCAGGAATTTGTCGGGCCAAGAAAAGTGATGGAATTTGGCTATTTAATATCAAAATTTGGCGGTAAGCGCCAGGTGGATCCGATTACTGAAAAATATGGCGTGGCCCTTGTTTTCGAACCAACAGAAAGTCAAAACTTCTTGATTGGAAGCAGCCGTGAATTTGTTGGATTTAATACAAAAGTCAACAATGAAATTATTAAATGCATTGCCAATCGTGCCATACGATTTTATCCGAAAATGGCTGACATGATAGTTATACGGTCCTATGCAGGTTTACGCCCCTGGACGGAGGATCATTTACCGATTGTGTCAGAAGTTGAAGGGGTTCCAAATTATTACATTGCAGCCGGTCATGAAGGAGACGGAATTAGTCTTGCTGCTATAACGGGTAAAGTCATAGAGGAAATGCTGAATAAAAAGGAGACTTGCATCCCAATTGAACCGCTAAAATTTTCCCGATTTAAGGAAAGGGTGCTGAGCTGATGAAAGCAAAACGAGTTTTTACAACGATTGATACACACACGGGTGGAAATCCGACAAGGACAGTAATTAGTGGACTCCCAGAGCTAAAAGGAGCAACAATGTCCGAAAAAATGCTACATATGCAAATGGAATATGACTGGATTCGTAAGCTGCTGATGAATGAACCAAGAGGACATGATGTGATGTCAGGTGCGTTGTTGACAGATCCATGCCATCCGGAAGCAGATATCGGTGTGATCTATATCGAAACCGGCGGATATTTGCCCATGTGCGGTCATGACACAATCGGTGTTTGTACAGCATTAGTGGAAGCAGGGCTAATCCCTGTTCAAGAACCAGTGACTTCAATCAAACTTGATACACCAGCAGGCCTTGTGGAGGCTGAGATTAAGGTGGAGAACGGAAAGGCAAAAGAGGTTTCCTTCTGTAATGTCCCTGCCTTCCTGTTAAAGAGTGTTTCTGTTGAAGTTGAGGGAATTGGAATCGTGGATGCAGACATTGCCTATGGCGGTAATTTCTATGGAATTATTGATGCCGCATCTGTTGGATTAGAGCTGATTCCGGAGAATGCATCAAAAATCATTGAAAAAGCCATCAAAATTAGGAATACGATTAACGAAACAACGGATATCGTTCATCCGGAGTATCCATTTATACGCGGCTTGACTCATATTGAGTTTTTTACTGAGCCAACCCATGAAGAAGCAGATGTGAAAAATGCAGTGATCGTTCCTCCAGGCGGGATCGACCGTTCACCATGCGGTACAGGTACATCCGCCAAATTATCCGTCCTCTTTTCTAAAAAGGAGATAGGTATTGACGAAGAATTTGTGCATGAGAGTATTGTCGGTTCTTTATTCCGTGGCCGAGTCCTTGAAACAACAGTTGTTCAGGGTGTGGAGGCTGTCATAACTAGAATCGCTGGTTCAGCATGGTTAATGGGAATGCACCGGTTCTTTTATAACGAGGAAGATCCGCTTAAAGAAGGCTTTTTACTCATTCCCCCAATGGAACATGAAATGGAGGATGTGAAATGAACATTCAAAAGGCTTACACAGCAACTGATGTACATGTAGCAGGCGAGGCTTTTAGAATTATTAAGGATGCGCCACTTGTTCATTATCAAAGTTTACAAGAGTTGAATGAGCAATTTCCGCTTGCCTATGAGGAAGAAATTAAACTTCTATTAAATGAGCCCCGCGGATTTGCCGGACTGAATGGCTGTTTGGTCGTTCCGCCTTTTAAAAGCGGTGCCGATGCAGCGGTTGTCTTTTTCGATCATAACGGAACCGTTCCCATGCAATATGGTGGAATTGTTGCTGTCATAACTACATTGCTGGAGTGCGGCCAATTAAAGGCAAAGCCTTCAAATGAATACAGTATTGAAACAGCCTGTGGTGTTGTTACTGTTACTGCTGTTTTGAAAGATGATGAAGTGGAATTAGTTGAGTTAAAAAGCGAGCCATGCCAGGTTGTACAGACCCATGTGGCAGTGTCTTATTTAGATTTACAGACAGAAATTGCTCTTGTTCAAGCCGATCAGCTTTATGCGATTTTTGATAAAGCAGAGCTGCCTTTTGCGATTGAAATGGAGAACCTTACTGACATTAATCAATGGGGACAAAAGGCGATTAAAGCCTTAGAAGGCCAAGATGCTGTCAGCCGAGTGATCCTGCTGGATCATTCGCAAAAAAGTGAAGGCAAAATCAAAACGGTCACATTCCGTCCGGATCGTTATATTGTGCGTTCGCCAGGATTTGGCACTGTAGCTGCCTGCAGCACCTATTTATTAGGAAATGGCGATATATCTGCAGATAGCCCAATTGAAAATGAAAGCATTTTTAATGGAAAATTGACAGCAGAACTTTCAGAACGAATTGAAACCGGTTACAAGTTTAAGTTTTCAGCCCGTGGATTTATTTCGGGTATGCAGACATATGTATTAGACCCGACAGATCCATTATTCGAAGGGTTTTTATTAAAATAAAAAATTATTAACTAATTAGGAGGAAAATTAAATGACTAAAATTAGAGGAGCTTTTCCAGTATTAATTACACCAATGACACAGGAGCAAGAAATCGATTGGGGCGGAGTAAAGAATAATGTTAATTACTTCATCGATCAAGGTGTGGCAGGTATTGTCATCAATGGAAGTACTGGGGAATTTGTCAGTCTTTCAAAAGAAGAAAAATATCAAATGGTCGAAACGGTAATGAAGGAAGTAAACGGACGCATCCCTGTAATTGTGGGTACTTCAGGTGAAACAACAAAAGAGACAATCGAGAATACAAAGCAGGCTGAAGCTCACGGAGCGGATGCTGCTCTCATCATTAATCCATATTACATGAAGCCGAAGGAAAATGAAATCTACTATCATTTCAAAGAAGTATCTCGTGCTGTTAATCTACCAATCATGCTTTATAACAATCCATTTACTTCTGGCGTTAATATGAGTACAGATTTAATGTTACAGATTGGTAAGGAATGTGAAAATGTCACTCACATTAAGGAATCCAGCGGTGAAATTGGCAAGGTAAGAGATCTTGCAAGAAAAGGCAAGGGAGACTTTGAAGTATTCTGTGGTGCTGAAGAACTTGTGATGGAGTCTTACTTAGTTGGTGCAACTGGCTGGATTTCTGTTGCTGGAAACATCGTACCAAAGCTTGTTACAGATATGTATAACCATTTCCAAAACGGGGAGCTTGAACAAGCGTGGGCAATCAATGATCGTATTTTGCCGCTTTGTGCATTCCTTGAAGGATCTGGAAAGTACGTGCAAATAGTGAAGCGGGCGATGGAATTAAATGGACAAGCTGGAGGTCCTGCACGTTACCCTCGTTTAGGTCTATTACCTGAGGAAGATCAACTGCTAAAAGAACTACTTGCCAATTTAGAAACAGTAAATATCTAAAACAGAAAAGGAGAGAGAATATGCAAGCGACAAACTACAATTTGAAACTGAAAGTTCAAGAATTCTTGGAAGGTGTGAAAGGATTATATATTAACGGTGAATATGTACCTGCAATTAGTGGTAAAACGTTCTCCGTTGTTAATCCTGCCAGTGAAGAGGTTATTGCACAAGTAAGTGAAGCGCAAGAGGAAGATATTAATGCAGCGGTGGCTGCAGCAAGACATGCCTTTGATGAAGGCGAATGGACAAAAATGGATGCCGCGGAACGCTCTCATCTAATCTATAAATTTGCGGATCTCTTAGAAGAAAACCGTGAAGAGCTTGCACAGCTAGAATCATTGGATAACGGAAAACCATATACAGTCGCTCTGTCAGATGACGTCGACGGAACGATCCAGCATTTTAGATATTATGCCGGCTGGGCAACGAAACTATTAGGTAAGACAACTCCTATTTCAAAGGATTATGTAACCTATACTGTACATGAGCCGGTTGGGGTTGTAGGCCAAATTATTCCATGGAACTTCCCGCTTGCTATGGCTGCTTGGAAGCTTGGATCCGCACTGGCTGTAGGCTGTACGGTTGTTATTAAGCCAGCAAGTGAAACACCGCTATCTCTTCTATACGTAGGAAAGTTATTTAAAGAGGCTGGTTTTCCGGATGGTGTTGTGAATATTGTGCCTGGATCAGGAAGAATTGCGGGAGAAGCGATTATCACACATAAAGATGTCAATAAAGTAGCCTTCACTGGTTCAACGGCTGTCGGAAGAGAAGTTATGAAAAAGGCTGCGGATCAAATTAAAGGCGTTACACTTGAGCTTGGCGGTAAATCCCCAGCGATTATTTTAGAAGATGCCAATCTTGAGGAAGCGATTGAAGGGGCATTTAACGGAACGATGTACAATCATGGGCAAAACTGCAGTGCTTGTACACGAGTATTTGTACAGCGAAACATTTATGATCGTGTTGTAGAAGCTTTATCAGAGCGAGCAAAATCCCTGAAGATTGGACCAGGTATGGATCCTGAAACAGAAATGGGGCCGCTCGTTTCAGCTAAACAGCAAAAAACCGTTCTTAATTATATTGAACAAGGGAAAAAAGAAGGGGCGCGCCTTGTGGCTGGCGGTGAAAAAGTTTTTGAAAAAGGATATTTTGTACAGCCAACCATTTTCGCTGATGTGGAAGATCATATGGTGATTGCTCGTGAAGAAATCTTTGGTCCAGTCATGTCAATTTTCGTTTTCGACACGATTGAAGAGGTAATTAAACGGGCAAACGATAGTGACTATGGCTTAGCTGCAAGTGTCTGGACAGAAAGTATGAAAAAGGGCCATTATATTGCAAACAAGCTGCAATCAGGAACAGTCTGGATTAATGATTTTGGTCTTGAATGGGAAACTATGCCTTTCGGTGGCTACAAACAATCAGGAATCGGCCGCGAAATGGGTGGAGAGTATGGCTTACAAAACTATACAGAAGTGAAAAGTGTATTTGTTAGCATCAAACAGGATGGATCAATTTAAGAAACAATGGGACAAGTGTATAAATGAATGGGAGCGGGACAGCAAGTCTGTCCCATGTCCATTTCCACAACTTTTTCTGTCTGAAAATTATTAATGTTATAAAAACTAAAAGTAATACAACTATTTTTTGAAGCGCTTACATAGGAGGGGTAAGATGGAAGAATTGGTGAATAAAGCGTCGGGTATGGTTTGGAGTCTGGGGTTGGTAGCATTTGCACTTGGTGCTGGATTATTCTTTTCTATTATTACGCGTTTTGTGCAAATTAGATATTTTAAGGAAATGATTAAGCTTCTTTTTGATAAGGGTGAACCGGAATCTGGTGTGTCCTCTTTCCAGGCGTTTTGTATGGCTTTAGCTGGTCGGGTCGGTATTGGAAATATCGCTGGAGTTGCTACTGCGATTGCATTTGGCGGTCCGGGAGCAGTTTTCTGGATGTGGATCATGGCTTTATTGGGAGGAGCAAGTGCTTTTGTTGAATCGACACTTGCTCAGGTCTATAAAGTAAAAGATGGTAACCAATACCGAGGCGGAACTCCTTATTTTATTGAAAAAGGTTTAAAAATGAAGTGGTTCGGGGTGTTGGTTGCGATTGTTGTTACCCTGTGTTACGGAATATTAGTTCCAGGTATTCAGGCTAACACGATTGCTGTTGGATTTGAGAACACAATCGGTCTCAATAAAAGCATCACTGGTATCATTCTTGTGGCATTACTTGGCATCATTATTTTTGGCGGTGTTAAGCGAATCGCGTCTGTTGCAGATAAAGTTGTACCTTTCATGGCTTTAGGATATGTGATTGTCACGTTCGTTCTTTTAATTGCTAATGCATCAGAAATTCCAGCAATGTTTGGATTAATCATTTCAAGTGCATTTGGAGCAAATGAAATGTTTGGCGGTATGTTCGGTGCAGCGATTGCATGGGGTGTTAAGAGAGCTGTATTTTCCAACGTTGCTGGTGTAGGGGAAGGAACTTATAGTTCAGCCGCCGCTGCTGTATCCCATCCGGCAAAACAAGGTCTTGTTCAAGCATTCTCTGTTTATATTGATACGATCATTGTTTGTACAGCTACGGCACTTATGATTTTAATCACCGGTATGTACAACATTACTCCAGAAGGACAGTCTTCAATTGTTGACAACATCCCAGGAGTTGAGGCTGGTCCGATGTGGACACAAGCGGCTGTTGAAAGTGTTATCCCTGGATTTGGCGGATTGTTTGTTGCGATTGCGATCTTCTTCTTTGCCTTTACAACACTAATGGCTTACTACTATATTTCTGAAACAACCCTCTTCTACCTTGGGAGAAATAGAAATTTAAAAGGGTTGAAAGCAGGCTTAATGATTCTTTTCTTAGGAATGATTTATATTGGAAGTGTTGAAAACGCATCCCTATTATGGGGACTTGGTGACTTTGGCTTCGGTAGCATGGCTTGGCTAAACTTAGTGGCTATTTTATTGCTAACGAAAACGGCCTTAAAAGTATTTAAAGATTATGAACAACAAAGGAAAGCGGGAATTGAACCAGTCTTCGATCCTGTTAAACTCGGCATTAAAGGTGCTGATTTTTGGGAGGAGAAATTAAAAGAAAGTAATTCAAAAGGTAAGAGGAATATAGAGGAAAGGAAAGTAGGGGCAGGAAATACCTTCCACCTATAAATCGAAAATTCCCTTATATCGGTTGGGACTAGTAATTAAAAATTTACTGGTCCTTTTCTCGTATGGGATTGTGAATCTAATCCAAAAAAATCAGGCAGGTCACGAATGGGCACTTGGACATTTTGAACAATCGCTAGGAGCCCAAGTTAAATAGACTTCCAGGTGCATTATTGGTTATAATGATGAAAAAGCTGAAATAGTACTTCGGAGGTCAGATGATGAAACACTTTTACCAAGATGATAGTTTAACTCTGCATACGGATCTATATCAGATCAACATGGTGGAAACGTATTGGAGAGATGGAATACATAATAAACGAGCGGTCTTCGAACTATTTTTCCGTAAGCTTCCGTTCGGGAACGGTTATGCTGTATTTGCTGGATTGGAGAAAGTGATTCAGTTTATTAAAGGCTTCCGCTTTAGCGAGGAAGATCTTGAATATTTGAAAAATGAAGTGGGTTATCAGGAGGATTTCATTCAATATCTTAAAGATATCCGATTTACAGGAACTATATGTGCCATGGAAGAAGGCGAGCTTGTTTTCGGCAATGAGCCGATCATCAGGGTGGAAGCCCCCCTTGCAGAAGCTCAATTGATTGAAACAGCTTTGCTTAATATTGTGAATTACCAAACATTAATTGCGACCAAAGCATCGCGTATCAAGCAAGTGGTAGGCGATGAAGTAGCGATGGAATTTGGCACAAGACGGGCACAGGAAATGGATGCGGCGATTTGGGGAACCCGAGCAGCCTATCTTGCCGGTTTTGAATCAACAAGTAATGTCAGAGCGGGAAAGCTGTTCGGTATTCCTGTATCGGGAACGCATGCCCATTCGATGGTCCAAGCATATAAAGATGAATATACGGCCTTCATTAAATATGCCCAAACACATAAGGATTGTGTCTTTCTAGTAGATACATATGATACACTCCGTCTCGGTGTTCCAAATGCAATCAAAGTGGCTAAGGAGCTTGGAGATAATATTAATTTTATCGGAATCCGCCTTGACAGCGGTGACCTTGCTTACCTTTCGAAAGAAGCACGCAAATTGCTCGATGAGGCTGGATTTACTGATGCAAAGATTGTTGCCTCCAGTGATTTAGATGAGTATACGATTATGAGTTTGAAATCACAGGGTGCCAAAATTGACAGCTGGGGGGTAGGGACCAAACTGATTACAGCTTACGATCAAGCTGCGCTTGGGGCGGTTTATAAAATTGTATCCATTGAGGACAATAACGGAAAAATGGAAGATACGATTAAAATCTCATCCAATCCGGAAAAGGTGACAACACCAGGATTAAAGAGGATTTATCGAATTATCAATAATACGAACAACCACGCCGAAGGGGATTATATTGCACTAGCCGATGAAAGGCTCCCTGAAAAACGGCTGCGAATGTTCCATCCAACCCATACGTTCATGAACAAAGTGGTGACCAACTTTACTGCAAAAGAATTACATGTGAGAATTTTTTCTGAGGGGGAACTTGTTTATGAAGTACCTTGCTTGGAAGAATCCCGTGATTATTTAAAGCAAAACCTCGTTGCCCTTTGGGATGAGTATAAGCGGATTACCAATCCGGCAGAGTATCCGGTTGACTTAAGCCAAAAATGCTGGGATAACAAAATGAGGAATATTGAAGAGGTCAAAGATAAAGTTGCGGCCATGAAAGGCGATCAAGAAGAGAGCTTTTAATTAAAAAGGGCAGACTCCTAAGGGGGAGTAATTAATCCCCGCCGGAGGCTGCCCTTCGGTTATTTTTGCTTAAAGAAATCCGTAAAGGCATGGAAGATTTCAATTCCCTGGTAGGTAAGCATGCTTGCGGCCGATATGGAAAACAAGCCAATAATAACAAAGCGTATCCACATTATCAATTCCTCCCTTATCATTGATTGTTATCAGAATGATTCGGGAGCGTCGATCACATAGTTGGATTGATGAAATTTCGGTATTAGAAAAATAAAGCTTCTGATAAAAATGATGGATAGATACACAAGGGGAGCGGCAACTGCAGCTAGGATGACCGGCAGGACAAAAAGAATGGGTATGTCCATGGGCAGCTTCTTGTCATCGTCCCATTGCCCTTTCACCTTGGCATCATCTAGGTTGATGATGGCCTTGAAATTGGTATGAGAGTGGGAAAGTGAATATGAAAAGTGAAGAAAGGTGAAAGCAAGGAAGGCAAGGAGCAACGTGATAGTAAGGTTGTTTTTCATCTTCATCATTATCCACTCCTTCCAAGAATGAGATTGTTTTAATCATATACACTTTTATTATATTTGAAAATAAAAACATTCTGACAATTTTCTTGGTTTTTTTTGAAAAAAAGGCGCTTGCCATGGTCAAGTTTCGCAATCAACCATGCTTTGTGTTACAATCTTAGCAGTCAAAATGTGAAAAGGAAGAAACGAATGAGCAGAATCTTACCGGTTAATAAAAATGATTTTATAGATGTAGTGTTTGAAGATCTAACCCATGATGGGGCCGGTGTGGCCAAGGTTGATGGGTACCCGTTATTTGTTCCCAACGGACTGCCGGGCGAAAAGGCAAAAGTGAAGGTTATTAAGACGGGCAAAGGGTACGGCTTTGGGCGGTTGGTGGAGTTTTATGAAAAAAGCCCTGATCGAGTCGAGATTGACAGCAGAGATATCCATAAATATGGAGGCTGCCAGCTCGAGCACCTTAGTTATGAAGGTCAGCTAAGGTATAAGGAAAACCAAGTTCGTCAGGTACTTACACGGATTGGTAAATTAGAGGATGTCGTTGTACATCCCATTTTAGGAATGGACCAGCCCTTTCATTACCGCAACAAGGCACAGGTGCCGGTGGGGGAAAAGGACGGTAAATTGATTGCGGGCTTTTTTAAACCAAGGAGCCATGAAATTGTTGATACGAACGAAAGTGTCATTCAACTGCCTGAAATAAATGAAGCAGTTCAGACGGTGAAGGATATTTGCAGTGAGTTAGGGATCCCTGCCTATCATGAGGAATCACATAAAGGTGTACTCAGACATATTATGGCCCGTTATGGTCAGCAAACAGGCGAACTCATGGTGGTCATTATCACAAGGACGACAGACCTTCCCCAAAAAGACAAGCTAGTGGAGCAAATCGTTGCGCGGCTCCCAAAGATCAAGTCGATTATCCATAATGTGAATTCCAAACGGACGAACGTGATTATGGGGGCGACAACGAACGTTTTATGGGGCAACGAAGTCATTTATGACTATATTGGCGATGTGAAATTTGCGATTTCCGCCCTGTCCTTTTATCAGGTTAATCCTGTTCAAACAAAGGTTTTATATGATAAGGCGCTTGAATACGCGGACCTTAGCGGAGAAGAAAGCGTGATTGATGCCTACTGTGGGATCGGAACGATTTCTTTATTTTTAGCACAAAAAGCACGGAAGGTATTTGGTGTAGAGGTAGTTCCCGAGGCGATTGAGGATGCGAAGCGGAATGCCTTATTAAACAGAATGGAAAATACTGAGTTTGCTGCAGGGGAAGCCGAGGTTGTGATTCCGAAGTGGTATAAAGAAGGAAATGCCGCGGATGTCTTGGTCGTTGATCCACCGCGTAAAGGCTGCGATGAAGCTTTGCTTCAAACAATTATCGAGATGAAGCCGAAAAAAGTGGTTTATGTATCCTGTAATCCAGCTACCCTAGCGAGGGATTTGCGGATATTGGAGGACGGAGGATACAAAACGGTGGAAGTGCAGCCGGTTGATATGTTTCCGATGACGACGCATGTGGAGTGTGTCGCACAACTCATTTTAAAGGAAGGCAACTAACCCTTTGGGCGTTGGGACAGTCTAAAATAGATTGAAATTAGCAGAAACCAAGTATGGTTTCTGTTATTTTTTTGAACTTAGGATTCTATTTGCATGATATGCTTTTCTTTAAAAAAACTTTAACTTTTTGAAACTTTTTTTGAGTATACATTCCACTAATTAGTAAAGGGGGTCATAGAAGATGGAAACGGAAAGCCACCGGCTAGTAAAAAAAGCAATCAAGGGTAATAAGGGCGCCTTTGAAAAGTTAGTTCAAGAGCATTATGAAAGAATCTATCGGACTGCATATCTTTATGTACATAACGAAGAAGATGCGTTGGATGTTGTCCAGGAGGCAACCTATCAGGCCTTTACATCTATTCATTCGTAAAAAAATCCAGAGTATTTTTCGACCTGGTTTACCAGGATTGTCATTCGTTGTTCAGGCAGGGTTCTAAAGAGAAAGAACAATGTTGTTCCGCTGAGTGATGAAATATTGTCGAATCTGCCGGGCCAAGCAAATGTATACATTGAAGAATCCTTACATCTGCTAAATGCAATTAAGGAGCTGAAAGAGAATTACCGTACAGCGATAATACTTTTTTACTATTACGATTACTCAATTAAAACGATTAGCAGTGTCATGGAGATTCCTGAAAGTACCGTAAAAACATATTTAAGCAGAGGGAAAGCCGAATTAAAAAAGTCTTATAACGAGGAGGAGGGCAAGTGCCATGGATAATAAGGAAATGAAGGCAGCAATTGAACAAATACCTGTGCCAAAAGAAAAAGTGTTTGAAGCAATTGATAAGGGCCTCACAAAAGCAAGCCAGGGTAGACATTCGAAGAAAAAGAAGGTTCTGGCAGGTTCGGCCACTGCGGCTGCGCTTCTTGGGATTACGCTTGCATCAGGCTTTATCAACCCAACTATGAACAAAGTATTAGCAAATGCACCTTTAATAGGCGCCCTCTTTCAAGAATTTGACGATTCAACGGGTGTAAATCTGGCAAATCAGGATGCTGTTACTGTATTAAATCAATCCCAAACGAAGAACGGAGTAACAGTGAAACTGACCAGTTCTTATTTTGACGGCAACATTATTTCCATTACCGGATTTGTCGATGAGGGTGTTGAAAGGGGACATAACGAAAAAGGGGAAGTCAGCTTTGATGTAAACTTTGAGGGAAATAAAGGGGATCGCGATCCATGGCTGGGAATGTCGTACGATATCAGAAAGGTGAAAAACGGATACAACTTTCAATGGAAAACAGAATATCCATATGGAAAAATACGAGACCAGTTTACTCTCCCGGTCACCATACATTCTATCAACGGAATTAAGGGTGAATGGAACTTTGATATTCCATTTCAGCAGGACAAAAACACTACACTGGCGATCGAACAGGAACAGGGCTACCCCGATGATGGGGTGAAAATCAAGTTGGAAAAAATACTAACCGCAAAAGCGTCCTCGGCTCTTACTTATGAAATAGTAAAGAAATACCAGGACGATGACATCTATATTTATAAAGCCGTGGATGATAAAGGAAAGGTGTACCGGTTTGACAATGGAACAAAGCTTTCCGAATCTACAGAGAAGGATGGGTTACATAGTACTATCCGAAGAGGAATGACGATTGTGGATAAGGATATCTCTTCTCTAACATTGTATCCGACACTATCGATTGCGGACCCTAAAGTTCAACAGCTATTGGATAAAAAATCTTTTACATTAAATAGTAAACGACTTGGTTTAGGCATGCAGGTAAATGACATTACACAAAAAGAAAATAAACTCATAATCGATTATCAATTCACCGGGCTGTCAATCTCAAAGGGATTAAGCAAGCACCAGCTTGAGTTGTTTCAAAATAACCTGCAGTATGAGTTGCTGTTGGTAGATAAGGATTATATCCGGAAAATTGATCCTAAAAATCCAGTGCCGCCTGAAAATCATAGTATCCGTTTGAATAAAGATAAAACCATTGATAAGAAGACAGCACACTTCCAATCTACCTTCTATTTAAACGGGGAAGAAAAAATAAAGAGCTTCAAGCTTGAAAATACAATCTTGCAATTCGATTTCTCAAGCTTTGTCCCAGCTAAGGAATTACAACCGTTCACTGTTGAACTCCCCGGGGAAAAAGAATAAACTTATCAATAAATGATTGGAATATAGTTCTCCTTGAAAGTGCTGTTTACTGAAATATCATTTATGGTTTATTATGGAAATTGAGGATATGAAGGGGTGTTTTTAATTGAAGACTATTATTCAATCATTAGTTATTTCTTTTGTAATTCATTTAATCTATATAGCTGGAACCTTGGTAGTTGGCTATATTAAAACAAGGAGTTATAAGCCCGTTATTGATAATAAGTGGGAAAATATAGAAACGCTTCAAAATGAGGTGGCTTTCGGGGCAGTAGGATCTCCGGTGTATTTCCTATTTACCTTCATCGTGGTAGCATTGATTTGCGGATTAACAATTATATCCTATGGGAAAATTGTTGGGTTAAAATAATCAAATTTATACAAGAACAAGATAGGAGAACCTACAATGATTGTAGCTTCTCTTTATTTTATTTTTCAACTTATTCAAATTGCAATGCATGTAAGTTGTTTTTTAATAGTAGTTTCCCTCTATGTAATCTTGTTTTTATCGTACTATAATTTACCTTTAAACTATTGCTTATTTCCTTATAGCTTAAGTCATCTAAATAATAAAGAGTTATTACTTCTTTATAGATTTCAGGTAATTGGTTGATTTCAGTAATAATTTCCAGTATTAAATTCTTATTCAATACTACAAATTCTGGTGTGAATTCCATTGAAGGCATATTTTCAACTAACGAAGAAGCAATTAACGACTGTTTATACGATCTTTTCCTTAGAACATCTATGCATTTGTTTGCAGTAATTCGATAGATCCAAGGTTTAATAGAATCACCTCTTAAGGTATGTAGTTGCTTATAACAGGTTAAAAAGACTTCTTGCGAAATATCTTTTGCACTCTCAATATCTTTCATATAATAATAGGCTAATCTTTTTACATCATTTTCATATTTCTCAATAAGCCAAGTTGCTATTTCCTCTTTATCTTTAAGGTTATTTCCTATCAAAATATTTCCTTGCATAATAAATTCCCTTTCTTGCTGAGCAAACAGGTCTAAAGTGGTTTATTACCTTTTAACTATTCTAACATAAAACAAATGGAATTTATGTATTATTTTTACAATTATGGGTTTAATACTCAACTAGGTAACTACTTTTCATTTCTATTAGCGAATGATAAAAGGAAGCTATTAAAAAATCAGATAGCAAAGGTAAAATAAGCGGAGAATTTCCGGCTATATGCTGAATGGAGCTCGTTTCAGGGTAAATAAGGGAAGGTTTTCCGCTTATGCGAGGAAAAATCCCCCATTTTCACGTATTTCAAGTAAATAGGCGGAATTTCTCCGTCTATTATTGCTTTTTTTAATAATAATTTCTAATTAAGCGGAATATTTCCGTCTATTTATCAGTTCAGTTGCTTAACCTGATCCCCAACCGAAAAGTGAGGACCCTCTTAATCCTAGATGCGGGAATCAGCAGCTTAAGGATCTTGAATTAAGAAAGCGTTCACACAATTGTAGAAAACCTTTTGAAAAGACTAAAATTAAGAGAATTCTAATGTGATATTATTTTATCTGTAGGAGGTAGCAAATGGAGGTATGAATTTTGTTACTTCAATCCTTCATAATTTTCCCCATCAAAACAATGATCCCCTGAAATCCTTAAAGAATGATAACAACTAATTAATTATCCAACGTTTCTGCACACCTCTTAATCGCATCTTCACATTTTTCTTCCTGACCATTCTTTTTCCATCCTTATGTTTCAGCCAAAATATCTCAATCTATAAACAAACTTGAAAGGAGTGGTAAGCAATGTAAACTTCTTATTTACATTTATAAGCTTTCTATGTTTACAAATTAATATTTAAAAGGAGACTAAATAAATGGGCCACGATATATCAGGATACAATAAAGCAGGAGAAGAAATTGCTTATGCACGTTTTAGCATGGGGAATTATAATGCAACCATACTGTATAGTTTACTTGATGCAAATCATTACTATGCAGGAGTTAGTGGGTCTGGCGGCAGTGCTACTTTTTCAATACAACAAATTGAAAAGGCTCTGAATGCCTACAAGAAATTATATAATAATGACGATTCCAAATCAGAAAGTGATTTGATCAATTGGGATCAAAACCAAATCAAGAACTTTATACTAAACTGTTTAGCAACAGCACGAAAAGAAAAGAATGTAAGAGTGTATTTTGGCTAAAATTTTTTAAGCCTGTTTTCTGAATTCCTCCATTTCGCGACTAATACTACTTCCATATGTAACAATATGCATGCATCTCCAGCCCATTTTCAGAATTTCTTTTATCCCACAAAAAACACCTACTAAACTTAGACATTTAAAGATCATCCCATCTAATCAAAGGGCGCTTTTCTTGAAGAAAGAAGGCGTCTTTTTGTATGCCCCAAATTAATTTAAGAGGATAATAAACGACAAAATGAATAGAATGTTCATTTGAAGTTGTGCTATCATGGCCATACTAGATTTAGAGAAGGGGGAGAATATCCGATGAAAATAAATCAATTAATTGCCAACAATATTAACCGTTTAGATGCTGTCTTGCCGGAAGATCAGACGCTCGGAATTGCTGGATTGTCCGGATCTGGTAAAACCACTTTTTGTCAAACCATTGGTGAAGAATCCAGGAAGCGTCTCGTGTCCCTGTTGCCTAAAGCTGAATACCAGTATTTGTTTCCTAATATAATGGAAACGAATTTTAGTGCCATCAAGATGGAAGACATGCCTTTAGTTCTTTTCCTAGGGAAATCATCGATCTCTTCTAACCCGCGTTCAACGATTGGGACACATACGGGTGTTTTTAAAGAGATTCGCGTTAGGCTTGCTGAAAAATTTCATCTTTCGCCAGAAGTTTTTTCCTTTAATAATTCACTAGGCTGGTGTCCTGAGTGTAAAGGACGCGGTACCACGAAAAATGTTGAATGTAAAAAGTGTGAGGGCAGGCGTTATAATCCGGAAGTTGAGCAAAAAAGAATAGAATTATGGAATAAACCACATAGTATTTCCGATATCAACAACTTAAGCATTGAATCGATTTTTTCCCTTTCAGAGGAATTACATATTAGCGAAGCGAAACAACATATTCTTAAAAATATTATCAATATGAATATTGGATATTTAACATTAAATCGGATCATGGGTACCTTGTCAGGTGGGGAAATAACACGGCTCTACTTGGCTGAATTCATGGCAGCTAGTGAAAATACTGTGATTATTATTGATGAAATTTCTGTTGGTCTTGATCATCAAACCCTTTTGAAAATTTTAAAACAGATTAAACAATTGGGCTATAAGAATCAGATTTGGCTGATTGATCATTCTGATACGGTGCTAGATACGGCTGATGAGCAATTGTTCTTTGGACCTGGCAGTGGTAAATACGGCGGGAAAATAGTCGAAGAATCACCTCGTCCCAAACCTGTTTTTTGGGAACGAAATCTGGCAATGCCAACAGAATACTATCAATTTCAAAACCTTTACTGTCGTAATATTCAAATGGCTGAAATTCAGATTCCGAAAAATAGACTTGTAACCTTTACGGGTGAGTCTGGATGTGGTAAATCGACCCTTGTCAATGAGTGTATCTCTAAGGATTTTCTAAAGCGATATCCAAAAGATAAACTGGTCATGGTAGGGCAGGATCGAAACCAATCGATTACCAGCCGGTCAACCGTTGCGACGTTTCTTGATATTAAAAGGAAACTCACGAAATACAGCGACGAAATTGATGATATTTTTCAGCGCTCCATTGAAGACATTATTGAGGACCTTCCAAATGAAGACATCGCTCATAAACGCTTGAGCTTATTAATCAAACTTGGACTTGGGTATTTGACACTAGAAAGGAAAACACAGTCCTTATCGACCGGTGAATTTCAATGTGTTCATTTAGTTTCTGAGCTGTTTTCAAACGCAAGAAACCCACATACCCTGTTTATTTTTGACGAGCCTTCAAAGGGGTTATCACAAAATATTTTAAACCAATTCATTGATAGTATCAGGGGAATACTAAAAGATGAATCTATCTCCATCATGATGATTGAACATAATGCCTATATGCTAGAAAGCTCTGATTTTATCGTTGATTTTGGGAAAAGACAGCTGGAACCTGTCAGGTATCTAGATGTCATCAGTCATGATGATTATTTTCGTCAACATAATTGGACAAATAGTGTTTCTTCCTTGCATATTTCTTCAACACTAGATTCAAAGAAGGGCATTAACTACTTAAAAGAAAATCATATTAGCTATTTTAAAAACGCAGAAAACGTCTATAAAGGCGGTATCTTGAAAAGCTTATCATCAATGGCCCGTTTGATTTATGGTGAATTTGAATCTGATAAAATCGCACCCGTTATCGCGATTGACCTTGAAAGACATTTGTATAGTCAATATAGTTTTCTCTATGAAATCGGTGGATTGATCAACCATATTGTGGCTGCACATCCAACCATTAAAGATACAAGGAGCTTCGATTTCTTTAGTCAAGAAAATCACTGTCCAAGCTGTTCGGGTCGCCTAGAAATCGAAAGGTTTGATTTTGATGTGGTCATTCAAGACAAAACAGTGCCATTTTGGGAAGGCTTATTACATCCAGATGTAATGGAAGTTTTAAAATATTATCAATATCCGAAATTGCAATTCCTTTTTGATGAGATCAAGAATGAACTTGGTCATGATATTAGTAAAAGCTACAATGAGATGACAGAAGCTGAAAGACATACTTTTTTATACGGCTATTGGGAAAAGTCATTTTATGATAAAGCAGGCAAGACGCAGAGAAAATGGGAAGGCTTCAATATCATCATTGGGCGGTATATGTTCATTTCGAAATCCATTATTAAAGAGCATATGAAAGCATCAAAAGAGATGATTGCCTGTCCAATCTGTCAAGGAACCGTGCTAAACCACCATAAAAAACTAAAGTTTGGTGACACGGATATTCGCGAGATTATTCATCAACCTATTGATCAGGTCATTAAAACAGTAGGGAAGTTACCAGAGTTTGAAAAACTAAAAGCAATTGTTGGCGGCGATATGGCACTTACGGAAGATGTCTCCTTACTTCCTAGGGAAACACAAGTATCGCTGAAAATGCTTGAATTAGAACTAGCAAGCTTCGCCGGTTATGAAATGGTATTACAAAATGTTTTACCATTCTGGGATAGAATTAAAGGCAATATCGAGGCAATAAGCAGCAAAAATCTGATCACAATCTGTGATTTTGCCAATATTGACGAAACTAGAGAAACCATTATTGATAAGTATTTTGCCAATGGAAAATACAAAAAACTAACATATGTCTATGAAGCGTTTGGTTACAAAAAAATTGTCACCCAGATTAATAAGATTAAAGCAAGTCATCCGTGTCCATTCTGTAAAGGAAAGAAAGTAATTTCTGAAGATAATCTCCATGATGGCGTGTTTAAATTAACGATCCCATGTGTGAGTTGTCATGCGAGCGGCATCAATGAAGAGGGCCGAAAGGAAATAGTCGAGGGCATACAAGTACAAACATGGCTAACTGGTAACGTAAGTGATGTTGTTGCTGAAAGTTTATGTACGGAGGCAGTTGCAGATACTCCTATTTTTAATCGTATTCGTGAGTTGAATAAGCGAGAAATGATGGCGGTTTATCAATGTCTAGAGCAAAATAATTAAATTCTAAGCATGTTAATCTGACCCTTTTTCAGAAAATTATGTACACCAAATTTATAATATGTTATAGTTAGTGAAAATTCCATATCGTGTAAGAATTGGTGCCAAGCTAAGGCTTGGCTTAAAAGGGAAGAACGGTGTAATTCCGTCGCTGTCCCGCAACTGTAAATCGGAGTGAATCACAAATACCACTGTCTATATGACGGGAAGGTGTGAGGAACCATGATGATAAGCCAGGAGACCTGCCAAATTCTAGTACACACCAAATACCTACGTGGAAATAGGTGGTGACCTTCATTTGTACGACAAACGAGTTATGAGCAGCGTTGTTTATGCATGTTTTAGCTAAACTTTAACTTGATTGTAGAGCCATTTCCATTTTGTGGAGATGGCTTTTTTGTATTTGGGAATTTTGTAACTATAAAAAGGAGGAATGAAAAATGAATTTAGTAAGTACAGCGATTGGTTACCCGTACATTGGTGATAACCGGGAGTGGAAACGGTGTGTAGAGTCTTATTGGAGGGCCGGGATATCAGAGGAACAATTTAGTATTGAGATGAAGACGATTCGCTTAAATAATTTAAAACGCCAGCAATCATTAGGCTTGGATTTACTAACCGTTGGAGATTTTAGCTTTTATGACCGTATGCTAGACCATGCGGCAATGTTCGGAATGGTTCCCAATCGTTATAAATGGACAGGTGATGAAGTAAATCTATCAACCTATTACGCAATGGCACGTGGGGCAAACGATGTTGTGGCTTGTGAAATGACAAAGTGGTTTAACACTAACTATCACTACATCGTCCCTGAGTATGAAGGCCAATCATTAAGGTTGACGAAGAATTATATCTTAGATTATTTTCTAGAAGCCAAACAGGAATTAGGCCTAATGACAAAGCCTACTTTAATCGGTCCTTTTACTTTTGTGAAATTAGCGAAAGGATACGATGCAAAATCGAAAGCATTGTTTATTTTAAAACTTCTACCGCTCTATGCACAAGTATTGCAGCAACTTGTAAATGCAGGCGCTCAGTGGATTCAAGTGGAAGAACCCGCACTAGTCCTATCACTCACAGCAGATGAAGTAAAACTAGTCCAAGAGATTTATAAACAACTAGCAGAACAAGTACCAGCTGCCCGAATCATGTTACAAACTTATTTTGAAGGATTATCAGCATATGAAGAGCTATCTCAGTTACCGGTTGCAGGGATTGGCCTTGATTTCATCCATGGTGCCGAAGAAAATATGGCTTCACTTCGAAAACACGGCTTCCCAAAAGACAAAGTATTAGGAATTGGCATCGTAAATGGACGGGATATTTGGCGGGCAAATTTGGCTGAAAAAGCATTCCATATAAAAGCTGTTTTATTATTAAGCGGTGTAAAAGAAGCTTGGATTCAGTCTTCATGTAGTTTACAGCATGTACCTGTCACGACGAAGGCAGAAACACGTCTAGATGCCACATTAAAAAATGCTCTATCATTTGCTGATGAGAAAATTGTGGAACTAACACAGTTAACAGCCTATGTGAGTGACGAGGCGTGGGCAGGAAATAAGAGTGTGTCACAAAGTATGAAAGCGACCCAAGCATTAGCACAGCATGAGGCGCGGAAAAATGCACGGGTGAAGGAGCTTGAATTACAAGTAAAAACCGAACATTTCTCCCGTCCATTGACATTTAACGAACGCCAGCCTTTGCAGAAAGAGACATTAAATTTACCAGATTTTCCAACTACAACGATTGGCAGTTTCCCTCAGTCGGATCAAGTAAAACGTACACGTACGGCCTGGCGGAAAAAGGAACTCACCGACGCTGAATATGCATTGTTCTTGAAAGATGAAACAGCTCGTTGGATTCAAATTCAAGAAGAGATTGGACTGGATGTTTTTGTTCATGGTGAATTTGAGCGAACAGATATGGTTGAGTATTTTGGAGAAAAGCTAGAAGGTTTTGCCTTTACAGAAAAAGCATGGGTGGTATCCTATGGTTCACGCTGCGTTAAACCACCAATTATTTTTGGTGATGTCGAGTGGGTCGCCCCAATGACCGTGAAGGAGGTAGCAGCGGCCCAGCAATTAACGTCTAAGTATGTGAAAGGGATGTTAACTGGTCCTGTCACCATCTTAAATTGGTCGTTTGTCCGTGATGATATTTCACGTGAACAAGTTGCCAATCAACTCGCCTTAGCGCTGAAAGAAGAGATACAGGCGTTAGAAGATGCAGGTATTGCCATTATTCAAGTAGATGAACCGGCATTACGCGAAGGATTGCCATTACGTAAAGAAAAATGGGCGGATTATTTAGCATGGGCGGTCAATGCCTTTAAGTTAGCCACTTCCAGTGTGAAAAATGAAACACAAATTCACACCCATATGTGTTATTGCGAGTTTAATGACTTTATAGAGCCCATTCGTGCTCTTGATGCGGATGTTATTTCAATTGAAACGTCTAGAAGTCATGGGGAGTTGATTCAATCTCTTAAACAAAATCCATACGAACTTGGGATTGGTTTAGGAGTGTACGATATTCATAGTCCACGAGTGCCCAGTGTAGAAGAGATTCGTGCGATATTAAAAGATAGTGTCGAGGTTATTTCTAAAGAACAGTTCTGGGTGAATCCTGATTGTGGTTTAAAAACACGTCATGAAGAAGAAACCATTGCATCGCTTAAAAATTTGGTGACTGCAGCCCGGAAACTCCGCCAACAGCAGTGTCAAACGATTTAAATTGTAAGAGCCTTTTCCATTTTTGGGAAAGGCTCTTTAGGTTGTTAATTAAACATCACCACCTAGGCAAATGTGCATAAAATGATGCAAGCACAATAATGGAGGTGTGATGTTCCCAAATGATGTTCCATCATGATTATAGAAATAATTCTTCAGATATTTATAGACAATACAAGCAATTACAGGCTCAAAATGAACAATTAAGAAAAAGAATAAAAGAATTAAAGAGACTTCTAAGGAATCAGAACCTAAGGGCAGATGACCAAAACTGGGAAATGCATTTAGCTGACCAAGGAAATACCAATTATTCTAGTGCCTCCTTGCCTGCTGATTTGACGTTATTGACGTTAAAGAAAGATCCCTTTAATAACGCTTCTGCGTTGTTTAGTGTAAATCGCAATCAGCTGTATTCGGCGGAACGGATTTCTAAAAAAGTACTCTCTGCCACTGACTTAGATACCTATAAAGAGAGATGGAATTTTTCAATAGAAGAGCAGAATGGGTTTCTTGACTTGATAGCAAGAGACGGAGTGATTTACGCTTCAACGATGACTAAAATTTATGCGATACAGGATAACGGTACCTCTCCACAGACACTTTGGACCGTTGATAGCTTTGCGAATCGTCTCTTAATTGACCAGAATACCTTATATTATTTAACGAGAACTACCGAAGGTTTCGATGCAATTGGTACGGTAGATGTAACTACGGGTAAAAAGAGATGGAGTTATCCCCTTAAATTCCAAGAGCGGTTGGAAGGGGTTTTCGCTGCTAGTGATAATCGATTGTTTGCAAATATACGGAATCCAGTTCAAATGACATCCAAAATGTATGCATTTGATGCATCGACCGGCACGGTGCTTTGGACATTTGATCTGGATTCAAGCCTCCCTATTTATGGGGCCCCAGTCTATAAAGATGGAAAGCTTTACTTCGAAACGAAACCAGCGGCAACAAGAAATATTTGGGCATTGGATGCTGCAAGTGGAAGAACATTATGGAAGTTTAGCCCTACGGGTATGTTTACACAGCCTCTTTCTGTAGTGAGTGATTCTTTAATTGTTCTTGATGAGGCCAATATTATCGCGGTAGACAAAAATACCGGAGTACAGAAATGGAAGACCTTGTATGCAGAACAGTTTGTTGCTGGTGGACTTCAGACCATTAAAGGGGCAAGTGGAATGGTCGTAGCCTCCGATAGAATTATTTTGGGAAATTACAACAAAATTAAATTCTTTAATAGCGCAAATGGTCAGCTTATATATTCCACTCTTCAACTAACACCTACTACAGGCGCGTCTGGCTTGCGGCCAATCGGCGTCATCAAGGACACCATTTTTGTAACAGAGACGAATCAATTTCTATATACGTACGCTGTGCCAAAAACATCCCAGTTAGATACAGAAAAGCCAACAGCAACAATTGATTTGCAACCGGTTAACCAACTTACTCTTCAAGATGGAAAGAACCAAATTAGAATCCCCATTACCATAAGTGAAACGGCAGATATGGAGGTAACCATTGTTGATGAAAGCGGCTGGGTAGTTAAGACTTGGTTAGGACGCTACTTGAAGGGGACAGCGAATTTTTATTGGGATGGAAAAAACAGCCGTGGCTTTAATGTAATCCGTGGAAGTTACTATCCAATTGTAAAACTAACAGATCTAGCTGGGAATAAGAATGAATATACAGCACGTGACAAATCCATTCTGATTACAGAAGGTTTCGGTTTAACCTTGAAAAATTCCAACTTACGCTCGGCAGCCACCACTCAAAGCACCATCCTAACAACAATCCCTGCTGGTTCAGAAGTGGTGATAACGGGAGAAACGGGTGATTGGTATCAAATTGAGTACAGAATTATCAGCGCGGTTCTGAAAGGATATGTCTCCAAACCATTAATTAAAGTTCCGTCCAATCAGGAGATTCAAGCAATCGAACAAGCGAAGACAAGGACAAACGTCAATGTTAGAACCAATCCTGGAACTCAGTATGATACAAAGATTGTGCTTCCGATGAATACAGATATAAAAATTTATTCCGCAATCGGAGACTGGTATTCAATCGAATACAAAAAAGACAGCAGTACTTTGGATTCTGGGTATGTAGCAAAATTTACTGTAACCCTCCCAACGGTATCTACTGTTGTTTACACCGTTGTTGCGGGCGATTCTCTCTGGAAGATTGCCCAGAAGAATGGGGTTACGATTGACTCCATCGTTAAAGCCAATAACCTCAATCCTAATCAACCAATCTACATTGGCCAAAAACTAACCATAGTAAAATAATCCTTTTCCATGCATAGGTGAGAGATCAGAATATATGAAAGGTATAAAAAGAATTTATTTGACATTTCTAATCGACGTGTTAACATTATCCATGCAAGGGAATTTTTATAAATGAATAGATAACAATCCGCTAGAGGTGCCTTTTTAAAGGGCTGAGATTGAAGTGATACTTCGGGACTCTATGAACCTGATCTGGGTTATACCAGCGTAGGGAAGTGGAAACATGGATATTTGAAGGATCATGTTTATATTTCAAATTATCAACCACTTTCTTATTAAAAGGAAGTGGTTTTTTGTTTTTCACTTTATTTCATTGAGCTTCAGAATCTGGATTATAGGGGGTGACTTGTATTTTAACTAGTGTTAAAGAGTTACATATTATATCCAATGGCAAAATGCCGATCGAGCAGCTATGTGAAATTGTCACGGATATTCATCCGTATGTAACCGCGATTCACTTACGAGAAAAACAAAAAACAGCGAGGGAACTATATCAAGCTGTGGAACTTCTAACAATGACAAACCTGCCGTTATCAAAGATTCTCATCAACGATCGTGTGGATGTTGCCTTAGTTATAAAGGCTGGGGGGGTTCAATTAGCCTTTCATAGTTTAGATGCAGCTATTGTCAAAGAAAATTTTCCTCAGCTTAGGGTAGGAAGTTCCATCCATTCCTACGTGGAGGGACAAAAAGCAAAAGAAAAGGGTGCTGATTACGCCCTTTTCGGTCATGTCTTCCCTTCGCAATCAAAACCAGGAAAGCCCCCTAGAGGTCTTGATGAATTATCACGGATTACACAATTAGAGGTTCCGGTTATTGCCATTGGAGGCTTAACTCCCGAGAATACAGGGCGGGTACTAGATGCTGGGGCAAAAGGAATCGCGGTCATGTCAGGAGTATTAGAAGCTCGCGATCCATTAGTAGCAGTAAAGGCTTATTTAAATGTATTAAGAGATGGAGATGGAACAAGTGGAAAATTCATTTGATGTTGCCATTATCGGAGGAGGGATTAACGGATCCTCTATTGCCTATCAACTATCAAAAATGGGCAAAAAAGTAATCATAATTGAGAAGGATAGATTGGCTTGCCAAGCTTCCAGTGCGGCTGCTGGTATGCTGGCAGCACAAGCGGAGATTGAACAAGATGGTCCTTTATTCCAATTGGCATTAAAGAGTCAAGCAATGTTTTCTACACTATCAAGTGAGTTATATGAATATACAGGAATTGATATCGAGTTTGTGAATAAAGGAATGCTGAAAATTGCAGAAACAGAAGAAATAGCAGTAGAAGTAAAAAAACAAGTCAACTATCAAAGGAATTGGGATCCAACGATAAAATGGCTGGATTCAACGGAATTACTAGAAATGGAACCGTCTTTGGCACCAAGTGTTGTTGGAGGTATGTATCTCCCTAACGATGGACATGTGCAGCCAGCAAAGTTAACAAAAGCGTTTGCAAATGCGGCTGTTTATTTCGGAGCGGAAATTCGTGAAAATACGGAGGTTCTTTCATTTATTTTTGAAAACGGTCAGGTTAAAGGGGTTAAAACGACCAATGGTGTCATACATAGTGAACAAGTTGTCGTGGCCACCGGAGCTTGGGCAGCGAAATTAATGCGTGAATCGGGGCTGGACATTAGCGTGTATCCTGTTAAAGGAGAATGCTTTTCCGTTCGAACGGAGGAGCCGATTATTAACACGACTATTTTTTCCGACAAACGCTGTTATCTGGTACCAAAACGCAATGGGGAAATTTATATTGGTGCTACCATGCTTGAAAATACCTTTGATAACAAGGTTACCCCCGAAGGGATTGCTTCATTAATAGAAAGAGCGACTCAACTAGTCCCTCAGATTAAGGAAGCAGCATGGGAGCGAGTGTGGTCAGGATTCAGACCGCAGACAGGCGATGGAATCCCTTATATTGGCGAGCATCCAAGCTGTAAGGGATTGTTCCTTGCAGCAGGGCATTTTCGAAATGGGATTTTATTAAGCCCTATTACAGGGAAAATAGTAGCTGACCTATTAGCAGGTAGACAGCAAGATGAGGCACTTCTCGCAGCTTTTCACCTTGAAAGACACAAAGAGACAGTTGGTTAGGAGATTAAAAATGGAAGTAATATTAAATGGCGAGTATATCCAATTACCAGAGCATGTTGTATTTGTTTCAGATGTTCTCAAGCATTATGAAATCCATGATAAAGTCATTGTTGTGGAAGTAAATGGTGAAATCTTAACCAAAATAGATCACCAAAGTACTAGATTAGCAGATAAAGATCGAATTGAAATAGTCCATTTTGTAGGAGGCGGTTGATATGTTAAAAATAGGTTCATTATCCTTTAAATCTCGTTTGTTTTTAGGTACGGGAAAGTATCCAAGCTACGACATCCAAAAGGAAGCAGTGGAAGTTTCCAAAGCAGAAATACTCACGTTCGCGGTAAGACGAATGAATATTTTTGAATCAAGTCAGCCGAATTTTTTAGAACAGTTAGACACCAATAAATATACGCTGCTGCCAAATACAGCAGGTGCGAAAACAGCGGCAGAGGCCGTCCGTATCGCGAAATTGGCAAAAGCATCTGGCCTCTGCGATATGATTAAAGTGGAAGTGATTGGCTGTGATCAAACATTACTTCCTGACCCGATTGAAACCTTAAAGGCGACAGAAGAATTAGTGAAAGAAGGATTTATTGTCCTTCCTTATACCTCAGATGATGTTGTTTTAGCTAGGAAACTTCAAGAAGCAGGCTGTCATGCTGTCATGCCAGGGGCCTCGCCAATTGGATCTGGTCAAGGTATCATCAATCCCGTAAACCTTAGCTTTATTATCGAACAGGCTGTCGTTCCTGTTATTGTGGATGCTGGGATTGGCTCACCAGCCGATGCGGCTTTAGCGATGGAATTAGGAGCCGACGGCGTCTTATTAAATACAGCTGTGTCAGCGGCTAATGATCCGGTAAAAATGGCAAAAGCAATGAGACTAGCGATTGAAGCTGGACGTTTAGGCTATGAGGCTGGTCGAATTGAGAAAAAGAGATATGCTTCAGCAAGCAGTCCAAAGGAAGGAATGAGTATCGGGTGATTAATCGGTACTCACGACAAGAACTTTTTTCACCCATTGGAAAAGACGGGCAGCAGCGAATTTCCGATAAACATGTACTCATAATTGGAATGGGAGCACTCGGATCAGCATGTGCCGAAGCACTTGCCCGCGCTGGGATTGGTAAACTAACCATTGTTGATCGTGATTATGTAGAATGGTCCAATTTACAGCGGCAGCAGTTATATACAGAGGAAGATGCCAAAAATCGAATTCCTAAAGTAATAGCGGCCAAAAACCGCTTAACAGCGATAAATTCTTCTGTGAAAATAGAGGTAATCATTGCGGATGCCTCTGTGTCAGAGCTGGAAGACTGGGCCAAAAACGTTGATCTTATTATGGATGCAACGGATAATTTCGAAACAAGAATGATCATTAACGATGTATCCCAAATGTATGGTGTCCCCTGGATTTACGGTGCTTGCGTTGGAAGTTATGGAATCTCCTACACGATCATTCCTGAGAAAACACCTTGCCTTTCTTGTTTAGTAGAAACCGTTCCTCTAGGAGGATTAACCTGTGATACAGCTGGAATTATTAGTCCAGCTGTGAACATGGTCGTTTCTTTTCAAATAAGTGAAGCATTGAAAATCTTGGTGGGTGACTTGGATTCATTGCGAAATAAACTTGTTTCTTTTGATTTATGGAAAAACCAATATAGTTCCATACAAGTAGATAAATTGAAAAAGAGGGATTGTCCTTCTTGCGGGGAAGAACGTACTTACCCTTATTTATCATTCGAAAATCAAACCAAGACAGCCGTCCTATGTGGAAGAGATTCAGTTCAGATACGTCCTGCGGTTCCAATGGTTCGTGATTTGGAGGCTTTAGAAAAATTATTTGCGATTCGAGGAGGAGCCGTGGAGCGAAATCCCTACCTTTTATCGTATACTGTGAATCCTCACCGATTAGTAGTTTTTAGAGACGGAAGGGTTTTAGTGCATGGAACGAAGGATATTTCCAAAGCAAAGGCTCTATACCATAAATATTTGGGTTAATAAAAAAGCAAATAGACTAAACAGAAAAAATTAATTGAATATTTTTACAAATGGGTATAGTATTAAAGGTGGATATAGGGATATATGCTCTAGTCTACTTGTGAGTGTTAGAAAAAGGTCAGTGAACTCTTTTTATAGGCAATGAATCTCTAGACCTATTGATGCTAGAATTTAAGCCAAAATAAGCCGTAGAAACTATACGCTTATTTTGGCTTTTTGATTTTTTAAATGAGAATTAAAGAGAGGTGGGGGAAAATGGAGAGGGATGAGATAAAACGTCTAAACTTTCTGCTTCAAATATATATCGATGTCAATGTGGATAAGGATTTCTCTGTTTTATCAAAAAATGCAGACCCATTCTTTATACTAAATATGGATGGGCGATTGGTGTATGTGAATGATGTTTGCGAAACTCTCTTAGGTTGCTCCATACCTGAATTATTACAGATGAGGTTGAGTCATATATTCCTCTCCAAATGTTTGAATGAATCACAAACGTTCTTCTTCGAAAAGAGCCGGGAAAAACTAACAAATTTTGATGCACAGATTAATATGAGACCCGAATTATTAATGGATGTAAATGTTACTACATTTCCAATCCTCTTTAATAAGGAAGTGGTGGGGTCTTATGTGGTTTTAAAAGATATCACTCTAATTAAAAAAGAAAGACAATTACTATCGGAAAAGCAAGCGGTTGCAGGCCAATTAGCGGCAGGAATTGCCCACGAGATACGAAATCCGATCACAGCGATAAAAGGATTTTTACATTTAATGGCTAGGGATTATCATGGGGAGTCTATGTATTTTGATATTGTAGAGTCAGAGGTTACGCGTATTGAAGTAATTCTCAAGGAACTAATGGTACTGGCAACACCGATCAAAAAAAAGTATGAAAAATTGCCGATTAAGTCCTTATTGGATCAAGTCCTATCATTAATGGAATCACAAATGTTATTAAATAATATTGAAGTTGAAAAAAAGTTCTGCTTCCTCGAAGAATCCATTTTAGGGGATGGAAATCAATTAAAACAAGTATTTATCAATTATATTAAGAATGCAATTGAGGCTATGCCAGATGGCGGCAGGATTTTAATAGAAGGGTCCATTACCAAGGGGAAGCGTGTTCAGATTCGAATCATCGACCAAGGATGCGGCATCCCTCCCGAAATGATTAACCGAATAAATGAACCATTTTATACAACGAAGGAACATGGGACGGGGCTCGGAATGCCGGTAAGTTTTCAAATTATTGAGGAGCATAAGGGGAAAATTCATATTACCAGCAGCAATAAGGGAACCTGTATCGAAGTAAGTTTACCAATGTTGTCTTAAATTAAATGATTGCTAGTTGGGGAAATATCGTGTTAAAATGTTAGGGTCTAATGTCTTGCAGTCATTAGTTATGGCAGTTATATATAACCAGCACAAATATATCCTAATCACTTGTATGGTAAATGGAAGAAACTATAAAAATAGTCGTCTTAGCCGTGACCTAACTTCTTTTCCTAGAAGTTAGGTCTTTTTATTTTCCTGAAAGGAGAAGTTAATGAGTAAATCTACACAAGAGAATTTGCTATATCTTAGCAGTACATTTAGTAAGCTCCTCAAGCGCAGATTTGGTAAGGGTCCAGAAACTTGTACGATGATGTCAAAAGGAAACCGATTATATATATACATGCGAAACTTTATTACGCCCGCAGAGGAAGTCTTGTTGGAAAATGATCAGTTGATGTTGGTCCATAATTTTCGTTCAGCCGTAATCAATGCGGTCATCAATGAGTTTAAACATGAAGTTTCGAAAGTATTCGGAGGGGGAATTGATCATTTTTTCCATGATTGGAATTATGATTCGAATACAGGAATTATTCTGTTAGAAAATGTTCCATCTAGTGATGAAGTTAAAATGGAAGAAGACTTTGAGAAGACTCTGTTTAACTTGATTGATTTTGTAGGGACCCGTTATCATAAACGACCGGTTGGTTTAAAGGTAGTAAAGTTTACGCAAAATATTTGTGCGATTGAAGCCAGAGATGTCCTCTTGCAACTAGAGAGTTTAGCATATGAACAAGGAAATCTCGACCTGCTGCTTCATCAAGCAAGGGAAATCAAAAGCGGTTATTTGAAAAATAAGAGTATATTTGAGGATCTATTTAATCGCATCATTGAAGATATATTCATTGTTTGGGATTATGAAAAGAACCGAAACTATCTCATTTTTGTTTTTTACAAAGAATATCAATGAATCGAAAACATGTGGCAAAAGGATTTTCCTGCTTGCCGCATGTTTTTTTTTTAACAAGTTGAGCCTTGGTACATAATAAATGATGAATTGATTTGTATCTGCTTAAGGAGTAGAAATGGATGATTAATCAAAACAAGGAAGAATTTATTAGTAGTTATATTAGTAAGTTGTTAAGAAAAAATTTTGGAAAAGGCCCGCAGACATGTCGGACCACCCTGTCTAAAAATCACCTCGTCACGTATATTCGCGGGTTTTTAACCCCAATGGAAGAAATCTTGTTACAGCAAGGACAGAATAGATATGTTGACGATATAAGAGCCGTTATCATTAACCACGTTTTGGATGAATTAACAGGGGTAGTAAAAGTGACTCTGGAAGTCGATGTAGAAGAATACTATCATGATTGGAACTTCCCAAATAATACGGGCATTCTTATTTTTGTATTAGAGGAAATGATAGGTCAGGTTAGTCAAGCGGATATAGATATGCAAAGGTTAGAATCGGAGGTTGGGCGGCTCAGCTGCTTAGTTGAAAAAGTACCTGATCATATCCAAGCCTATCCCATTTCACCAAACGTTTATTTAGTCGAAAGAAGCGGTATACTTGTTCCTATTGAAAAGGCACTTATTGAAAAAGGGTTTGAAAAAGAACTTAGATTCACAAAAGATGAGTTAGAAAAAGTATATTTCCACCGTGAAGGCAGATTTGAGGACATTTTTAAAAAATCAGTACGAGACATCTTTATTGATTGGAATTTTAAAGAAGATAAATCATTAATGGCCTTCATGCTTGGATCATAAAGGACATGTAAATAAAAAGGCTCTTCCTAATTTTCATTAGGGAGAGCCTCTTGTGTAAAGGATTAGCAACCGTATCTGCTATGATCGAGAAGCGACCTTATTCAAGAACTGTAAAGTCCGTTGATTTTGGGTGTTCTCAAATACCTCTTCAGGAGTGCCTTTTTCTACGATAACTCCCTGGTCCATGAAGATGACTTGGTCGGCCACATCTTTAGCAAAGTTCATTTCATGGGTTACAATGACCATTGTCATATTTTCCTTTGATAAATCCTTCATAACCTTTAAAACTTCGCCAACTAACTCTGGATCTAATGCCGAAGTAGGTTCATCAAAAAGCAGAACTTTAGGTTCCATAGCCATAGCTCTGGCGATCCCCACCCGTTGTTGCTGTCCGCCAGATAATTGATGAGGATACATCTCGGCACGTTCTTTCAGACCAACTTTATCCAGAAGGGTTCTTGCTTTCGTTTCTGCTTCTGCTTTTGACCTTTTAAGAACAGTGGTCTGACCTTCCATTACGTTTTCAAGAGCAGTCAAATGTGGAAAAAGATTGTAGTTTTGAAAGACCATACCCGTATTTTTACGAAAAGAAACAAGTTCTTTTGCCTTCATCTTATGGTTTTGCTCAAAATTTATCGATTGTTCCCCAAGTTTAATCGAACCTTGATTAGGCACTTCCAACAGGTTAAGGCAACGCAGTAACGTAGTTTTTCCAGAACCTGAAGGACCGATAATCACGGCAGTTTTTCCTGTTGGGATGGTCAGATCAATCCCTTTTAATACCTCAAGCTGACCAAAACTTTTATGCAAATTGTCTATGTGAATCATTGGAACACCTCCATTATTTAGCGACACTTCGCTCAAATCTTATCTCCATTTTAGTCTGGAAATAAGAAAGAACGGTACTGAAGATTAAATAGATAAAGGCGACTTCAATATAAATCCACAGTGGTTCATAGGTAGCAGCCGCGATTTGTTGACCCTTTTGGAATAGTTCAGTAACCGTAATGGTTGCTGCTAAGGAGGTGTCTTTTACTAAACTAATAAAAGAGTTACCGAGCGGCGGCAATGATACACGGATGGCTTGAGGAATAATAATTCGTCTCATCGCCTGAGATTTGGTCATTCCAATTGAAAAAGCGGCTTCCCATTGCCCCTTTGGAATGGAAAGAATCGCTGCCCGGATAATTTCCGAACTGTAAGCACCTTTATTTAACGTAAAAGCAATGACCGCAGCCGGAAATGGATCAAGTGTTATTCCCATACTAGGTAATCCGTAAAATAGAATAAAGATTTGAACGAGTAAAGGAGTACCGCGAAAGATCCAAACATAAAATTTGGCGGCAGCGTTTAAGCCTTTTAGATTGGATAGCCGTGCAAGTGCAATAAGGAAAGCTAAAATTAGCCCTAGAATAAAGGTGATAATTGTTAATGGGATCGTAAACTGAATTCCCGCTTTTAAAATAGGAAAAAAGGAATCACTAAGGATTCCTATAATTCGATCTATTCGTTCTTGGTCTGTAAACATATTGTTCCATTCCTTTACTTAGATACGTCCTCATTAAACCATTTTTTAGAGATTGCTAGGTACGTACCATCTTTTTTCATATCTGCAAGAGCGCCATTTATCGCATCAACGAGTTCTTTATTTCCTTTACGGAAAAGAAATGCATTGCTTGTTGCGTCTGCTTCTTCATAAACCTTTTTAATAGGAAGATCTGGACGCTGTTTTTTTAAGTCTAAGTATGAAAGACTATCGTTAATTGTTGCATCAATACGTTTTGAAGTGATTAGGTCGATGGATTGATTAAATCCTTCAACAACTGTATTGGTTGCACCATGTGCTTCAGCAATTTTACGGTAGTTACTGTCTAATGATTGTCCAACTTTTTTACCCTTTAAGTCATCAAGTGTCTTAATATCGTTATTGTTCTCATGAACAACAAGAACAGCTTTTGAGACAATATACGGTTCTGACATATCGTATTTCTCTAAACGGTCAGGACGAACAGCCACTTCATTTGCAACCATGTCATAACGCTTAGCATCAAGACCAGCGATCATGCCATCCCACTTTGTTTCAACGAAAACGGGTTTAATATCTAATCTTTTAAATACTTCTTCAGCAATTTCTATATCAAAGCCTGTTAGCTTTTGAGAGTCATCATGATAAGTAAAAGGAGCATACGTACCTTCTGTGCCAATCGTAATTTCACCTTTTGCTTTAATCTGCTCATAAAGGTTTTTACTCTTAGCAGAACTTACCTTTTCCTCTTTGCTGCTACAAGCGCCTAAAGCAACGGTAAGAAGGAGGGCTAAAAAAAGTAGTGCAAATCTCTTCATGTTTCTTACATCTCCTAGTATTTTTATAGGTTTTATATAAAATAGCTTTACTAGAATAATATAATTCAAAATGAATGTCAATTTAAAAGGGGGAAATATGTCCTGAAAAAAATGAGTCCAATCCCTTTTTTAATTAGGAACTGGACTCGTTCTCGATATCTGAAAAGTGTGTTTTATTTTTCCTCAAACCATAATCGCGTTTTGTCTTTCGGGTCACCATTGTAATTAATACGAATCTCCTCGCCAACTGCTATGTCGGTATAGGCATAAAAGTTAATGGTGCTTTTTTTTAGCTTTCTTTTAAAGATAGCGTTCGGTTGGCTGGAATGGTTAAAAAGCGAACCAATTCCAAGTGCTAATGCACATTCATCAAAATCTTTCCCCCACCAGAAGACATAGTCGATTAAAGTTGTTTTCTCCAAATACTTAAACTCTTCCTTCGGGAAAATGATAACAGGTGATACCTCTAATAACTCATCTTTCTTGATATCACGTGTAGCAAAAATCCCTCGCCCATGTTGAGATTGCCTTAGCTCCAACATAACTCTGTATACCTCCAGTTTCCTTTCTAACATTTTCTGCTTATTTATTAAGGTATGAAAAAGGAATATGTTTGGTATAGGTTATTTGGGTGGGAGTAAAATAAAATAAAGTCAACATGCGAAAAATAGTAAGGATGACACATTGTTTTGTGTCAGCCTTTATCTAATTTCAATAGGTGAAAGGAGGATAAACAGTTATAATGATGGTGGAGTTGATATAGATGAATTCGAAGGAAATCAACCAGCGGATTGATGCACTTGATTATTTACGTGGCTTTGCCCTCATGGGAATTATGTTGGTTAATATTATTCCATTATTATCAGTGAGACTACCCCTTTCTAGTACCAGCGATGCAACGTATTGGAGGTTTTTATACTTATTTGTGGAGGGGCGCTTTTATACGATTTTTACTTTTTTATTTGGTGTGGGGTTCTATATTTTTATCTCGAGAGCAATGGCGAAGGGGAAAAATGGGTATGTGTTGTTTTTGCGGAGGATGGTCGTGTTATTTTTACTAGGTGCCGTCCATTTGCAATTCCAGCCTGGGGAAGCATTAGCGATTTACGCTGTGTGCGGACTGATTATTTTACCTTTTTATAGAGTGAACAAGGTTGTGAACCTTGTTTTTGGACTGGCCATGTTGCTCGTCATAAGTTTGTATGGTGAAAAAATATTTATGGTAGTTCCGTTGATGATGCTGGGAATTGCTTCCGGGCAGTTTCGTTTATTTGAACAGATGACAAATCACTGGAAAGTGACCACTTTTTTTACAGGAGTGATGTTTGTTTTAAGTGTGGCAGTGCTTATTTATCAATATCAGCTTGGACCGCATCCCGTCGGAACAGGTGGTGAGTCACAAGAAGCGAAGCAGTTCTTAAGGATTGGAATCATGATCGGTCCGATTGTCTCTGCCTTTTATGTTGGACTGTTGCTTGTTCTTCTGAACTTTCCCGTCATCCAGTGGATTCTATTACCCTTAAAAAGTTACGGACGGATGGCACTGACCAATTATGTATCACAAACAGCATTAATCTTGCTCGCAGGTGAAGTTTTTGAGTTGTCCAATCAATTGACATATATCCAATCTCTTTATCTATGTGTGGCGATTTATGTCGTCCAGTTTATTTTTAGTACAATGTGGCTTCGGTTCTTTAGATTCGGGCCATTGGAATGGCTATGGCGCTTGTTAACTTATTTCGAATTACCTCTCATGCGAAAAGTTCCGTCATCAGAATAGGTCAGTCCTCTAGTGTTGAATAAAAGCTAAAGGACTGACCTTATTTTTGTTTATGGAATATATCGGAGAGGATGGTTATTTTCCAATTTCTACATCATGCTCCTTAGCTAATTTATTCAATTTAGTTTGATATTCTCGAAGATGTTTTCGTGCATCCGCCAACATGTCATTAGCTTTTTGAATCAGGTCAGCATCCTGTTCTTCTATCGCCTGTTTAATGATAGCAAAGGCATTAAATTGTATATCTGCCCCTTCAATATATATTTCATGAATTTCTCTTACCTCATCGGTCTCAATCTTAACAGACTCTAATTCTTTAATAAATTCGTTGTAATTGGGAATGACATCACGATTTAAGACATCGTACATGGTCTGGTCATCCTGATAGTTTGTACCCGAAACCCCTTCATAGGCCGAAACGGCAGTTTTTTCTAATTTCGCCGCTTCCTTCATTTCTTTATTTACATAATTAAGTAAATCATCCTGAACAGGATCGCTGGAACATCCAGACAATAGAATCAAAATGGGCAAAAATATTGCCACCAGCCATTTTTTCACTTCACTCACCTCCTAATGCCCAATTTATGAGGGTCAGGAAGTCCAATATGAGTATGGAACCGATAATTTTATTATTCGGTAGGTATGGAGTTTAGGAATTAAAATCTGGGACAATGTATGATTCTGGCATTTTAATTGAAAAAAGTTCTCAATTAGTGTTGACTTGAAATTTCTGAATGTTATAATCGATTTTAAGAATAGGTGATAATGATTTTCATTATCATTTTAGTTAACGAGAGATCGCTAGAATGATAGAAATGATGGGGACAGTTATGAAGAAACGATATTTACTATTAGCATTAATAATCTTATCCGCAATCTCGCTATTTGTTGGTGTAAGCAGTCTATCGCTGTTAGACCTGCTGAACTTTCAAACAGAGGAGACGCAAATTTTCTTGGTGAGCAGGGTGCCGAGACTCGTTGCAATCCTACTCGCGGGGGCAGGAATGAGTATAGCTGGATTAATTATGCAGCAGTTGAGTCGGAACAAATTTGTTTCACCGACCACAGCTGGAACCTTGGATGCTACCCGACTTGGAATTCTTGTCTCTATGTTGTTATTTGCAAATGCAACCATGCTGGAAAAAATGGCAGTAGCCTTTGTCTTTGCACTTGGGGGAACCTTTTTATTTATGCAGATTCTCGACCGAATCAAGTTTAAAGATGCGATTTATATTCCGCTGATTGGCTTAATGTTCGGTAATATTTTGTCTTCGGTTACCACATTTTTTGCTTACCGAGCAGACGTCATTCAAAATATGTCGGCCTGGCTCCAAGGGGATTTTTCAATGATTATGAAAGGTCGATATGAGCTCCTCTACATAAGTATCCCAATTTTAGTCATTGCCTATTTTTATGCCAACCGCTTTACCGTGGCCGGTATGGGTGAAGACTTTTCGAAAAATCTAGGCCTTGCCTACCGAAGTGTAGTAAATATTGGGCTGATACTCGTTGCTCTAATTACGGCTTCCGTTGTCCTGACCGTTGGGATAATTCCATTTCTCGGCTTAATTATTCCTAACATCATCTCTATTTTTAAAGGAGACCATTTACAAAAAACGCTGCCGCATACAGCCATTCTAGGGGCGATTTTCCTTCTAGTCTGTGATATTTTAGGCCGGTTGCTCATTTATCCATATGAGATTTCAATCAGTCTCATGGTTGGTGTGATCGGCAGCGGCACATTCTTATATCTGCTATCTCGGAGGAAGGCCTATGCGTAATCCGTTGAAAATGGCCTGTCTCGTATTGATTGCTGCGGGATGCTGTGCCGTATACCTAATTCATGATTTAAATGGAAGTTTTGATTATGCGCTGCCAAGGAGGGTAACAAAAGTTCTTGCAATGGTGTTAACGGGCATTACCATCGCCTATGCTACCGTGGTTTTTCAAACAATTACACATAACCGAATTTTAACACCGAGCATCATGGGACTAGATGCCTTGTACCTATTATTACAAACGGTGATTATTTTCTTCCTTGGTTCATCCCATCTGATTGTCGTCAATAAACAAATAAACTTTTTACTTTCAGTTGCCGTGATGATTGTGTTTGCCCTTTTCTTATATCGTTTCTTGTTTAAAAAGGGCAGCCAGCCAATCTACTTTTTATTGCTGATTGGAATTATTGTTGGGACATTCTTTTCGAGTATCTCCACATTTTTACAAGTGCTGATTGATCCGAATGAGTTTCAGATTGTCCAAGATCGGATGTTTGCTAGTTTCAATAATATCAACTCAGACTTAGTGTGGCTGGCGATTGTTATCGTAGTACTTGTGCTGATTTATGCATGGCGGTATATGAAGTATCTCGATGTTTTATCACTGGGGCGGGAGACGGCAATTAATCTAGGGGTTCCCTATGATTCCCTTGTGAAACAAATGCTTGTGATTGTTGCCATCTTTATTTCAATCTCGACCGCATTAGTGGGACCGATAACATTTTTTGGATTAATTGTTGCCAACTTGTCCTATCAATTTTTTCATACATACAAGCACAAAACTTTGATAAGCGGTGCGGTTCTCATGAGTATCATCGCACTTGTCGGGGGACAGTGGTTTGTTGAACGGGTCTTTACTTTTTCGACGACGTTAAGTGTCATTATCAACTTTATCGGTGGTGTCTATTTTATCTATTTACTGCTAAAGGAGAGGAAAACTGCATGATAACAGTGAGGTCATTGTCAAAGTTTTACGGCAAGAAACCGGTGGTAAAAGATGTCACGATCAATATTCAACCTGGAAAAATAACATCATTTATTGGTCCTAATGGCGCGGGGAAATCCACACTCTTGTCGATGGTCAGCCGTTTGCTCGATGCCGATACGGGTGAAGTGCTGATTGATCAATCCGATGTTCGCCGGATGAAATCGAGTGATTTTGCCAAGCGGGTCTCAATTTTAAAGCAGTCGAATTACATGAACGTCCGCCTCACGATCAGAGAACTTGTTTCCTTTGGAAGATTCCCTTATTCAAAGGGGAGGTTAACGGAGGACGATGAACGAATTGTCAACCAATCGCTTGAGTATATGCATTTAACTGAAATGCAGGATAGCTTTTTAGATGAATTATCTGGTGGTCAGCGCCAGCGTGCTTTTATTGCGATGGTGATTGCCCAAGATACAGAGTATATTCTTCTCGATGAGCCGTTAAATAATTTGGATATGAAGCACTCTGTTCAGATTATGAAAATCATACGGAGATTGGTCGATGAACTTGGCAAAACCGTCGTTATTGTTCTCCATGATATAAACTTTGCATCGGTCTATTCTGACCGGATTGTCGCCATGAAGGATGGTATGGTCGTGAAGGATGGGCCAACCGAGGAGATTATTCAATCACAGGCATTAAGTGAGATTTATGATATGGAAATTCCGATTCAGGAAATGAATAACTGCAGAATCTGTGTTTATTTTAATTCATAATAAAGGAGAGATTTAAAAATGAAAAAATGGAGTTTATTTACACTAGTGTTTGCAATGATTCTTGTGTTAGCAGCATGTGGTGGATCAAAGGAAAAGGGGCAAACTGAAACGGCATCTGCCAGCAAGGGACCAGCAGAGAAAATGACGATTAAGCATCAATATGGAGAGGCAGAAGTGAAGAAGAACCCTGAAAAAGTAGTCGTGTTTGATTTTGGTGTCCTAGATACCCTAGATGAGATAGGTATCGATGTCACAGGAGTACCACAAACCGCGATTCCGGGGTATTTGAAAAAATATGCGGATAAGAAATATACGAATGTCGGCAGTTTAAAAGAGCCGGACTTCGAAGCTATTCATGAGATGCAGCCAGATGTCATTTTTATTTCAGGACGCCAAGCAGAATTATACGATCAGTTTGCTGAGATTGCACCAACTGTCTATGTTGGCATCGATTATGCAAATTACATGGAATCCTTTGAGAAAAACATGAATCTTATTGGTGAGCTATTTGGGAAAGAAGACAAGGTAGCAAGCGAATTAAAAGATATTAATGCTAGTATTGAAAAGTTAAATCAACAAGCTTCGGCTTCTAATAAGAAAGGTCTTATTCTGCTAGCAAATGAAGGCAAAGTCAGTGCATACGGACCAAGTTCCCGTTTCGGCGTAGTCCACGACGTCTTTGGGTTTGGAGCAGCCGATAAAGATATCGAGGTATCCACACATGGACAGAGCATTACATTTGAGTACATTATGGAGAAGAATCCTGACGTATTATTTGTGATCGATCGTGCGACGGCAGTCGGCGGCGAAATTGGTGCAAAACAAATTATTGAAAATGAATTAGTTAAAAAAACAAATGCCTTTAAGAATGATAAGATTGTCTACCTTGATGCAGACACCTGGTACCTAAGCGGTGGAGGTTTAAAATCGGTCAAATCTATGGCTAAAGAAATCGAGAGTGCCTTATAATTGTTTTGAAAGAAAGCTAATAGAATGTAAGCACGCAGTTTGATAGATAGAAATATGTGTCTAAACTGTGTGCTTTTTCTTTGTTAGGATTTTGTCATTTTACGTATAAAAATGGGGATTTATCCGATCTTTGGAAAGAGTAATGCGAAATATGTATAGTTTCCTCGGAAATAAGCGAATTGTGGGCATGCAAGACCAGGTTGTTTAGGTATTTGAGATGAATTTGAGGACCGCCCAGTCGATTAATCCAATTCAAAACAGACTTTCATAAAAAGAAAAAGACACTACCCCCCCAGTGGGCCAAGCGTTCTTTTGTGTCAACACCTCCTTGTAGTTGTCCATGTCTAGAGGACGAAATGAACAAAGTGTCTTTTGATGGTGCCTGACACCATTAATGACACCAAAAAATTCTTCTTTTCTTTATTGAAAAACTCTGTAAAATGGAGATTAAGAGTATAATTGATGTGTTTGGAGAGATCTCTATGTCAAAGTTTTTCCCGATTTTTAGGAATGAGAAGGATTCTGTGGTGTATAATCCGGATGATTTAATTGACTTATTTTTAGAGTGTACGGCAGACGGGATTTGTATGGTTGATATGGAGAATCAGTTTATTCGTGTGAACCATGTATATACGAAAATATTTGGCTATACAGAGGATGACGTAATAGGTAGGAAAATTGATGAATTTCCTAATCCGGACATAGTGAATGAAACGATAGAGCTAGTTAAGCGTGGTGAAGCATTTTCCGATATGGTTACTCAACAATACCATAAAGACGGAACCATTCTTGATATCGCCGTTTCGTATTCTCCCTTTCGAAATCGTTGTGGGGAAATAATTGCCGTCCTGGCAATCTTTCGGGATATTACGGAGCATATTAATATTGAAAGACAATTAAAAAGAACACGTGAGTTGTACAAGTTAATTACTGAAAATACTACGGATATGATAAAGGTGTATACAATAGAAGGAAAGGTCATATATGCCTCTCCATCCCATGAAAAAGGGATTGGGTACACTCCTGACCAATTATTAGGTAAAAACGTCTATGAGCTTATCGTACCAGAGGAAATTGACCATTTTGCAAAAGTGTGTCAGCGCCTGATAGAAACAAAGGAACCTCAATTGCTCCAAACGCAGGTCCGAACTGGTGATAATGACGTGATCTATTCAGAGACAATGATTTCTCCCATCTTTAATGAAGAAGGAGAAGTTGATTCGTATGTCACGGTTGGAAGAAATATTACGGACCGAGTTAAAAATGATGATGCCCTTCGAAATTTAGATCGGCTTTCAATTATCGGCCAATTAGCTGCAGGAGTCGCTCATGAGATCCGGAATCCTTTGACTTCATTAAAGGGATTTTCAAAGCTGTTGAAAGAGACCATCACAAAAACTAAACAAGATGAATATTTATCAATCATCATGAACGAACTAGATCGTATTGATATCATCGTTAATGAATTTATGTCGTTGGCGAAGCCACAGGCGATTCAGTTTGAAAAAGAATGTCTACATACGATCTTAGAGAGTACCGTAAATATTTTACATCCACAAGCATTGTTGCATAATGTTCAGATAAAAAACCATTACCTGAAAAAGGATATTTTTTTAAATTGTAATCCCAATCAATTAAAACAGGTTTTTGTTAATTTTTTAAAGAATGCGATTGAATCGATGCCATTTGGCGGCAATGTTAATATCCAAGTCCAAAGAGTTGCAGACAATCGTGTGCAGATACGCTTTTCAGATGAAGGGATTGGAATTGATAACGAACTTATGCGCTTTTTGGGAACACCGTTCTATACCACGAAGGACAAGGGAATCGGACTGGGCCTAACCGTTAGCAATAAAATCATCCAGGAACATAATGGTACCATGAATATCGAAAGTAAAATAGGCAAAGGCACGACAGTGAAAGTAGAACTGGAATGTTATTAAAAATACAAATAAAAAAGGGTGTCAGGCACCACATTGTTTTGTGATGTCTGATACCCTTATTTTGTGTATCGATTTGCGTAGCTGGAAGCAACAAAGGCGTTTGGTTTGATTTTTGGTTCAACGCCCATCGATTCGATTCTGGTGACCATTTCTTTCACAAACTCACTCGTCTTGTTCCGCTTTCCTTCACCAATATCAATATGCCCCTCCATGGTGAAGGTTGCTCCTTGGTAGATATAGGGAAGGACAAGATTGATTAACTCATTTTTCCTTTCATCGGTAAACATTGTAACAATTTCCTCGGTCAACGATAGTTCAAGAGATATCCGCTCATGCAAGTGTGTCATTTTCCTTGGGATGACTACCTTCCTTATGCACGCCCAAACACCTTTCCCCTTATTCTGAATGACAATCCCGGTAATAAAGACAGTCGTAGATCTATGGACTTGAGAATCTGTGCCGACCATTAGTTTATAGTTTCCATTAGGATCTACCTTCATGAATGATACAATTCGTTCAAAAACCTGCTCGAATGACATCCCATTTTCTTGGAGATTTTGAAACGAATCGTGATAAGCTCCGTTTTTTTTCATATTGAAGCACCACATCTTTCCTTTCCATTTGAAAAAGTTTAGTCCCGCCTCTTATTCCTATCTTATGGAAAGTGTTACATAGTCGTGCAGCCATAGAAATAAATGATCTTCTTAGAAATGTATGTAGAAAGGCAAGTAAAAATGCCTAATGGTTGTCTAAGGCGTCAGTGAGCAATGATATAGAATGACTCAATTTGGTGGTTTCTTTTAGTGATGTAGGGGTGTCATGTAAGGGTGTCAGGCACCGCTCGTGGACAAAAGCCTTACTTTTACCAAAAAGAATATTCGAACAATCTTTTTTCTAAAAACAATTATATGCCTAACAATTTTTATGCCAGTCCATCATTAGATAAAGAAAAGAATCTATTAAGAATAGGGATGGATGGAGATGGCAAAGAGAAACAGAGGAAAAACAATCAGCTACCTGCCTTCAAATGGGCGCGGAACATGCCCGATATGTGAAAGAACTAGAATCAAACTACTATATCCACATCAAACAGAAACAAACCAAACCATCAAAGTTTGCAAATTTTGCCGTGATAAAAAATATTAACAAACTAATGGTGTCAGGCACCGCTCGTGGACATTTGTCTTTTTCAAGTGGAGCGTTAAACACAAATTTATAATGAGAAAACAAAGGCACCCTTATAAATTAAGGTGCCTTTTGTTCCTAAAACTGACAAACCGAGTCCGCGTGGAATGGACAAATTATCGAGAGTGTCTTTTTGCGGTGCCTGACACCAAAACAGGGCTTTTTACCCATAATTGGCAATGTATGGATTCCCCTGTTTAGTAGGTTGGTAGGATAGAATTATTTCAGTTTTCGTAATAAAATTAATTCCACATAATAAAAATACATAAAAACTAATAATGATACATAAGCGGAGGTTTGCAAATGAAGAAAAAGAAAACAGTTGCGGGCCTATTGGCGGTAGGATTGCTAACGTCGAGTCCATGGACAGTTGGGTTTGCTGAAGGACCAAAATGGACAAACGTGAATGCATATGAAGAACAAGATGGAAGCTTGTTTAATAGTGAAAACTATGACTTTGTTAACTTTTCACAAATCGGTGAAAAGTTAAATGCCATCCAAAAGCAGTCTAATAGAGTTAAAGTGGAGGTACGTGGAAAATCAGCGGATGGCCATCCACTTTATGTTGTAACGATTGCAGATCCAACTACGCAAGGGAAATTTGGTAAAATTCAATCCCTAAGAAAACAAATGTTTAAAAACCCTAGTAAGGCGCAAGATTGGATTGCCAATAATCCGGACTTTAAAGTTCCGGTTATGATAAACGGCTCCATTCATGGAACAGAATTTGTAGGGTCCGACGCACTTCTTCAGCTCATTGAACGCTTTGCAACACAAAATGACAAAGAGACTAAAAGTATTTTAGAAAGTAATATTCTTATCTTAAATGTTGTACAAAATCCTGATGGACGTGTGAATGCTACTCGTTTTAATGGAGAGGGTATCGACTTGAATCGTGACTTTATTACACAGTCACAGCCAGAAACGAAGGAAACGGTTGAACTCATTAAAGAATGGAATCCGATGGTATTCCTTGATACTCACGGATACGTAAGTGGTTATGGTCCTAACTTACAAGGATTAATCGAACCTTGTACACCGCCGCATAACCCTAACTATGAGTATGATCTTTATAATAAGTGGGCTTACAAACAAGCGGAAGCGATGGAAGCCTCAATCATGGCTGATCAGGATAGTTACACTGGAAACAAGTATAAAACCATGGAAGGTGTTTACGTTCCACAACGTGATGATGGTGCTGGATGGGATGATTATCCGCCAATCTTTACACCAATGTATGCCATGTACCATGGGGCATACGGACATACATTAGAGGCACCGACGAATGACTTAGATGGTGTGCGCTGGCAATATAATGCCATATTAGGCGCGTTAAAATTTGCAACAGAAAATAAACAAGGCATGATCACAGACCAAATCGAAATGTTCAAACGCGGGATTAACTTTGACCATCCATTCCATCAAGATGGTTTCTTCCCGAAAGCCTATATCCTACCAGTTGACGAGAAGGACCCAACTGTAACGAATAAGGCTGTTAATCACTTAATCAATAATGATATTGATGTGGTTCAAGCGACGAAAGCTTTTACCGCAGATGGTAAGACTTATCCAAAAGGTACCTATCTTGTTCAGATGGACCAAGCAAAGGCTGGTCTAGCCAATACGATGCTGTGGGATGGGGAAGATATCTCTAACGATACGACAGCTATGTATGATATTTCTGCTTGGAGTTTACCAGAACTTTGGGGCTTTGAAGCAGTGCCAACACAAAGTACGGTTGATGTAGTAGCAACTAAGGTTAACCAAATCACAGGCCAAGGATCTGTTTCTGGTAAGGGGCCATTCTTGATTCCAAACAGCTCCGTTAAAGCTGTTAATCTAGCAAATACATTGTTACAACAAGGTGTTCGTGTAAAGCGTGATGCAGCTGGGAACTTCTACACAGAAGCAGCGGCAAATCAAATTTCAGCAGCAGTAAAAGCTTCGGGATTACAGGTTGCATCTACAGATAAGGTGCCAGCTGATGCAGTGGGGTTAACCAAATTGAAGGTAGCCATTTTGAAGGATGGCGGAATGGGCAAAGTCCAGTCACACAGCGGAACGAAGCTTGCCTTGAAACGACTTGGCTTTGATGTGACAGAAGTGAAACCAGTGGAAGTCGCAGAAAAAGGGCTAGGCGGATTCGATACATTTATATACAGTGGCACAGAAAATTTAATTGCTACTAAACTATCAGCCGCAAACCAAGAATTCGGCCTCCAAAATGCTGGGCAGTTTGATTTGTTTAAGGAAAATGTTAATGATTTTGTCAGCAAGGGCGGCAAGTATATTGCTGTGGGGGCTGGTTCATCTAGAGCAACAAAAACACTTGGTTTGACAGATGATGTTATTAATTCTGGTGGGTCTAATAGCAACGGAATCGTAATGGTAGATTACTCGGGAACGGGTTTAACAGCAGGTTATAGTCAAGATGACATTGGTTTCGTCTACCGTCCAGCTTGGTATACTGGTACCGATAATGATGAAGTTGTAGCAACTCTTGAAAACTCTGATAAATTCTTTGTGGCAGGTCACTGGAGGAATAATAGCAGTGCCGAGGGTCAAGCCGTAATGGTAAAAGAGAAGGATAAAGATGTAACGTTAATTGGATTAGAAGCAGGTTTCCGTGATCACACAGACTACCTATTCCGTCTATTATCGAATGCCATTTTTGAAAAATAACCTAAGCGAAGGCCTGGTTCAAGGAAATGAACCAGGCCTTTTTGTTGTACTTGATCCTAAGACAAATAAAAAAGAGCTGACCCCAAAAGGTCAGCCCATGCCTAAATTACTTGATTGTAATTGTAGCAGAATTATAGTTACTCTTATCTTTACTGATTGGGTTATAATTCTTCTCAATGTTTCCTGCTGCGTCCACAGAGAACCATTTCAAGGTTGTCGTTTTTGCAATTTTTAGAGCTTCGGCATCTTCACGAACTCCGCTTAAATTAATTTTAGCAGATTCAAAAGTAGGGCGGCTGCCGTCAAGGGTGTAATAAATAGTTGCAGGCTCACTAGTCTCGAAGGTAACATCTACTGGTCCAGTGAATTTCCCGCCGCCGGGTACAACTTTGGAAGTTGGACGCTGATGATCTTTCGACTGATTGTAAGCTACTTTAAACATACCTATTAAACCGTTGGCAAATTCCATGGCTTCTTCGTGACCTTCTTCAAAAGATGGCTGGAAGCCAACTGGTTTCCACTTTTGTGTTTCCTTATCCCATAAATCTGCTCCTACTTCGAAATCCCAAGCATAGATCCCTTTTTCATACCATAGGTAGTCAGCGGAATTTCCTGCTGCAGAGTAAAGAACATCTGGAACTGGGCCCGTACGGCTCGGTAGAATAACTGTGCCTCGATAATCCTGAATATCGTTTAGAATCGTATCGGAAGCGGCCCAGTAGAATGCTTCCTCACCGGCAGTTGGACGTGGCAGCGTGGTACGGTTTGCATCGTAGGCACCAGGTGACCACATAAAGTAACCCCCATAGCTATGAATATTCATGGCAAATTTAATGTTAGGATTTTCATCGGCTAACCAAACTATGTTTTTAGCTTCTGGTTCGGAGGTTTCCGCAGGGCCTGCATAGGTTCCGCTAGTGCAATTTGTTGTAGATGCACCAATAAATCCATCAAAAGGAGACCCGACAGAATGGTTACGGTTAATATCGACTCCCCAATTGTTACGATTGTTAGGGTCCGATTGCGCAGGCCCACAATAATTGGTCATATTTTTTCGCTGCATATTGTAATCATAGAATGTGTAATGTGCACCGTCGGGATTGGTAGACGGCACTAGGAAAATATCCAAATTATCTACAAGCTTTTTTGTTTCGCCATCGTGAGCGTAGTTACGGAGTAACCGCTCGGCTGTTTCGATTGTAACGAGTGGTGTAACCCATTCTCGAGCGTGTTCTTGAGCATACCCCAATACTCCTGGCTTGGAGCCGTCACGATGTTTCCCGATACGAATCGCTTTTACTGTAAAAGGATCACGAGAAATATTTGCTGGTGCTTTTAAACCGTCCGTTAATTTCGCAGTAGCGGATGACACTGTTCCTGTCCCAGCGTTGCCGCGATATGTATTCGCGGTGATGAGTGCACTTGCAGAAGAATCAGCATTTATCGCATCCACCACTTGATTTGCTGTACTAATAATCTGACCAGAAGAGTTAGTTGCTAAATCGACAAGAACTTTCTTCCCTTCGACATTAATTTTTAAGGACGAATCATTACTTCCGGGCTTTTTGAATTCTACTGAAATTTCATTACCGCCTTCATGGCCCCATGCTTTGGATGTAACGACAACATAGTTTTCCTGAGTGCTGCCGATTTGGGCTTGTGCAAGGCGTCTGTATCCATTTGTTTTATTAGGCATTTCAATAATATCTACTAAATCAGGGAACTCTTTTGCTAGATTTTCAGCTCGTTCATATAATTCAGTTGGATCCATATAATGGTCAACAAAATCTTTAACATAGTGTGTTTGCGGATTCCCAGGCTTGTCCTTACCAAGCCATTCTGTAACTGCACTTGAAGCGGCTCCGCCAAGGCTGCTTTCTAACTTTACAGAGGCTGGAATCGTGCTTACGGGTACTTCAAGATAGTGATATAAGTATTCACCAGCATCTACCTTTCTGGAAAGTGTGGCGGACTTTTCAACGCCGTTCTCTGTCCAAGTGGCTGTTAATGCGGTACTGGCTGAAGCACCTGCAGTTGATTTCGCCTCGATATAGAGGAAGGTTTCAGATTGGTTTGTGTAGTGATTGGCGCGAAGGATTTTAAGTGAATCTTCAGCAGCCGTCAAGTTTGTCTCTTGTTGTAAAGCGGCTTCTCTCTCCGCAGCTCTGGTCTTCCACTGTTTCTCTGTGACCAGTGTGTCTTTCACCTTTATTCCGAATGTTTTTAACATGGCAATCTCTGTGGGTGTGACTACTGCATCCACTTCAAAAATTCCGTTGTTTTCACTGGCACGGTGAGTGAGGTCAATGCCAAGCTCCAATAGTTTATCCTTTGCATTCTGATTAGGAACCTCTAATTGAACAATTGAGAAGGATTCCTCCTTTGGCAGCGGTAGATCGGGTTGTCCAACTGCGCTGGTCGGTGTACTAAAGTCTGGATAAAATACCGAAAAGCCTAATCCGGTCACGGCAGTCATGACCATTAAATTCTTTTTCCATTTTTGTCTCTTTTTCACGGAATTACGACGCCTCCTGATTCATAACTAAATTTTGATGATACAAGCCAATATTAAAGTTAATTTTCAGAATACCTTGTCGAAATGCCTAAGTCGTATCCCAAATTCGTCCTACAAAAATTTCGTTGTTCGAAGAATTGAATGTTATATTAGTAGATTAATTATTTAGGAAAATTTATCCATTAAAAAAGTTTTAGGTCAAGGAGAAAACTGTCGATTTTAGGGGGGCCTATGAGTATAAGTGAACTATCGCATAATACTATTATGACAAAATCCCTCTTTATAATGATTTAATATCCTGTCTAATGTTGTCGTATCTTATAAGTTTTTGGAGATACTTTTTTTGGCGATTCATAAGGAATTTTACATAAATGTAAATACTATATAAAGAACTATACTAGATTTTATAAAAAACAACCATACTTTAAATTTAATCCGGTCTGTTTATTATCGAACGATAGGAATTATAGCAATGCCTTATTGATTCACCAATAAACAAGGACTTTCTTGTGTCACAAGTCGAGCACTATTTTTTAAAAGGATATAAATACTACTTGTCGAATAAACTTAATTGTATAGAAATTGTTTGGAAATAGCTGTAGGGGAGCAATTATAAAAAGTAGATACGAAAAGGGGTGGGATGGTTGACGAAGCGTATTATAAAACAAAATGAGTTGAATTTTTTAAAGCGTGAGCTTAAGTACCTAGAAGATTCAGAGATTCTGCCAGCAAGCAAGGCCCATGAGATAGAAGAAATTTACGAGGTTCAAAAACTTTCATTTACGAAAACGCTTTTGTATGTTGGAACGGTTTTAATTGGAGCTGGTGTGCTCAGTTTTATCGCAAGCAATTGGGATGAAATAGGAAGAACAGTGAAACTTCTTTTAATCATCGTTTTGTTTGCGGCCTGTAATCTTGCGGGGTATAAAATGGAGAAGAACTTTCCAAAGACGTCAAGGAGCCTTTATTATTTAGGCTGTCTGGTATTTGGTGCGGGAATTTTTCTTGTCGAGCAAATGTTTCATCTCGGAACCAATTCTCAAAATGCCTTTTTATGGTGGTCTCTGGGGATCTTGCCATTGTCATGGGTACTGCGGGATAAATGGATTCTTCTAGCATCTTCCCTTTTCGTCCTCAAATACATGCTTGATGGGCAATATCTTCAAGGTATAAATATTCCTTATTGGACACTGTTGTGGATTGCTGCAATATATATACTTAATGAAAAAATAGGTTTTTCAAAGTTGACTGGTTTTGTCAATGGCTTACTTTCGCTGGCACTTATCAGCACGATTATTAGTTACTTTATCAATCCGTATGATAATTATGATGATTTTGCCTACGTGTACGGTCTAATCTATTTGATCATTGGAGTCGCACTTGTCCTTTCGAAAGGGAAAATTAGAGACACTTACGTTGTATTAGGATACCTCGTCCATGGTGCGGCCGCACTGTTGTTATCCTTTGAAGATAGCTGGCCGCTCGATTGGCTGTATATTCCTTTTTCTATCCTCTACCTGATTTATGTATTGTATTTAATCAATAGAGGAAGCCTGCTCAGTATCATTATACTCTGCGTAATGATTTTCCGTTTTTACCTTGATTTATCCCTTGAGTTTTTACCAAAATCGTTTGTCTTTATCATCGGAGGAATCCTGTTGCTAGGTTTCGGCTTTTATTTTGAAAAACAAAGGAAAAAAGGGGTGAATGTGCATGAATAAGCGGGCAAAACAGTTAGTATTAGCTTGTTGCGTGCCTGTGCTCATTCTATTAGGCATGTGCGTCAAGCCCCTTTATACCCTGTTAACGGGCGAAGAAATGATTCTTCAAACGAAACCATTGGATCCATCTGATGTATTTAGAGGCGATTATGTGACTCTAAGGTATGAAGCAGAAGAGGTGCCGATAAAATTGTTGGAACAACCAGTGCTCACAAGATTACAGGACCGTGGTGGAGAGTTTGAGGTATACGTTCTAATGAAGAAAAAGAATGGGGTCCACACACCTATTAAAGTCACCCTTACTAAACCGAATAAGGGAGAATTCCTCAATGGAACGATCAGCTATATCGATAAAGACAACCAAGGCCAAGAAATTGCCATTATCCGATACGGTTTGGATAACTACTACCTTGAGGACAACACAGGCACAGAATGGGAAAAAGCCTCAGCAAAAGGAGAAATACTTGCAAACCTAAAAGTAAACAATGGCTACGCCATCCTGAAGGATATTACAACGAAGTAAATAAGTGTTGGAAGTGGGTGTCAGGCACCATGCGTGGACAAATCTAACATTTTGTCCGTGTGGAGAGGATAGGGAGCCTCTTTGGTGCCTGACACTTTTTATTGTTAACCCTAAATTAGAAATAGTTGACAATATAGGGCGTCACCCTTTATTTTAAAGTTATAACAATTTATTGGGGTGGGAGTATGAATCGTAAATTAAGAGCGTTGGATTTAACGCTAGTGGGAATGTTTGTGGCGCTTATGGCAATAGGGGCTAACATCACCTCTTTGGTCCCCTTTATGGTGGTGGGCGGAGTTCCAATTACACTGCAAACTTTCTTTGCTATTTTAGCAGGTGCTATTTTGGGGAGCCGCTTAGGATCAATAGCTATGATTGTTTATATGCTAGTAGGACTTGTGGGCGTTCCTGTTTTTTCTAGATTTGGTGCAGGACCTTCCACATTTTTCAGTCCCACCTTCGGCTTTATTTTATCGTATATTTTCACAGCGTTTATTATTGGTAAAATCGTTGAAAAGAAGAAAACTGTGCCAGCCTTTATTATTGCGTCCCTAATCGGAATGGCTGTGAACTACCTCTTCGGTACCAATTGGATGTATTTTGCCTACAAGCTGTGGGCAGCTGCACCAGAAGGATTTACTTACAAAATGGCTTGGTTATGGATGATAGTGCCTCTGCCAAAGGACATCATCTTAGCAGTCTTAGCAGGAATCATGGCTCACCGGCTCGAAAAATCAGTACTATCCAAAGGGCAATTTAAACATTTAAAGCGTGTTTCCTAAGATGCTTTGGCCAATCCCGCAAACGTCCACCATGTGTGGACGTTTGTCTTTTTGTGGTGCCTGACACCCGCTGAAATTCTCAGGGTTAAATTTCAGCTGCTTTGGCTTTGGATTTCCGTTCCGTTGTCATTGATGAAGCTCAATGTATTGGAGGATTGATAGAAGGTAAAAGGCGTCATCCTAACATTGGATGACGCCTTTCTGGCATTTTGACTATTACTTTTTAAGGGCATTTACTACTTCATCAATTGTTTTTTCACTTGCTTTTAGACCGTTGATAGTCCAGTTGCTAGGGTCATTCATTTCATATACATGTCCATTTTTTACGGCATCAAGACCGTTCCAGATGGAGCTTTTTGCTAAAATATCTAACCCAGCCTCGCCTTTTTTGCTGAGAAGGAAGATGTGGTCTGCTTTGATTTCTGGAAATTTTTCCAGAGCAATTGGATCCCACTGGATAGCAGCTCCGCCAAGACTTTCAACGAATGCAGGTTGTTTAATGCCTAAATCCCCATAAAGGACATTGGCACTGAAACGATTGTTTTCCATTAAATAAAACTTATCGGCCATAACCCAAAGAATAGCTGCTGATTCATCGCCAATAGCATCATGAACTTTTGTTTTCGCATCTGCTACTTTCGTATCGTAATTGGCTAAAGCCTCTTTTGCTTCTTTCTGTTTACTTAAGATTTCACCCATTTGGGTCAGTTGTTTACGCCAATCAGCATATACTTCGTCCTTATAAACGTAGGTAGGAGCGATTTTTTTATACTCTTCATATTGTCCTTTTTGAATGGCATTTGGAGAACTGAAGATAATTAAATCTGGGTTGTAGTTGATTACTTGTTCTAGAGGGAGATCCCAGCCGATTTTGGGCACTTCCTTTAACTCTGGCTGTAAATAATCTAAGACCGTATCACCTATTGACCATTGTGCAGCAGGTCTTACCCCTAATGCCACGAGTGAATCCTCTAAATAAGGAGCGATGATTCGTTTTGGATTAGCAGGGATTGTCACTTCACCCTTCGCATCTGTTAATGTCACCTCTGCATTTCCCTTTTCTGTAGTCTTTTCTGTTTTTGTATTATCAGAATTACTGCAAGCACTTACCAAAATTAACATCAGTAATAGCGTAAAAGATAAATAAAAGCGCTTTTTAAGCATGAATAAACCTCCTATGATCGTGAATACCTATTATAATGGTAATGATAATCATTTTCATTTGAAGTGTCAATCAACAAACCTCTTTAATATAGGTAAATTTGTGAAAAATGTTTGAAGGATAAATCTGGGAGTTGCTTTTATACTGTAAACGTATTGAAAAATAAGTGGTTACTCTCTATACTTAATGATAATGATTATCAATTCTTTTGCTATTTTTATTACCGATTTAATAATATACCCAATTTTTCGTTTTTTATCAGATAGAGGTGTTAGTTTTTGACTGGAAAAGCAAAGCAGCACGAAGGCGATTCGTTAGCTCTTCATCATAAAAGTTTAAGAACATCCATTAAAGGGACCTTCGTATTAATCGCCGGAATGATACTAATCCTAATTTCAATGGGATTATCTATTGCTTACGGTGCAGCGGATATAAAAATGGCTACTGTTTGGGAGGCTGTCTCCCATTTTAATCCTGACATGACCACGCATCAAATTATTCAAGAAATTCGGATGCCAAGAGCGATCGGCGCTGTATTAGTTGGGGCATTCCTTGCTGTTTCGGGTGCGGTAATGCAAGGTTTAACACGTAATCCTCTCGCCTCTCCTTCCATCATGGGTGTGACAGATGGGGCAGCTTTTGCATTGGTCATCACCCTTGCCTTTATTCCAACCGCCACAATGATGGGGTTGGCCTTTTCATCCTTTGTAGGGGCAGGTCTTGGCGTAATCCTCGTTTTTACGATTGGAGCTTTTTCAAAGGGAGGATTGACCCCAGTAAAACTCGCCCTGGCCGGGGTGGCAGTGGGTTCGATGCTAAGTGCATTCTCAAGCGCCATTGCTCTCCATACACAAGTGGCAAAGGACATGAGCTTTTGGTATGCAGGAGGATTAACAACGGTTACTTGGGAATCCGTTAAGATTCTATTGATCACAGGAGGATTTGGATTATTACTCGCCCTTTATATCTCAAGATCAATCACCATCCTAAGCCTAGGAGAAGAAGTTTCTAAAGGGCTTGGACAAAATACACTTTTAGTAAAATCACTCGGTGTGATTGTTGTATTAATACTAACCGGTGCTGCTGTATCGATAGCCGGTGCTATAGGTTTTATCGGACTGGTGATTCCACACATTACCCGATTCATTATTGGTTCAGATTACCGTTGGATTATTCCAATTTCCGCTGTACTTGGAGGATTGTTACTCGTTCTTGCTGATATTGCAGCAAGAATGGTGAATGCCCCGTTTGAGACTCCAGTAGGAGCCGTAACTGCGATACTCGGTGTTCCTTTCTTCTTATACCTGGCTCGTGGGGAAAGGAGAGGGCTGTAATGCACCAATCGAAAGCAAAACAGAAAAAATTTATCGTCCTAATTAGTCTTTTATTTATCTTAACTATTATCACTTTTATCATAAGTTTAAACCTTGGAGTCGTGCGGATTGCACCCATCGATGTTTTCAAGACATTAATGGGGCAGGGAACGGCCCGTGACCAACTCGTTTTAATTGATTTTAGGTTACCTAGAATGGTTTTGGCTCTATTAATTGGTGCAGGACTAGCAGTCTCTGGCGCTATTTTACAAGGTGTGACCAAAAATGAACTGGCGGATCCTGGAATATTAGGGATAAATACAGGAGCCGGATTCATGGTCATCTTATTTATCTACTTTTTTCAAGGCTCTATGAACAGTGTGAGCACACTCGGCATTTTCTTAATGCCATTGTTCGCCTTACTAGGAGCCGTACTTGCGGCTTTTCTAATTTACGTATTGGCATGGAAAAAGGGAATTGATCCCGTTCGGTTAATTTTAGTCGGAATTGGTGTGAATTCAGGATTTGGTGCTGCCATTGTAATTTTTCAGCTCAAAATGAATCCACAAGACTTCATGCAGGCAGCTGTCTGGCTTTCTGGTGATATTTGGGGAACGAATTGGAAATTTGTCGCCATTCTCGCCCCGTTAATTTTGCTGCTTATTCCTTTTGCTTTATACAAAGCACACATCCTTAATATTATGAATTTAGGTGACCAGGTCGCGACGGGCTTAGGCATTCATGTAGAAAAAGAAAGAAGAATCTTGCTTCTAGCAGCAGTGGCGCTAGCAGGATTTAGTGTCGCGGCTGGGGGAGGAATTGCTTTTCTAGGCTTAGTTGCTCCGCATATTGCGAAACGATTAATTGGGCCAAAGCACCAGTTATTTTTGCCGCTTACTGCCGTTTTAGGGTCGTTTGTGCTTTTATTGGCAGACACCATAGGCAAAAACCTGCTTGCCCCAACCCAAATACCGGTTGGAATTGTAGTGGCAATATTTAGTGCACCATATTTTATTTTCTTACTTATGAAAGCCAAATAAAAAAAGGGGGAACGGATTGTGGTTTCACTTTCTACCGAGAATCTTCAGATTGGTTATGGAGACAAGATAATCGTTGAAAACTTGAATTTACACATAAAAAAAGGGGAGATTACCACGATTATTGGCGCCAATGGCTGTGGGAAATCTACCATATTAAAAACATTAGCACGTGTCCATGCAGCCAAATCTGGAATCGTCTATTTAGATGGAAAGATGATTCACAAGGTCCCAACAAAAGAAATCGCTAGGAAAATGGCTGTTCTTCCGCAAAGCCCCGAGGCACCCAATGGATTAACAGTCTATGAATTGATTTCATTTGGACGATCCCCACATCAAAGTGGCTTTGGCAGACTAACAGATAACGACAGACAGGTGATTGAATGGGCGCTAGAGGTTACCGGACTTGGTCAATTTGCTGACCATCCAGTTGATGCTCTTTCCGGCGGCCAGCGGCAGCGCGCTTGGATCGCCATGGCCATTGCCCAAGAAACGGATCTCTTGCTGCTTGATGAGCCAACCACTTACCTTGATATGGCGCACCAGCTAGAGATTTTACAGCTGCTAGAAAAATTAAATAAGGAACAAAGCCGGACAATTGTAATGGTCATTCACGATTTGAACCATGCGTCACGGTTTTCCCATCATATGGTTGCATTAAGTAAGGGAACAATTATCAAAGAGGGAACCGCAGACGAAGTCATGACACCTGATGTATTAAAAATGGTCTTTCAAATCGATGCTGAAATTGTTAAAGATCCACGGACGAAGAAACCAGTCTGTCTTTGCTATGATTTAATTGAAAAAGCGCCGGAGTTAGACAATCGAAAAATCATGAATTTCTAGTGAAATGGGATAGATGGGATGGGGGATGAAATGAAATTATACGATGTTACCATTATCGGTGGTGGCCCAGTTGGCTTATTTACCGCTTTTTATTGTGGAATGAGAGAGATGGAAACAAAAATAATTGAGTTTCTCCCATACTTAGGGGGAAAGGTTTCCTACTTCTATCCAGAAAAGGTGATCCGCGATATTGGCGGGATACCGGCTGTTTCAGGAGAAAACTTAATTAAACAGCTAGTAGAACAGGCGCAAACCTTTGATCCGACAATTGTTTTAAATCAACAAGTAGTCGGGTTAGAAAGGTTAGCAGATGGGACGTTCCTCTTAACAAGTCACAATGGTGAGAAACACCATACCAGGTCTATTATCTTAGCGACTGGATTCGGTACATTAAAAAGTGCCAAACTTGACGTAGAACATGCTGATCAATATGAAGGACGTAACCTGCGTTATGCAGTCGAAAAGCTCAATGACTACAAAGACAAACATGTGCTTATTTCTGGTGGTGGTAATTCGGCTGTTGATTGGGCGAACGAGCTGCTCCCGATTGCACGTCATATTACCGTGGTGCATCGAAGGCATGAGTTTTCTGGACTTGAGAGAAACATCAGTAACTTGCGGAAATCAACTGCGACCATCTTGACACCGCATGTTTTGGATGCGTTACATGGGGAGGACGGTCGAATTGAGAGTGTTACCGTAAAGGATATTGAAACAAACAACACTCAGATCATTGACGTGGACGAAGTTCTCGTCAATCATGGCTTCTGTATTGACCTAGGCCCTATCAAGGGATGGGGATTAGAATTCGAATACGGAAACATCAAGGTGGACAGTAGGATGCAAACCAATATCGAGGGTATTTTTGCAGCTGGAGACGTCGCAAACTACCAAAACAAACTACACCTGATAGCGGGCGGATTCTCCGAAGGCCCCACCGCCGTCAATAGCGCGAAAGCATACATAGAACCCGAAAAAGAACTAAAGCCCATCTATTCCACCACCCATTTTTAAACGGCTGATATAAGTGTGGAGTCATTAGTGGTATCATTAGTGGTTTTACATTAGTGGTGTTACATTAATGGAGTCATTAGTGGTGTCAGGCACCGCTCGTGGACATTTGTACTCTCAGGGAGGACGCTCATCTATAAAGCAGGCAACATCCAATATGTCGGATGTTGCCTGTTTGTTGTTATGTGTTTTGTTTGACTGGGCGGGATTGAAGGTATTTATGCCTGGTATAAAAGAGTGTGGTCATGATTATAGATATGCCGCCGAACAGTACGCACATAAGCTGTAGGCCGATTAGGTCTAGGAGAAAGCCGCTAATGAGCAGGACAATCTGAAAGGTAACACGGTCTAGCATGTTTCTAAATGAAAAAAAGCGGCCATGGAACTCTTTTGGTATCTTTGTTTGAAAAATGGTCGCAGCTGTCGGGAAAAAACAGCCGACAGAAAATCCAAAAAAGGCAAAAGCCACGACAGATAATACCGGTACATCAGCTAAATAGAGAAGCAGCTGGGAACCCCCAATCAAAAACGAACAAGCAAATAAGATGATGTAGGGGGATATCCGGCCACTAATCAACTTAATGAGAAAAGCGCCAAGCATGAAAGAGATTCCCTCTGTTGTGTAAATCCAGCCTTTTATGGCTGAACTGTCTTGGAGTTCACTAATGTTAATAACCACAAGGTTAAATCCACCAAGAAAGAGGACCGGGATGAGAGTCATGATAAGCGTCATCAAGACAATTGGCAGACCTTTAATAATTGGAAAAACGTCTTTAAAGTTTGTTTTTTCAGTGCGGCTTTTCTTTGCTATCAGAAGATCCTTTGATTCATCAATATTTAAGAACCAAGTTAGGATAAATAAACCTATATACGCTACGAGAGAACCAACATAAAGCATCGATAAAGGCAGAATAACCAACAAAATTCCAGCTACCGCTGTGCCGATAATACGGGAAAGTGTTGAAACATTCATATGGATACCATTTAGTTGAAGCAAATCCTTTTCGGACACGATAAGTGGCAGGGCTGCTTGTAGTGCTGGAAAATAAAATGCTGCAGAAATTTGCAGCAAGACAAGAAACACAACCATCCACCAGATCGAACCTGTTGCAATCGCAATTAACATGAAGACAACACTGACAGCCCTTACAAATCCTGCCAGAAGCATAACCGTTTTCTTACTTACTTGGTCGGTAAGTCTGCCTGCATAGGGGCCAAACGCAACCCCGGCAAGCAAGCCTGCAGCAAGAAGAAGCGATTTTAAGAAGTCTGATGGGAGCTTCTCTTGCATAAATTCCAAATTACCAATCACACCGAGCCACAAACCAAGCCCCGCGATAAATTCCCCTGTCAACAAAATCCAAACATTCTTATTCCGTAACATACGCAGTTTCCCTCAATCCTCTACTCAAATCGAACAATCTGAAAATATAATACTATCAAAAATAGTAACAGAAAAGGGTGTCAGGCACCACTCATTGACAAATGTCTTTTTATGGTGCCTGACACCAAATGATGACGCAAAATGAAAATATTGGTAATTAGCCCATTGTTTTTTATTTCCAATTATTATATACTGCATTACAACACTAATGCACTATGTTGGGAGAGGAGTGATAGCTTGAATCTTAATTTGGATGGGACCAAGCCGATTTATCTACAGATATCGGAGTGGCTTGAGCGTGAGATTCTGAATGGTAATTTTGAAAGTGATCAAAAGATATACTCTCAATACCAACTGGCAGAAATCTTTAATATTAATCCAGCGACCGCTGCAAAAGGGCTCAACATATTAGCGGATGAAAATATCCTTTATAAAAAACGCGGTTTGGGCATGTTTGTAACCAGCGCTGCCAAAGAAATGATCCTGACCAAACGGAAGAATGAAACGTTAAAAAAGTTAGTTCAGGAAATTGTTCTTGAAGCGGAACGATTAAGCGTAAGTAAAGGAGAATTAATTGAAATGATTAAAGCGGCAGACTTAAGGGGGGAAGAGAAATGAGTGTTATTACATGCAATGGATTGACCAAAAAGTACGGAAGAAATAAAGCATTAAATAACCTGTCATTTAGTATCGAAGAAAATAAAATTACCGGTCTGATTGGAAGAAATGGATCAGGGAAAACAACACTTCTAAAAATCATTGCAGGCCATCTAAAGGAGACATCTGGCGAGATAAAGGTGTTCTCCGAAAAGCCATTTAATAATCTAATGGTTTCGGCCAACATTATCTTTATTCATGACCAAATGAATCTGCCTGCAGCATTAAATCTTAAGGAAATCCTAGTTGTCGCGGCAAACTTTTATGAAAATTGGAATTCAGAGTTAGCTAATCGTCTTTTTGACTATTTCTCTTTTAACCCATCACACTATTATCAAGACCTCTCAAAGGGAATGAAAAGCACCTTCAATAGCATCTTAGGATTGTCTGCCCGGTGCCCATTAACATTTTTTGATGAACCGACCACGGGGATGGATGCAGGAGTCAGAAATGATTTTTATCGTGCTATGCTCAAAGACTATATCTCCTATCCACGCTCTAATATTATTTCAAGCCATCATTTAAATGAAGTTGAGGATTTACTTGAAGATATCCTTTTAATTAAAGAAGGAAAAGAGCATCTTCATCTCCCGTCAGAAGACTTTAAGGAGTGGTCGATTGGAACGCAAGGAAAGACAGCTATCCTCAATGAATGGACAGTAGATAAAGAAATCATTCACACAAAGTCCATCGGTCTTGACCAATCGTACGTTGTCGTGAGGAATCAGTTTTCTGAGCAAGAAGTGCAGAGGGCTCGTATCGCTGGGATTGAGCTTTCACCAGTTTCTGCTAGTGACTTGTGTGTCTATCTAACTAGTAAAACCGAAGGGGGAATTGATGATGTCTTTAACCACGGTTAGTCTAACTTCTATTGTGAAAAAACAATATTCCTATAAACTGAAGGCCTATGTTCAGGTGTTTTGGAACCTTGTTTTTCTCCAACTGCTGGCAATCCTTTTTTCACTAAACGGCGTGGGCATGTCGGGATCAAGCAGTGAAACACTTGAGGTGGAGGTTCATTATTATTCGGCTGATTTGGTGGCTTTCTTCACCATGCTATGGGGGTTTATCATAGCGAACATCATTACGACAAAAGCGTATCGGAATGATGACTTCACCTTTGTCACTAACCGACTAAGCCATAACCTTTCTAATATACTGTTTTTGCTGACAGCAAGCATCATTGGCGGGCTGGCAGCCATGCTGTCACCCAATTTACTGAAGGTGATAATGTATATCTTTGATCGTCAACTTATGGTTGCTAGTACAAGTGCAGCGGGTTCACTTAATGAATTTATATTAGGCATCTGCACAACAAGCCTTTATATTTTCCTATTTTGTGCGCTCGGATATTTGCTCGGAACGCTTGTCCAGATTCATAAAGTATTCGTTGTCCTAGTGCCGGCGTTATTTTTCGGTGCCCTGTTTCTTGGCGGGGTTAGCGGGAATACAAGGATCGTGAGCAACTTCTTCGGATTTATCTTTACAGAATCTTCTATCCTATTATTTATGACCAAAATCATTATTAGTTGCACGCTGGTCTTTGCCAGTGCCCTTGTATTGTCAACCCGATTGGAGGTTAAACAATAACCATGATGAATATAGGGAGTCTATTACCCATTTTATTTATTCTCGTTATTATCTCCATCTTCACAGCCAAAGGTATAAGGAGGACAGTCAATAACAAGGGGAAGTCTGTTTCCAGCTCTTGGGCCCGAAGGATTTTTGGAGGATATATCTCACTATTACTCATTTGTACAATTGTGGTTCCGTTTATCAACGGAAAAAGTATGGCTGATTTAAAAAAAGCACCTATCGACGCCATAGAAAAAGAAGGGAAGACTTTATTCGATGCAGCTGTTGCAGGAAAAATTTCTAAAATCGATAGAAACCTCATAGAGAAAAAATGGGATTTCGAGTATCGTGAGCCAAAACTTAATCTATCAGTTGGAACTGAAGAGTTTTTCGCGACACAGATTTTTGTAGAAAGAAAGAAAACGAATGATGATAAGATTGAAGCTGTGTACTATAGAACGAGATCAAGTGTAAATGACATGGATATCAGTAAGGTGATAAACCCAATCCGTCTGACATTAGCAGGGGATCTATTAACTTTACACAACTCAAAGAAGGCTAAACTTAATTTCTCCATCTTTAATCAGATCTTTCCGGTTACCCAATTTACGGGTGTGCCTTCGTTATTTCAACATCAATCTAGTTTTTATGAGGGTCAAAGCATTCTCTATTTGCGAATTCCGAAAGATCTGGAATTGAATAGCCAATCTGAAGTGAATATTCAGTTTGTAGAGTAAATTGGGTAGCCGTTTAGGCTATCTTTTTTTGTTGTAAAAAACTAATCAAACGTTTAATTAAAGTGCAACTAATTGGTTCAATTTTTATGAAAAGGGATTGAGTTTGTTTATAGTATAATTAAAATATTGAAATATCGAATTGTACAGGTCATCTTCTGGGGGGATTCCGTTGACAGTCGGGGAACTATGCCGAACACTTATTGTAGACGATGAAATGTTAATCAGACAAGGGATTAAGCACTATATCAATTGGGAACAAGAGGGTTTTATGATTGTTGGCGAGGCTTCGAACGGTCAAGAGGCCCTTGAATTAATCGAAGCTACCGATCCGCATATTATCATTACAGATATCGTGATGCCCATCATGGATGGGGAGGAATTAACCAGAATTGTGAAGGAAAGATATCCTCATAAAGAAATCATTATTTTAAGCAGTTTTGGCGAATTCGATTATGTCCGTTCCACCTTTCAAAGCGGTGTTGTTGATTATATATTAAAGCCGAAGCTTAATGCAGAAGGCCTTTTAAAGGCACTGAAAACGGCCGCTAATCGAATTCCTGCCTTTCAAAAAATGGACCAAAGATTAACAGGAAATCTCCCGATTGGGCAGATTATCGATAAACTTATTTCAGGTTATGAAGTAAATTATAATCCAGATTTAGTATCTCAGGCTTTTCCGTTTAGCCACTTTTGTTTAATCGGAGTAGATTTAAGAAACCACCATCAATCTAAAAAAAGTACAGAATTCAAAACTAGTATCAAAAGGGAAATCGAAGAGGCATTTCAGCATAACAAAAGCCAAGCTGTTCTCGAGCCCTTAAGTTTGGAAGAAAACATCATTGGATACTTAATGAATATGAATATAGAGAATTTTCCCGAGGCCATTAAAATGGCCCGCCAACTTGATCAGAACATTCCGGGAATTAGTCTTGTTTTGACGGAGGCGTTTACCGACCTTTCATTAGTAGGGAACATGTACAAGGAAAGTCTTATAAAATTGTTTGATTATCGCTTTTATTTTTTCAATCAACCATTGTTAATGGTGCAGGATCTCCCTAACCTGCCTTCTAAACCTGAAAAATTCAATTTGGATTGGTTTACCGAGGAGTTAAAGCGAAAACATTTTGACTCAGCCTTTCAGTATTTACAAGAACATATCCAAGTCATGTCTTCTTGTTATACGATGGACGTCCTTGAATATAAAGCTTTCTTTGGCAACATTATTTTCAACATTACCATTCTCCTAAGTAATATGAAATATGATGTATCTGATTTGGAAAATGCGAAGTATTCCTATTTTCGATCGATTGATGAAGCGCCTTCAGCAACGGCTACAGTTGAATTATTGAATCATTTTATTGAAGAAGCGAAAAAATGCATTTTTTCGGTGCAAAGCGAGCCGGAAGATATCAATATAAAAAAATTAATGGAGTATATTGGAGAACACTATGCCGAGCCGCTTACCTTAACAGGCGTGGCAAAGCATTTTCATTTTAATCCATCATACCTTTCTAACTATTTTTCAACACATAGCAGGGAAGGATTCATCGAATATCTAAATCGAATCCGGATTGAGGAAGCGACGAAGCTGCTTATGGAGGGAACGGAATCGATCTCCGAAATTAGTGGAATGGTAGGTTACTCGGATCATAGCTATTTCTGTAAAGTTTTTAAGAAAATCAAGGGATTGTCTCCAAGCCAATACAAAAGACAGCAAAAACTAAGATAAGAGATGGTGAATTATGAGATTGATTCCCGAACGTTTTAAACATAACGGTTTATTTATCGTTATGTTTTTCATTACAGTATTGATGATTATCACAGTTTCGATCACGATTACATGGACAACCATTCGGATGTCGGAGCAATTTTTTATTAAAAAGTTTAGCGTGACGAACTCAAAAGTAATGAATCAGGTAAAGGAGAGCTTCGAATCCTTTAATTATTCAGTCGTTCTTGCATCGAACAATCTCCTTCAAAGCACTACAATTAAAAAAGTTCTGATGTCGGAGGAATTTAGCAATAAAGAGAAGTTAAATGCCTATTTTAATACAGGTCAACAGTTAAAGCGGATCGAAACCAATTTAGATGCTTATGAGGAAAGCATTTTTGTTATGGGCCGAAACGGGTTCAGCTTTGCAACGGATCGTACGTACTGGCCAATAACAGATGAAGAGTTAAGGACTAGTGTCCTTACTAGTAATACGTTTAAGCAGCCGAAGAAGCTGATCTACCAATTGGACATGCGGAAGGATGGAACGAATCGCCAGTTCATTGTTGCATCAAAGGTGCTAATGGAGCGAATCAACGGTACGGTTTATGGTTCAATGTTTTTTGCGTTTGATGAACGTGAATTTAGAAGGTTCTTCACAAGCTATACAGGTCCCGGGAATAATGTGTTTGTTGTAGACAAGCATGGTGTCATTGTGTCGAGCAATCTGTCAAAGCTCATTGGACAAGCACCAAAGGGCTTTCTGAGCTATGCAACTAAAATCGAAAAGAGCTCAGACCGTTATATTATTGATTCCTTTATGGGAAAGGATCAAATTATCTCAATGGAGTACCTTCCTTCTTTTGATATGTACTTGTTTAATATCATTGACAAGCAAAAAGCAGTCGGAGACCTAATTGATAAAAAAGCTATTGTGCTCATTTCGATGGGAATTGTCTTTGTGGCATTAATCATTGTCCTGCTCGCCACAAGGAGATTGACCAATTCATTATCGAGTCTGGTGAAGCAGATTGAAGATGCCTCAAAACATAATTTCCATCAATATGTCTCTGCAAGCGGCACCTATGAAACCATGAAAATTGGCAATGCCTTTAATTCCATGCTGGATGAGCTTCATCAGTATGTCGACCAGCTGGTAGAATCTCAAAAGCAGAAGCGTAATGCGGAATTAGCAGCACTGCAACAGCAAATCAATCCACATTTTTTGTACAATACGCTGACTTCCATAAAATTTATGGTGCAGCAGGGTAGTAAAGAAGAAACCGAAGCGACCATTAATGCATTGATCTCTTTGCTTCAAAATACAATTGGCAATGTCAGTGAGACAAATACGATTGGACAAGAAGTAGATAATTTAAAAAATTATGTCCTAATTAATCAAAAAAGGTACGGTAATCGGATTAAAGTGAACTATTTTATCGCGCCAGATTGTATAGAGTATCATGTACCTAAGCTGATTTTGCAGCCTTTTATGGAAAATTCATTCTTCCACGGCTTCAATCATAAGCCTGGCGGGTACATCAATGTTCTTGTCTGGCAGGAGGAAAATGTATTAATCTGTGAAGTTGTTGATAATGGAGATGGTATGGAGGTTTCTTCTGAAAATAAACTCCCTAATACGAAGCGCAAACAACAAATGTTTTCCGGAATTGGCGTCCGGAATGTTCATGAGCGGATCCAACTTATTTACGGGGAACAGTATGGGGTCACGATATCCAGCGAATTAGGTGAAGGGACAAAGGTACGACTGGAGCTTCCGATTTCCATAAAGTAAAAATAGTCATAAAATCTAAAAATAATCCAAATGAATTAAATGGAAGCGTGTTCATGTTACAAAGATATTACCATCCAATAAAAATATCGTCCTAACGATTTAGTCCTTTTAGGTGATAACATTATATTTGTAAGTGAGATAACGCTTACATAAAATAGGATGTTGGGGGAATATCAATGAAAAAAGTACTAGCACTCTTTTTAGTTAGTATACTGATGCTAACTGCTTGTTCTTCGGGATCAAATAAAGAGACTTCCGACAAAGGCAAAGATACAAATGAAGTAACGGTTTGGGCATGGGATCCAAATTTCAACATTAAAGCAATGAATATAGCAAAAGACGCTTATAAGTCTGAGAATCCAGATGTAAACATTAAAGTAATTGAACATGCGCAAGATGACATTATTCAAAAGTTGAATACCAGCTTAAGTTCTGGGACTACAAAGGGATTGCCGAATATTGTATTAATTGAAGATTATCGGGCGCAAAGCTTCCTTAAAGCGTATCCAGATATGTTCCATGAGTTAACGGGTTCTTTTAAAGCGGATGATTTCGCACAGTATAAAATTGCCCCTACCAGCTTGGATGGCAAAAATTATGGCCTTCCATTTGATACAGGTGTAACGGGACTATATGTAAGAACTGACTATTTGGAAAAAGCGGGATACAAAGTCGCAGATTTACAAAACATGGACTGGAATAAATACATTGAAGTAGGTAAGAAGGTTAAAGAAGCAACTGGGAAAGCAATGCTTACACAGGATCCAAAAGACCTTGGTCTTATTCGTATGATGATTCAAACAAGCGGTTCTTGGTACTTAAAGAACGACGGCGTTACACCTGACTTAGCAGGCAACGCAGCTTTAAAGGAAGCATTCCAAACATATAAAGCGATTTTAGACGCAGATTTAGTAAAACCGGTTTCTGACTGGGGTCAATTCGTTGCAGGATTTAACAGCGGTGACGTGGCAACTGTTCCAACTGGTAACTGGATAACTCCATCCATCAAGGCTGAAGCATCACAAGCCGGCAAATGGGCGGTTCTTCCGATGCCAAAACAATCTGGCATTGCAACTTCCGTGAACGCTTCTAACCTAGGCGGCAGCTCTTGGTACGTGTTAAACATCGATGGTAAAGAAAAGGCTGCGGACTTCTTAGGAAAAACATTTGGATCCAATGCTGATTTTTATCAGACATTAAATAAAGAAATGGGCGCTATTGGTACTTACAAGCCAGCTGCTGAAGGCGAAGCTTATAAAGCTGCGGATGATTTCTTCGGAGGACAAAAAGTAGTTTCTGACTTTGCTGCTTGGACAGAGAAAATTCCTCAAGTTAACTATGGTATGCACACATATGCCATTGAAGACATTTTAGCTGTTGGAATGCAAGATTACCTTAAAGGTAAAGATCTAGATAAAGTATTAGAGGATGCTCAAAAGCAAGCAGAAGAACAAATTAAATAACACAACAAGTAACAATCTACTTTTAAAGAGATTATGCCTTAGAATTTCGCCGGCTCTGCCATTCATGTATTGGAGCTAACTGATCCATCAGGCGACTTTCTGAGGCGTTTTCTTTTCTTAAACTCACAATGTAAGGAGTTGACTAGAATTGATAACAGCGAAAGAAAACCACACTCAAGCCTTTCTAAAATCAAATTCCGGCGGCCGCAAAACTCGGCTGAAAAATAATATCATTGGCTGGTCATTTGTTATTATCGCTGCCGTAATGATTCTTTTATTTTACTTCTACCCAATGATTCAGGCTCTTATTTTATCCTTTCAAACAGGTGTTGGTGCAAATCTAACCTTTACAGGTATCGATAATTATACGCGGTTATTTAAAGACCCAACATTCCTAACCACGGTAAAAAATACAGTCATTTATCTAATCATTCAAGTACCGGTTATGATTTTACTAGCTTTATTTCTTTCGGTTCTACTAAATAATAAAGCGTTAAAGTTTAAGGGCTTTTTTCGTACAGCCATCTTCTTACCATGTGTAACCTCACTTGTTGCCTATTCGGTCATCTTTAAATATTTGTTTGGACAAGATGGAATTATTAATATGATGTTAATGAAAGTTGCAATCATTTCAGAACCCATCCAATGGCTTACCGATCCTTTTTGGGCGAAAATCGCGATTATTGTGGCGATTACTTGGCGTTGGACCGGTTACAACATGATTTTCTATTTATCTGCTCTTCAAAACGTTGATGAGTCCATCTATGAAGCAGCTAGAATCGATGGCGCTTCGCCAGTTCAACAGTTTTTCAAAATAACCATTCCAATGTTGAAGCCGATTATTCTATTTACATCAATCACTTCAACAATTGGTACACTGCAGTTATTTGACGAGGTCATGAATATTACTAAGGGTGGTCCGGGTAATGCAACAATGACTATTTCTCAGTATATCTATAACTTATCGTTTAAATATACTCCGGACTTTGGGTATGCAGCCACCGTCTCTTATGCAATCGTAATTATGATTGTTATCTTCTCGATCATTCAGTTTAAAGCGGCAGGTGATAAAAATGAGTAAGCTAAAAAATACATTCAGTTATACCGTTCTAGCCATCGCAGCGATTGTCTCTGTGTTTCCATTTTTATGGATGATTGTAAGCTCGACAAACAAGTCTGTTGATGTAACGCAAGGAAGGATGCTTCCCGGCAGTCACTTTATGGAGAACCTTCGCAATCTTCTGGACACTGTTGATCTTGTGCCTGCATTAATCAATTCAACTAAAATCTCGGTATTAACAACCATCCTTGCGATGCTGGTTGCATCTTTGGCGGGATATGGATTTGAAATTTATAAAAGTAAATCAAAGGATTTTGTGTTTAATATATTACTAGTTTCAATGATGATTCCTTTTGCGGCTTTGATGGTACCGCTCTTTAGAATGTTTGCTTCCATCTCACAATCCTTCTCGATCATTGGGATTGATACAATCGCAGCTGTCATTTTGCCGACCGTTACAACCGCCTACCTGATCTTTTTCTTTAGACAAAGCACGAAAATGTTTCCAAAAGAAATTCTTGAAGCTGGAAGAATTGATGGCCTCTCGGAATTAGGATGTTTCTTTAAGATTTATGTTCCTACCATGAAAACCACTTACGCAGCTGCGGCGATCATAACCTTTATGGCAAGCTGGAACAGTTATTTATGGCCGCTGGTTGTATTGCAGTCACCTGAAAACCAGACGATCCCACTATTAATTTCAAACTTAGGTTCAAGCTACTCACCTGACTTTGGAATGATTATGACAGCAATTGTAATAGCAACCTTACCAGCAGCACTAATCTTCTTTATCATGCAAAAGCATTTCGTTGCCGGTATGATGGGATCTGTTAAATAGTAGGTACTTGGAAAAATAGAAATAGAAATGAGTGATCATGATGTCAACAATTCCAAAACTAGATTGGCTTACGGATGTGAATGTGTTTGCTGTGAATCGACTGCCTGCACATTCCGATCACATATATTACGAAACGCTGGAACAAGCAAAACTTGAAGGTCCAATGGCTTTGCGCCATGACCTAAACGGAAATTGGAAATTTAGCTATAGCGTTAATCCGAACAATCGTCCGGAGAATTTTTACCAGGAGAACTTTAATTGTGCTGGCTGGGGGGACATCACCGTTCCTGGGCATATCCAGCTTCAGGGGTATGGAAAACCTCAATATGTGAATACCATGTACCCATGGGACGGCCTAAACGAGATTCGTCCGCCAGAAATTCCACAAGACCATAATCCGGTGGGCAGTTATGTGAAGATGTTTACTGTACCAGAAAACATGACCAATAAGCCGGTGTACATTTCTTTTCAGGGAGTAGAATCAGCGTTTTATGTGTGGCTAAACGGGAAGTTCGTCGGCTATAGTGAGGACTCCTTCACGCCAGCTGAGTTTGATCTTACCTCATTTCTAACAGAAGGTGAAAATAAATTAGCGGTCGAGGTTTACCAGCGAAGCACAGGAAGCTGGCTGGAAGATCAAGATTTCTGGCGTTTTTCAGGAATTTTCCGTGATGTCTATCTCTATACTGTACCAGAGATTCATGTTTTTGATGCAGATGTTCGTGCAGAATTGAATGCAGCTTTTACGAAAGGGACGCTTAAAGTAGACCTCAAGCTCTTGTCTGGCAGCTCTTCACCTTCAAAAATTGTAACAGAGTTGTACGATCGAGAAGGCAGCCTAGTATCTACTTGTACGATTGAATCTGGTGACGGAAAATGGTCAACAGCAATGGATGTTGAGGGTCCAAAATTATGGAGCGCAGAAAGACCGAATTTATACAAGCTTTATATACAGGTTTATAACGAAAAAGGCAATTTAGTAGAAGTGATTCCACAGAAAGTGGGCTTCCGTAGATTTGAACTTATCGATAAAATTATGCACCTTAACGGTGAACGGATTGTATTCAAGGGCGTAAATCGCCATGAATTTAATTGCCGGACCGGCCGTGCGATTACGAAGGAAGACATGCTCTGGGACATTAAAACACTGAAACAAAATAACATTAATGCAGTCCGGACGTCTCATTATCCGAATCAGAGTTATTGGTACGATTTATGTGACGAATACGGTGTCTATGTTATCGATGAAATGAACCTGGAAACGCACGGATCATGGCAAAAGATGGGGGCAGTCGAGCCGTCCTGGAACATTCCCGGGAATAAGCCGGAATGGGAGAATATTGTAATGGATCGGGCTGTTTCTATGGTTGAACGGGATAAAAATCATCCGTCCATCCTGATATGGTCGTGTGGGAATGAATCCTATGCAGGTGAAGTCATTCTTAACGTGTCTAAATATTTCAAAAGAGTGGACCCAAGCCGCTTGGTTCATTACGAAGGTGTATTTCATGCCCGCGAATATAATGATACTAGTGATATGGAGAGCCGCATGTATGCCAAGCCGGCTGATATTGAGGAGTATTTGAATGCAAATCCCGAGAAGCCATACATTAGCTGTGAGTATATGCATGCCATGGGAAATTCACTTGGCGGAATGTACAAATATACAGATTTAGAGAAGAAGTATCCAATGTATCAAGGCGGTTTTATCTGGGATTATATTGATCAATCCATTATCAAAAAAGACCGTTATGGAAAAGAATTCTTAGCCTACGGCGGCGATTTTGATGACCGTCCTACTGATTACGGTTTCTGTACCAATGGGATTGTGTACGCCAATCGGGAACTTTCACCGAAGATGCAGGAAGTAAAGTATTTATATCAAAACATCAAATTGGTACCGGATCAATCCGGAGTGACCATTCACAATGAAGGTCTTTTCGAAGATACGTCCGATTATCATTTGGAATATGTTCTCTACCATGAAGGTAAGGAAGTGTATCGAAATCAACTTGAAGTGATGGTGGCACCTCAGAGTGAAGGGCGCGTGGAATTTAACTTACCGGCCGAAAACACAAGCGCTGCTGGCGAGTATTGTATTCAAACTGCTTTTAGGCTGAAGGAAAATAAGCTTTGGGCGGACGCAGGCTATGAGGTCGCGTTTGGACAATTTGTGTATCAGGTGGAATCTTCTGAGGAACCGGTTCAGGTAAACGGGGAATTAAGGGTTGTCACTGGCGACGTTAATATCGGTGTTCACGGCCGTGACTTTACCATCATCTTCTCTAAGCAAGTGGGCAGTCTTGTCTCGCTTAACTATGCGGGGAAAGAAATGATTGCTCTTCCACCGGCCCCGTTATTCTGGCGCGCGACCACAGATAATGACCGCGGTTATTCACAAGGGTTTCATTCGGGTCTTTGGTATGCGGCTAGTCTAACACGCAAATGTGCGGGGATAGAGGTCGAAGAAGGGAAAGGTCAGGTATCGATCGCGTTTACTTATAAACTAGCAATAAGTGCAGAAGTAGATGTGAAAGTAAGTTATACCGTTCTTGCCGATGGCAGTGTCCGAGTGAAGTCAGTTTATCATGGGGCAGAAAATCTTCCGCAACTGCCGATTTTTGCCCTTTCCTTTAAGGTTCCTGCCGATTATGACCAATTAGAATGGTATGCGATGGGACCGGAAGAAAATTATTCGGACCGTGCTATGGGGGCAAGACTGGGTATTTTTAAGAACAAAGTATCAGATAATTTATCCGGATACGTGATGCCGCAAGAGTCGGGCAACCGAACAGGGGTCCGCCGGGTTAATGTAACGAATAAGCAGGGACAGGGGATCAGAATATCAGCAGCGGCTGAACCATTAGAGTGCAATTTTTCCCCATACACCGCCTTTGAACTTGAGAATGCTCAACATCAATATGAGTTGCCAAATGTTCATTACACCGTTGTTACGGTCGCAGGCAAGCAGATGGGCGTCGGCGGGGACGACAGCTGGGGTGCACCAGTGCATGATGAACATCTGATCCATGCTGACAAAGACATGGAATTCGAGTTTGTGATCAATAGAATCTAATCAATATTTAGCACTACAAGGGAAAGAGCCTGAGATTACAGGCTCTTTTCCATAAAATCAGATAAGAAGTCAAAATGTTGAAGGAGAAAGCGATGCTTATTCATGTGAATCAAGAGGACAAGCAGTTTCATTTAACAAATGGCCAAGTAAGTTATATTTTTCACGTCATGAAAAATGGGCAATTAGGCCATCTTTACTACGGTAGGGCGTTACGCCACAGAGACGATTTTTCCCATCTGCAAGTGTATGATATTCCAACAGGAGCAACCACGCATGTATATGCTGCCGACCCAGCATTTGGATTAGAGACGCTGCGTCAGGAATTCCCTGCCTACGGAAATTCGGATTTTCGCGAACCAGCAATCAGCGTTAGTAAAACCACAGCAAATCATATTCCAAATTTCACATATGAATCGTATCAGATCCTTGAAGGAAAACCTCGTATTGAAGGTCTCCCAGCAACTTATACAGAGGACAATCAAGATGCAAGTACACTTCAAATTTTCTTAAAAGATGAGTTCCTGCAAGCGGAATTGCAGTTAAATTATACTATTTTCCGTGACAAACCTGTCATCACGAGAAGTGCTTCGATAAGAAATGCGGGTGCCGAAGAGCTGGTTATTGATCGATTCATGGGAGCATCGCTCGACCTTCCGGATAAAGATTTTGTATTTACCCATTTAGCGGGGACATGGTCAAGGGAACGGCATCTAAAGGAAAGAAGACTTGAAACAGGCATTCAGTCTATTTCCAGTCTGCGCGGGGCCAGTTCTCACCACCATAATCCGTTCTTGGCACTAAGGCGGCCAGAAGCAACGGAACATACAGGGGAAGTATATGGCTTTAATTTTATCTATAGCAGTAATTTCTTGATGCAAGTAGAAGTCGACCATTACGATATGGCAAGACTTACGGTTGGGATTCATCCGTTTGGCTTCAAGTGGAATTTAAGACCGCAAGCTTCATTTCAAACCCCAGAAGTCATCATGGTTTATTCTGATCACGGATTAAACGGGATGAGTCAGGCTTTCCATTCTCTTTACCGTGAGCATTTGATTCAAGGTCAATGGAAGAAGGCCGTACGTCCCATTCTAATTAATAACTGGGAAGCCACTTACTTTGATTTCGATGAGGAAAAACTAGTGAATATTGCTAAATCTGCAAGTGAACTAGGAATAGAATTGCTTGTCCTTGATGACGGCTGGTTTGGAAAACGGAACGATGATACCTCCTCCCTTGGTGATTGGCATGTTGACTTAAATAAGCTTCCCAATGGACTGGAGAGCCTAGCAAAGAAAATTAATGAGACCGGAATGAAGTTTGGACTTTGGTTTGAACCAGAAATGATCAGTCCGAATAGTGAATTATTTAACGAGCATCCAGATTGGGCCGTAGGTATCCCAGGTCAGCACTATACATTGGGACGTAATCAGCTGGTCCTAGATTTTTCAAGACAGGAAATCGTGGATTATTTATATGATAAAATGTCCACGATTATTAAACAAACAAAGCTGGCCTATATTAAATGGGATATGAATCGAAACATCACCGAAGCTTTTTCGAATAACCTACCCGTTCATCAGCAGGGTGAATTTTTCCACCGTTATATTTTAGGAGTTTATAATCTCTATGAGCGATTAACAAGCGAGTTCCCACAAGTGTTGTTTGAATCGTGTGCGGGGGGGGGCGGACGGTTTGACCCTGGGATGTTGTATTATGCACCGCAGGCTTGGACGAGTGATGATACAGATGCGATTGAAAGGCTTAAAATCCAGTATGGTACATCCTTTGCCTATCCGGTTTATAGTATGGGATCTCATGTTTCGGATGTTCCGAATCATCAGACATTACGGTCCACACCATTACAAACAAGGGCAAACACGGCCTACTTTGGAACATTTGGATATGAATTGGACCCACTCAAATTGACCGAAGAAGAACGTGAAGAAATTAAACAACAGGTTGCCTTCTATAAAGCGCATCGACAGTTGATTCGTGATGGTCAATTTTATCGCTTGTTGAATCCATTTTCAAATAACGAAACGGCATGGATGGTGGTAAGCCAAGATCAGTCGGAGGCATTAGTTGGCTGGTATAAAGTATTAGCGACTCCGAATCCTAAGAAACAGCAAATGCTGCGACTTAGTGGATTAGACGTGTCAAAAGACTACAGGATTGCCGGGATCGAGAGAACTTATTATGGTGATGAGCTAATGTCTGTGGGATTGCAGCTTCCCACAGAGTTTAATGGTGTCAATGGCGGCAATTTTGAACGCGGGGGAGACTTCCAATCACAAGTCTTTTATTTAAAAAGTACAGACGATAAATAAATTTAACAGGGTGAATTACTAGATGGCCTCGGACTGTACCGAGGCCATTTTAATTTTATTCACAAAATAATAAATATGTTTTGACAAAAAGCGCTTCCAAGATTATGATAATACCAGAAAGTAAATTAATTTAATTAACTAATGGGGAACGAATAGTTTATAAATATTTCCTCATGCTAGAAGAAGACAAAAATTTTTACCTAAATAAGGGGGATAAAAATGGCTAAGAAAAAGAAATGGCTTGGTATAGCTTTAACTGCTGCGCTAGCTCTCGGATCTTTAGCGGGATGCTCAAGTGCGAAGGACAAAGATACTTCAGAAGGCGGAAATGGGGAGAAAATTACTTATTGGGCGCCATTCTCTGGCGCAGATGGTCCGCGTATGAAGACGATTGTTGAAAACTACAATAAGTCACAATCTAAGTATCAAGTAGATTTCCAAGTTGTTCCCCAGTCTGACTATTATAAGACGGTTGACCTTGCTTTTTCTGGACAAAAAAATGCTCCAGATTTATTAATTATGCATACTGATCAGCTGAAAAATTATGCAGATAAGAATTTATTAAAGGATTTAACTGATACTGTCGAAAAAGCAGGCGTTAAAGCAGAAGATTATGCTGAAACTGCTTGGAAGGCCGGCGATATTGGCGGTAAGCACTATACCATTCCTTTAGATATTCATCCATTAATTATGTACTATAATAAAGATTTATTTAAAGCGGCCGGTTTAGATCCAGAAAAGGCACCGACAAATCGTGAGGAGTTCCTAGCCGCTGCTAAAAAACTAACAGATTCTAGTAAGAATCAATATGGTTTTGTAGTACCAACTCTTTGGCCAAACCAATTCATTTTCCCAACTATTTTATTCCAAAATGGCGGCGAATTAATGAAAGATGGTAAGCCAAACTACAATAGCCCAGAAGCGGTTGAAGCGTTAACGTTCTATCGTGATTTGATTCATAAAGAAAAGGTGTCACCTGAAAATGTTCAACAAGATGGTGAAGTAACATTATTCTTACAAGGTAAAAACGCGATGCATTTAAATGGTCCATGGATGATGGAACAATGGGATAAAGCCGGAATTAACTATGGAGTTGCTCCAGTGCCGCAATTAGGAACAAAACAACAAGCAGTTTATGCAAATGGGCACAATTTCGTGGTACCTGCTACTGTTACAGATTCAAAAAAATTAGATGGTATTACTGATTTCTTAAAATATGTTGCTGGAAACACAATGGAGTGGGCTAAATCAGGACAAGCACCTGCTTCAAAGGCAATTTATGAACAAAGTGAAGAATTTAAAAAGATGAAGCAACAGCCAATCGTAGCTTCAGAATTTAAATATGCTAAGTTTGCTCCTGCCGTTGCCAACTGGGGTCAATTGTCTGACCCGCTATGGGCTGAAGTGAACCTTGCTCTTTTAGGCAAGAAGGATCCGCAAAAAGCATTAGATGATGCCAATAAAAAGGCGGAACAAGTTTTGAATAAGTAATCATTAAAGGAGGCGGACGGAGGTTGAAACCCGTTCGTCTCTTGTTTTTCCACTAGTAGGAAACCGAAAGGAGGAAGGTAAATGAGAAGTACAAGCTGGAAATCACAATTGACTTCAAGTCTTTTTGTACTCCCTTACTTGATTTTATTTGTTATTTTTCTTTTAATTCCAATTGGATATGGGGCATGGATAAGTTTGCATAACTGGGATCTATTAAACCCTGTCCATGAATTTGTAGGATTTAAGAACTATGCAAAGATCTTTGACACTGATTCTTATCTTAATGAACTGTTTTTCGAGGGTCTTAAAAACACCTTCCAATTCGTTGTATATAGTGTTCCTTTATTGGTTGTGGTTGGATTAGGTTTAGCATTGTTAGTAAATGCACTACCTGGTAAATTCAAAGGTTTTTTTCGTACAGTTTACTTTATTCCCTATTCTGTTTCTGTTTCAGTGGTTGCAATTATTTGGTTATGGATCCTAGATACAAACAGCGGGTTAATTAATCAATATTTACAAAAGATGAATCTGCCATTAATTCCATGGTTAACAGACATGCCTTGGGCCTGGATTTCACTTGCTATCGCGACTTTATGGTGGACAATTGGTTTTAACATGGTTATTTTTATCAACGCACTAAATGATGTTTCTGAAGAACTATATGAAGCCGGTTCTCTTGATGGCGCCAACCGCTGGCAGCAGTTTATTCATATCACGATCCCTAGTATTAAACCTACAATGCTATTTGTTGTTATTACATCAACGATTGCCTCATTTAATATTTACGGGCAGCCTTATTTAATGACACGCGGAGGTCCAGGGACTTCAACAAAGGTTTTATTAATGAATATTGTTGATGAAGCCTTTAAGCAGCGTCAATTAGGGAATGCAGCTGCCATGTCATTACTTATGGCTTTGATTATGATCGTTATCTCAATCTTGCAATTCCGAATCACTAATCGAAAGGAGTAGGTCAGCGTGCAAAAAACACCATTTAAAGTTTTCATAGTTATTCTTGCGATTATTGTTGGCCTGATTTTTATCGTTCCAATTTTATGGATGCTGGCTACTTCTTTTAAAACGGATCAGGAAGCCTTCACAGCAGGGCTAAAGTGGATTCCGAAAGTCTTTACTCTTGAAAATTATCAGTATAGCCTAGCAGGAAATTCAGATACTCCAGTCCTACAATGGATGAGCAACTCCCTTTTTGTTGGGATTATTGGGACATTAATTGTTCTAGTTGTTGACACACTTGCAGCATATGGTCTAGCTCGTTTGGATGTCCCATTTAAAAAATTGTTAATTAGCATCTTTATTGGGTCGATGACGATTCCTTGGGTAATTACGTTTTTACCACTATATATGGAGTTTAATAAGTTTGGTCTATTAGATACTTATGCAGTATTGATTCTTCCATATTCTTCAAATGCATTTGGTGTCTTTCTTCTATATCAATATTTTCGCAGCTTTCCAAAAGAACTGGAAGAAGCAGCATTTCTAGATGGTGCAAATAAATGGCAAGTTTTTGTAAAAATCGTTCTGCCATCAGCACGACCTGTTATTTGGACATTAGCTATTTTTACATTTATGGGTATATATAATGATTTCTTATGGCCTCTTGTAACGACAAATTCTCCAGAAATGAGAACTATTACAACAGGTATTGCCATCATGCAGCAGGGAAGCTTTGTTTCATCACCGGGCAGGTTAATGGCTTTGACATCGATTGCAACCATACCTGCTGTATTATTGTTTATCATTGGTCAACGTTCCTTTATTAAAGGCGTGAATCAATCGGGTATTAAATAGGATTATTTTTTCAGGAAGGATGGAGAACAACATGTCAATACCTCGTAATGAGTATCCAAGACCGCAATTGGTCAGAAAAGATTGGGTTAATTTAAATGGCGAATGGGACTTCGCTTTTGATGATAATAATGTTGGTTTAAAGGAAAAGTGGTTTCAAAATGGGGGCACTTTTGATCGGAAAATTAATGTTCCCTTTGCGTATCAGACAGAACTAAGCGGTATTAATGATCCATCATTCCATGACTTTGTATGGTATTCCCGAGAATTCACTGTATCTAAGGATTGGAATAATCAGCGGATCATCCTGCATTTTGGGGCAGTAGATTACCGTGCATGGATTTATGTAAATGGGGAGTATGTTGGTTTCCATGAAGGCGGCAATGTTTCCTTTTCGTTCGATATTACTGATCATTTAACTTGGGGCAATGAAAAGGTGGTTGTCAGAGTCGAAGATCCATCCACAGATGAAACGATTCCCAGAGGAAAGCAATTCTGGATTGAACAATCGGATTCCATCTGGTACACGAGAACGACGGGGATATGGCAAAGTGTATGGCTTGAACCGGTTAGCCCTACACATGTTTCAAAATTAAGATTAACACCCGATATTGACCGTGGAGATATAATTGTAGAATTTGAGGTCTCTGGTGAATGTATTAACAAACAAGCAGACATCGAAATTAGTTTTCAGGGTGAAAAGGTAGCAAAGGATACGATTGAGGTATTTGAACCGTATAATAAGCGTTCGGTTAATTTATATAATCGCCAAATCTTCAGAACTGCCTTCCACCATACTGGATGGAACTGGTCACCAGAAAATCCTAATTTATTTGATATCAAATTCACATTAAAAGATGGGGATAATCAGGCGATTTTAGATGAGATAGAATCCTATTTTGGTATGAGAAAGGTCCATATTGAAAATGGCATGGTTTATTTAAATAACAAGCCTTATTATCAAAAATTAGTTCTTGATCAGGGCTACTGGCCGGAAGGGTTGTTAACCGCTCCTACGGATGAGGCTTTAAAAAGGGATATTGAAATAGCCTTAGAAATGGGCTTTAATGGCTGCAGAAAGCATCAAAAAGTGGAGGATCCTCGCTTCCTTTACTGGGCAGACAAATTAGGATTCTTGGTATGGGGGGAATGTGCAGCCTTCCCGTCCTATAGTGAGGACGCTGCATCTCGATTAACCAAAGAGTGGATTGAAATCATTGAACGGGATTATAATCATCCGTCCATCGTCGCCTGGGTGCCTGTCAATGAAAGCTGGGGAGTGCCTTTTATTAAAGCGAACAAACAACAGCAGCACCACTCTTTAGCGATGTACCACCTTATTCATTCATTAGATACAACACGATTAGTCATCTCAAATGATGGCTGGGAGCTTACAGAAACCGATATCTGTGCGATTCACAATTATAATCATGGATCCAGCGATGAAAAGGTAAAATATGAAAACTTTAAAGAATCCTTACTCACAAAAGAAAATCTCTTAAGCTCAAAACCAGCTGGCCGAGGAATTTATGCAGATGGATTTGAACATAAAGGTGAACCTATCTTGTTAACAGAATTCGGAGGAATAGGATTCAAGGTCGGTGAAGACAGTGGCTGGGGCTATACATCTGTAAAGGATGAGGAAGAGTTTATTGCAGATTATCGCAGAGTAATGGAAGCGGTCTATGCTTCAAAGGGTCTACATGGCTATTGTTACACACAGTTAACAGACGTAGAGCAGGAAATCAACGGATTAGTATCTTATAACAGAAAACCAAAATGTGAATTAGCAAAAATAAAAGAAATAAATGATATGTGGCATTCCAATATTGTAAAATCTTAAGTTAGGTTATTCTGCTTGCTTTTATAAAATTGGCTATGAAGCGAAGTGCCTGGAACAGAAGTCAACAGACAAGTTTAACACAGCCATATTATTTCAAGAGGGCTCGCCAGTCGGCGAGTTTTCTTATATAACTGTAGACCGGAGGGAGTTATATTTATGAATTTGATACAAGAAAAATTTGCAGAACTTGATGGACAGACAATAACAACTTTTACGATGATTAATGATCAGGGCATGGAAGTAAGTACCATCGATTATGGCTGCACGATTACCAGGATTGTCGTTCCTGATCGTAACGGAACCCTTGAAAATGTCGTTTTAGGCTTTGATACAATCGAAGAATATCAGCAGCATTCTCCCTATTTCGGCGCCGTAGTCGGCAGGCATGCGGGCAGAATTGCTAATGCGGAATTTACCTTAGAAGGTACCACGTACCATCTCGCAAAAAATAACAATGGCAATCACCTCCATGGCGGGATAAAAGGCTTCGATAAGGTGATCTGGAATACAGAGGTAGTAGAAGAAAAAGATTCTTTGACCCTTGTATTCACTTATTTAAGTAAGGATGGAGAAGAAGGGTATCCTGGAAATTTAAAGATGAAAATATCCTATACCTTAAATAACGATAATGAGCTTCAAATATCCTATGAAGGTGTGTCTGATCAAAAAACGGTGGTTAATGTTACCAGTCATTCTTATTTTAATTTAAGCGGCAATTTAAAAAGAGACGTTCTTAATCATAAGTTGACCCTAAAAAGTAATCGATTCCTTGAGTTGGATGAAGAATTGATACCGACAGGGGAGATTCTTCCTGTAGAGAATACATCATTTGACTTTCGATCCGGCCGGAAGATTATTGAAGGAACTGACACAAATGACAGACAAAATATAATTGCAGGAAATGGATATGACCATCCATTTCTATTAACGGATAATCACAATAAGGAAATCTATCTGTTTGATGATGAGAGCGGAAGAGGATTAATCATTGAAACAAATCAGCCTGCCGTGGTTCTTTATACGGGTAACCAACTAGCTGATGACTTTTCTATTCAAGGTATCAACTCCAGAAAATACCTTGGTTTATGTTTAGAAACACAGGGTCTTCCAGACTCGCTCAATCATCCGCATTTCCCATCGGCCATTTTAGAAAAGGATCAGGGATACTATTCCGTTACTAAATACATATTTACAAATTGAACAAAAAAAGAGTTGAATCTTATGATCCAACTCTTTTTATGTTCCTTATGTTTTAAATAATTTCTTTAAAACTAATGTTACAGCTCCCAATACCATACCAGTTTTTCCTAATTCCGAACAAACCACTTTAATTTCTTCATGTGAACTTTTAAAAGTATATTTCTCTATTCTTTTTTTTAGTTGAGACAAAACAAAATCTCCTACCTTGAAAATACTCCCTTCTAGGATTATTTTCGAAGGCTTTAGAATGTTAATCATATTTGCTGCGGCTAGTCCAAGGGATTGACCAGCCTTTTCTAAGAGTGTTATAGCAAATGGGTCCCCTTGCTTAGCAGCTGTATAGACCATATTTAAGGAGAGTTCAGTACTGCCTTCTTTCAACCATTCTGTGAGAATGGTATCCTGATGATGTTTAATATCTTCCTTAGCCTTTTTTAAGATAGCAATTTCTGATGCATAGGCCTCTAAACATCCATTATTACCGCATTCGCATAGGGGACCATTCACATCTAAAATTGTATGTCCGACTTCTCCTGCTGTATAGAACGTGCTTTTATAAATTTCACTATTTATAAAGATTCCAGAACCAATCCCCCGTCCCACACTAAGACAGATAAAATCGGAAACCCCTCTCCCTTGCCCAAACCAGCTTTCAGCAATCGCTAATGCTCGTACATCATTCTCGACAATAACAGGGATATTAAATTCTTTTTCTATTCGTTCCTTCAGAGGGATATTTTCCAAATGTAAGTGTGGAGAAAAAATGGCCAAGCCTTGTTCAGAATCAACAAGTCCATGCATGGCAATACCAATTCCAAGGATTAACTCTCTTTCGAAATGTTTAGATTGAAGGACATTATGAATGCACTCGATCATCATATTCATAAATTCGGTTTTAGTTGGCAATTTAATAATATCTTTACTGAAATCGGTTACAATCTTTCCGTCCATCGTGGTAAGAATAACGCGTATAACCTCCGCTGCGGCATAGACTCCGATAATATAATAAGCGGAGTAATTAATACGGAGGAGAATTGGCTTTCTACCGCCTGACGTTGCGCTTGTTGATTGCTCCTCTATTAAAAGATTTTTCTCAATTAACTCAGCAACCAATGAACTTATGGTGGGCGGGGTTAATTTTGTTAATTTGGCAATTTCCGCTCGTGAAATCGGCTCTTTTAATCGAATCATGTTTAAAACCGTTGATTGATTAAGTAACTTCATTTTTTCGAAGCTTCCAGTTTTGGGGTCGAAACTCAAATGACATCACGCCTTTATTATCATTAGTACCCTTAAGGATTTGTTTAAAAAGGTATTATTTATTCCTACCAATTTTAACACAAATACCAAGTTAAAAATACCTCCTGCAAGATTCTATTCATAGTTTGTTTGTAAAATTTAAGTAAAAATTTTAGTAAAATACTTGAAGGATTTTACTATGGGTAGTAAAATTATGTTAATAATAAAAAGGTAACTAACAAGACCAAGACTGCTGGAGGAATTTAAAATGAACGTAATCACACTTAATAAAGTATTTTTAGATATGTTTCACGTATTGCCAAAGCAAGCCTTTTTTGCGCCTGGAAGGATTAATTTAATAGGCGAACATACAGATTACAATGGAGGTCATGTGTTTCCATGTGCCATTACCTATGGTACCTACGCTGTAGCAAGGAAGCGGGAAGACAAAGTGATTCGCCTCTGCTCTACCAACTTTCCTGAAAAAGGAATCATCGAATTTAACTTAAGCGAACTAGACTATGAGAAGGAACATAATTGGGCTAATTATCCAAAAGGGATGGTCCGTTATATTCTCGAGGCAGGATATGAAATTCCAGCCGGATTTGATTGCGTAATTGAAGGGAATATACCCAATGGTGCAGGACTTTCTTCGTCAGCATCCATTGAACTTTTAACTGGGGTGCTCGTAAATGGCCTATTTAATTTAGAAATTCCGCGCTTTGATCTCATCAAGATAGGCAAGAGGGTAGAAAATGAATTTATTGGCGTGAACAGCGGAATCATGGATCAGTTTGCGATTGGCATGGGAAAGAAAGATGCAGGTATCTTACTAGATTGCCAAACGTTGAAATATGAGTATGCACCGATTCACCTTGAAGATTACAAAATATTAATCATGAATACGAACAAACGCAGGGAATTAGCTGATTCGAAATACAACGAAAGAAGAGGAGAATGTGAAGAGGCACTTGCGCAGCTACAGCAAAAGCTGCCAATTGAGGCACTTGGTCAATTATCGGAAGCGGAGTTTGATGAAAATCAATATCTGATTACCAATGAAACAGTTCGCAAACGGGCCAAGCATGCTGTTTACGAAAACATGAGAACAATTAAGGCACTTGAAGAGCTTAAATTAGGAAATCTAGAAGCATTTGGACAATTAGTTAACCAATCACATGTATCACTAAGAGATGATTATGAAGTGACAGGAGTGGAATTGGACACTTTAGTTGAAGCGGCATGGAAACAGACAGGTGTTCTTGGTGCGCGCATGACAGGTGCAGGATTCGGCGGCTGTGCAATTGCGATTGTTAGAAATGGAGAAGTTGATAACTTTATTGAGAACGTAGGAGCTGCTTATCTGGACAAGATTGGCTACGAGGCAGAATTTTATGCAGCAAGCATTGGTGATGGGGCGAAGGAAATTCGACTGGAGGAGACAATTTAAATGAGTATTCTTGTGTTAGGCGGTGCAGGCTATGTCGGTTCACACGCTGTATACCAGTTACTTGATCAAGGTTATTCAGTCGTTGTCATCGATAATTTGCAAACGGGCCATGAGGAGGCAGTTCATCCAAAGGCTAATTTTTATAGAGGAGATATCCGCAGCCGCGAGTTTATGCGTTCTGTTTTTGAAAAAGAAAGTATTGAAGCGATTTTGCACTTCGCCGCGAATTCCCTTGTCGGAGAGTCGATGGTTGAACCGTTAAAATACTTTGATAACAATGTCTACGGAACACAAATCGTGCTTGAAATGATGAAAGAGTTTGGCATTAAGCATATCGTTTTTTCATCAACCGCCGCGGTTTATGGAGAGCAAAAAGTTGTCCCGATTACAGAGGAGGCTGCAACCGTTCCAACGAATACGTATGGTGAAACCAAACTGGCTATGGAGAAAATGATGGCTTGGTGTGAAAAGGCTTTTGACCTTAACTATGTTTCGCTTCGCTATTTTAACGTGGCATCAGCAAGAAGTGACGGACAAATTGGGGAGGACCATAACCCGGAAACTCACCTGATTCCAGTTGTTCTGGAGGCAGCAATTGGGAAAAGACCAGCAGTGACGATATTTGGTGAGGATTATGATACGGCAGATGGCACTTGTGTCCGAGATTATATTCATGTCGAGGACTTAATTGATGCCCACATATTAGCCCTCCGCTATTTACAAAATGGCGGTCAGAGTAATGTTTTCAATCTTGGCTCAAGCAAAGGATTCTCGGTAAAAGAAATTGTTGAGACGGCTAAAGAAGTGACGGGTATTGATATTCCTGTGAGAATCGGTGAGCGTCGATCGGGTGACCCGAGTACGTTAATTGCCTCTTCGGAAAAAGCACAAAAGGTGTTGGGATGGAATCCTTCAAGAACATCGATTCAACAAATTATCAGTAATGCCTGGAACTGGCATCAGCATCACCCTAATGGATATCAGAAATAGAGGGGATCATAATGATTTATAAACTTATACAACAATTAATTAATCAAGCTATTACCACTCAATTAATCGAGCGGGAAGATGAAATCTATGCGCGCAATCAAATTTTGGCATTGCTTAAGCTAACTGAGTTTAAGGAAGAGGAACTAGCGGAGAGCAATCACTTTGAAATCCCAGATTTACTTGAATTAATCGTGGACTATGCCTGCAATCAAGGGGTCATTGAAGATTTATTTGATGAAAAAGAGATTTTTTCAAGTAAAATAATGAACTGTTTTACTGCACGCCCATCCACTATCAATCAAGTGTTTTATGAAAAATATACGCAAGATCCAAAGGAAGCAACCGAGTATTTTTATGAGTTAAGTAAAAATAACAATTACATTCAAATGAAGCGTATTCGTAACAATATCGAGTATAAAACCGCCACAGAATATGGTGAACTTGATATTACGATTAATTTATCAAAGCCTGAAAAGGATCCTAGAAGTATCGCACTCGAGCTGTCAGTGCAAAAAACGGATTATCCGAAATGTCTGCTCTGTGTTGAAAATGAGGGATACGCAGGCAGAGTCGGTCACCCGGCCCGCTCCAATCACCGAATGATTCGCATCAATCTATTAGATCAGCCGTGGTACTTCCAATATTCACCGTATGTGTATTACAATGAGCATTGTATTGTCCTATCAGAAAAACATACCGATATGGTCGTTAGTGCCTCGTCTTTTTTACGGTTATTGAGCTTTGTTGAACAATTTCCGCATTACTTTGTGGGCTCAAATGCGGACCTGCCAATTGTCGGCGGTTCGATTTTAACCCATGATCATTATCAAGGTGGGAATTATCAATTTGCGATGGCGAAAGCCGATGATGACTGGACATTTAATATGGCTGGTTATCCAGACGTAGATTGTTCCGTGGTTAAATGGCCGATGTCAGTTATTCGCCTCCGTTCTGCTTCAATAAGCGCGCTTGTTGAAGCGGGTTCACATATTTTTGAGCAATGGAAAAATTACAGTGATGCGACGCTTGAAATTTTGGCGAGGACCGGAGAGACGCCGCATAATACAGTGACCCCGATTGCCCGGAAAAATGGAGGTGTTTTTGAACTGGACTTGGTGCTTCGTAATAATCGAACAAGTGAGGAGCATCCGCTGGGTATTTTCCACCCACATGCCGATGTCCATCATATTAAAAAGGAAAATATCGGCCTAATTGAAGTAATGGGGCTGGCTGTTTTACCTGCACGATTAAAGGCTGAACTCGGAGAAGTAGAAAATTACATCCTAAGTAAAGCATCAGATGTAGCAGATTACCATTTAACCTGGGCAGAAGCGCTAAAAGCACGCTATCAAGATATTGCTAATGAAGCGAATGTCGAACGCCTTGTGAGAGAAGAAGTAGGAAAGAAATTCTTAAGAGTCTTGGAAGACGCAGGTGTGTTTAAGCGGGATGAGGCAGGGAACGCAGGATTCCAGCGTTTTATCACTTCTTTATAAAAAAATGAATCGAATTTTGGGATTTTAGTGTAAGGGGAAACTGTAATTAACTACTTTCTGAAAAATATGGAGTGATATCGATGAAAATATTAGATAGAATATTCGGCAGTTACGAGGGAGAGTCCGTTACAGAATATACTTTAGTCAACGATTATGGCATGGAGGTCTCTTGTCTGAATTTTGGTTGTGTCATTACGAAAATCATCGTCCCTGACCGCCATGGAAACTTTGAAAATGTAGTACTTGGTTTTGATAACTTCGAAGATTACACAGAATGGTCACCTTATTTCGGTGCAGTTTGCGGCCGGGTTGCCGGAAGAATTGGCGGTGCAAGTTTCGAATTGGACGGGAAAGAATATCAGCTTGCAGACAATAACTACCCCAATCATCTGCACGGAGGCAAGAAGGGTTTTAACTCTGTGATTTGGAAAACTGAAATTATTGAGAAAGAAAATGCTGTCGGGCTGAAGTTTTTTTATCATAGCCCTGACGGTGAAGAAGGCTATCCTGGCAATCTAGACACCACTGTTACGTACATTCTAAATAATAAAAATGAACTCGATATTTCTTACGAAAGTAAAACTGATCAAAAAACGTTAGTCAACTTAACGAATCACTCGTATTTTAATTTAAGTGGGAATATAAAAAGAGATTGTTCGGAACACATTCTTAAGGTAGATAGTGATCGATTTTTAGAGTTGAGAGACGATCTTATCCCTACTGGTAAGTTGATTGATTCTAAAAATACCCCCTTTGATTTTAAGTATGGCAGAAGGTTGAGTTCTGGGCTGAATTCATCTTATCCGCAAAACGTACTTGTCGGAAAAGGTTATGACCACCCACTTGTTTTTAGACAAGAGGGAGAAAATAGGATGATTCTAAGCGACGAAGAAAGCGGCCGCTCGCTTCTTATTACGACCGATCAGCCATGCGTTGTCCTTTATACAGGGAATTTTCTAGAAGGTCCTTATTCTATTTCAGGTGTCAGAGCGGAGAATTATTTGGGTGTTTGCCTGGAAACGCAAGGGTTTCCTGATGCCATCCATCATCCAGAGTTTCCTTCTGTCATTTTAAATCCAGAGGAAGTATACCATTCCAGAACAGTGTATCGTTTTTTTGCTAATACATTAGGAGACTGATTTATGGCTACCATCAAAGATATTGCACATATTGCAGGGGTATCGATTGCAACAGTATCCCGTGTTTTAAATTATGACACCACTCTTTCTGTCAGTGATGAAACGAAGAAAAGGATATTCGAAGTGGCAGAGGAGCTATCTTATAAAAAGAAGACTGCGCGCAAGCAAGAGGCGGGTAAAATTGCTCTTTTGCAATGGTATACCGAAAAGGAAGAACTTGACGATTTATATTACATGTCCATCCGGCTGGGTGTTGAAAACCAATGCCGGCAACATGGGATTCAAGTGGATAAGTATTTTCAAGACAACTATGGGGATTTGAAGGAAGATGATATTCAAGGGCTGATTGCGATTGGAAAATTTAGCAGGAAGCAAGTGAATGATCTCGTTAAGATTACCAAAAATATTGTCTTTGTGGATACCTCGCCAAATGAAGATATGTTTGATTCCATTGTTATTGATTTTGAACGAGCCACTAAAAAAGTGCTTGATTATTTTATTCAAAAGGGTCATGAGAGAATCGGATATATCGGCGGCAGAGAAGTCTTTAAGGATAAAACCTCTTTTATTGAGGACCCTAGAGAATTGACCTTCAAGCGCTTTTTTTCAGAAAAAGGATTGCCCAATGAAGATTATATGTATGTAGGTAACTTTACTGCTGATGATGGTCATGCGTTGATGAAGAAGGCGATACATGAACATCCAGGGGATCAATTACCCACCGCATTTTTTGCGGGTAATGACTCACTAGCGGTTGGCGCATTAAGGGCGCTGTTGGAGGAAGGGATTTCCGTTCCTGATCGTGTGAACATCATAGGGGTCAATGATATCAGCATCTCTAAATATGTCTTCCCATCCTTAAGCACAGTGAAGGTATATACTGAAATTATGGGTGAAACCGCCGTTGACACTCTTTTGGAGAGAATAGCAGGCAGAAAAACAGTCAAGAAAATAATTATTGCCACAGAGTTGATTATTAGGAATAGCAGTTTTTAAAGAAGAGAACTCATCAAAAAATTTGATGAGTTTTTTTGCCATTGTCGAAATATGGGATGTTCCGTATAATGTTTGTAATTAGATAGGTACAGGAATGGGAGCGGATTCATGAGCAGGTTATCGGTGCTGGCATATATTTTTGGAGCTGTATTCTTCGTGGTAAGCTGCTCATTTGCGGTTTTTTATGGGTCGAAGGTCCTTACGCATGATTTGCCTGCAGAGAAAAAGCAATCTAAAGAGTATGACTATCATTTTGTTCTAGTCCCTGAAGAGCTAGATAATGAATATTGGAGACTTGTAGAGCAAGGTGCAAAAGCGGCTGCAGATAAATATGGTGTCCTGTTGGAATATGCAGGGCCTAAGCAAGGGAATATTGAAGACCATTTAAAGACGATTGAAATGTCAGCTGCCTCTAAGGTGGATGGAATCTTAACACAAGGATTGAGTGATGAACAATTTACTCCACTAATTAACCGAGTAGTTTCTAGCGGGATTCCAGTCATTACTGTCGATACAGATGCTGCGAATAGTAAACGACTTGCATATATTGGCACAGATAATTATTATTCTGGATTTCTCGCTGGAAAGGCATTGATTCAAGATACAAAAGGAAAGGCTAATGTCGCAATTATTACTGGAAGATTTTATGCAAACCATCAGAAACAGCGGGTAAAAGGCTTTCAAGATGCGGTTAAAGGGGAAAAAGGCATTCATATTATCGATGTAGTAGAATCCGAAATTAGCAGAGTCCAAGCGGCAGAAAAGGCGTATCAGATTATGAAGGACCATCCAGAGGTCAATGCCTTTTTCGGGACAAGTGCATTAGACGGTATTGGGATTGCCCAAGTAGTCGATAAATTCGTTAAACCTGGAAAAATGTATATTGTTGGATTCGATACCTTGCCAGAAACATTGGAATACATCCGCAGAGGAACCATAAACGCAACTGTAGTGCAGGAGCCCTATGAAATGGGGTATCGGGCTGTAATAATGATGATCGATCATATTGAAGGAAAATCCGTTAACCCTATCGTCCATACGAATACGAAGATTCTAAGAGTTGGGGATTTGCCCTTAAGTCATCTGGACCGAAGGGGAGAGAGAAAATGAGATTATTTAAAATTCGCTCGAAATTACTCCTATACTTCATTGTCCTAGTAGTGTTGTTAACATCTGTCGGCTTCTTTTTCTATAAAAGCAGTGAGAAGTTAGTTATGGAATATGACGATAGTTTTGAACGATTTCTGCTTCTCAATGATATCTCAAAGAGAACAAATTTGATTACCGAAAATCTGCGTGGCTATCTTTTAGATAAGGAAACTTCTTATCTAAGTGATTATAAGAAGGAAAAGCTCAAGTTAATTACTGACCAAAAGCGGCTTAATGAAGAAATGGACAATCATGATATTTCATATATTAATTATAAAAACATGATTGATAGCTTTTTAGATGAATGCGATGCAACGGTAGGTGCTTTCGAGAAGGATGATATAAACAGTTATTCCAATCATTTTAATGGAGTTTTGAAAATCGCCTCCTTTCTCCAAGAGAGAACGCTGGCACTATTAAATAATAAACTGACTGACTATCAAAAATTTTATGCTCAAATGGAGAAGCAGAACCATTACTATAAACTATTGTCCATCTCACTATTTGCAGCAGCTTTTTTCCTTAGTACCTTGCTTGCCCTCTGGATTTCTGGCGGGATTACAAAACCAATTAGTCTGTTATCTGCGGCTGCAAAGCAAATTTCAAAGGGGAATTTATCCGGTGAGGATATTAAGGTTACAACAAAAGATGAATTAAAGCCACTAACAGAAACCTTCAATCAAATGAGAACCAATTTACGTCAGCTAGTCACTGAAATTAAACAAAAGTCTGAATTGGATAAGCTTCTTAAAGAATTGGAGTTACGGAGCCTCCAAAACCAAATTAATCCTCATTTTTTGTTCAATACGTTGAATACGGTTTCAAAGATGGCGTATTTGGAGGAAGCAGAACAGACTTCGAGATTAATAGAAGCCGTGGCTGCGATACTCCGGTATAACTTAACTGATTTCGATAAAGCATCAACCTTAAGAGAAGAAGTAAGAATTGTCCAAGAGTATTTTTATATCCAACAAACCCGGTTCGGGGAACGGATTTCATTTATAACGGAGATCGAGGATGATTGTCTGGATATTGAAATCCCTAGTTTAATTCTGCAGCCATTAGTAGAAAACGCCTTCATGCATGGAGTAGAATCCTACGAAGAGAATGGGGTAATCAGGCTCCGTATTTACCAACATAATGATCGGATCCATGTGGAGGTCATTGATAATGGGGCAGGGATGGATGAGAGTACTAAAAAAAGATTGCTTACTTACGTAGAAGGTACTGAACCGGAAGAGGGGTCCGAGCCGGATAAATCAAAAGGTCAATCAAATGGTATTGGTGTAAAAAATGTGATCAGAAGGCTGCAGCTCTTTTATAGGCGAAATGACATAGTAGAAATTGAATCCAAGCCTCTGTACGGAACAAATTTTAGACTAACAATTCCGGGCGTCGCCAAAGGGGGAAGTGTACTTGTTAAAAATACTTATAGTGGATGATGAAATTTTGGAGCGAACGGCATTAACGAAAATCATTAACCGATCTTCGGAGGACGTAATGGTCATTGGAGAAGCCCCCAATGGAAGAATCGCAATTGAAATGGCCACGGAACACCGACCAGATATTATTTTTATGGATATAAAAATGCCAGGGATTGATGGTGTACAGGCGGTCAAAGCTATAAAAAAAATCAATCCCTCGATTCGATTTATTATGGTTTCCGCCTTTAATACATTTGAATATGCGAAAGAAGTAATGCAGCAGGGGGTTAAGGAATACATCTTAAAACCAAGCAGAAAGCAAGATATACTTGCGGCATTAGAGCGGGTTTGTGCTGAAATCCTTGAAGAAAGCAAACAGCGAGAAGAACAACAAAGTTTACGAGATAACCTGGATCGTGCAGTATCCATCGCGCAAAAAGAATGGGTATCGACGGTTTTAGTAAATCAAGTTCAGGATATCACTTTTGATGAATGGGGCCAGCTCCTGGGGGTAGAAATTACTTCAGGGTATATTATGCTTTTCTCGCTGCGGCCGAAAGGAATGACTGAATTATCCGCAGATCAAAAGCAGAACTGGTATTTATGGCTTAAGGATACCCTGAATTCTGTCATGATGAAACAGGAAATGATGGTTGGCCCGCTAACAGATTCACAAGTACCTGTTTTATTCCTTTGTAAAAAAGTAACGGAAAAGGTCCATTTTAAAACAAATGCACTGGCTGTCATCGATAGCCTGAACCGACTTTTTGAAAAAAAGAGTTATCATGCTGAGCTAAGGATTGGAGTCGGACTTCCATATAATCATGCCCACGAGCTAAATAAGTCCTATCTTGAAGCACTTATGGCTTTGCAGCAGATGGCAAAGACCCCTGAGCGTAAGTATTTATTTGCAGTGAAACAAGGCTCGGCTGAACTGTCCTCCTCTTCGGAAGTATTAGAGATTGAGAAAAAGCTATTAGAGGCTGTCAGACAGGGAGACGTCAATCAAGTATTGTTCATTTTTGAATCGTTCGCAGAGATGCTGGCTGAGGATAAGAATATAAAAGGATCGTCAGTAAAAAAAGCCTTTGACGAGATGTTTATTCTCGTTTCACGAATGCTTCATGATTTAGGGATTAGCTATGAACGAACACCTGCAATAGAAGAGTCTGAAGATATTATGGCGATTTTCGAAAAAGGGAAAGCCCATTTATTGGCGGTGGTTCATCAGGTTCAGATTTGGAGAAATGATCATGCCAAGGGAATGCTGCATAAAGCAAAGGAATATATCGAAATTCACTATGCTGATTCTCTTACATTGGAACAGGTAGCGGAATATGTGGAACTTAGTCCTTTCTATTTTAGTAAATTATTTAAGGATCGGTTCGGAATGACCTTTATTGATTATTTAACGGAAATAAGAATTAAACATGCTAAGGCTGAAATGGTTGATCCGGGAAAAAGCTTGAAGGAAATATGCTACTCCATCGGATATAAGGACCCAAACTATTTTAGCCGAGTGTTTAAGAAACACACTGGCTTATCGCCAACTGAATTTCGCAAAGTAACAGTAGGTTAATATTTCTTGCTTATGAGATCAATCTGCATTCGTGGATTGGTCAATTTTTAGTGGAAAGAAGAAATTTTTTATAATAAAGCGTTTGCAAAAAAGTCTAGATAATCGCAAATTAGTGCTAGACTTTTGACCTATTGAGGGGAATCCCTCCATGCTAACATATGTGTAAGGGCTTACACTAAGGTTAGCGAAGCGATGTGCTGCTTACCAGGGTCTTACTAAATAGTAAAAGGAGAATGACAACATGTTTAAAAAGAAAAAGGGGTTAATTCTATCTTTAACAGTTGCATCTAGTATTCTATTAGCAACAGGCTGCAGTGATTCGACAAGTGGTAAGGATTCTGGATCAGGTAAGGACAACAGTCTTCCAGCTGTTGGTGCAACCATTTACAAATTTGATGACAACTTTATGTCCTACGTTCGTCGTGCAATGGAGACTTCCGCAGATGGCAAAGCAAAGCTGATGTTGAATGACTCTCAAAACGACCAAGCAAAACAAATTGAGCAAGTGGATACACTTATTGCCAAAGGAGCTAAGTCTCTAGCAATCAACTTAGTTGATCCAAAAGCGGCTCAAACGATTATCGATAAAGCGAAGCCAAAAAATATTCCAGTTATCTTCTTCAACAAAGAGCCAGATGCAAGCGTATTAAAGGGCTATGATAAAGCTTACTATGTTGGAACGACCTCTTCAGAATCAGGTGTTCTTCAAGGTCAACTGATTGCAAAAGCTTGGGAAGCTAACAAAGATAAATATGATAAAAACAAAGATGGAAAACTTCAATACGTGTTATTAAAAGGCGAGCCAGGGCACCCGGATGCAGAAGCACGTACAAAATTTGCAGTCGATACTGTAAAAGAAAAAGGTATCCAAGTAGAAGAATTAGCAATGGATACTGCGATGTGGGATGCAACAAAAGCTACTGAAAAAATGGATGCTTGGTTAGCTAAGTATAGTGACAAGATTGAGTTTGTTATTGCTAACAACGATGGAATGGCGTTAGGTGCAGTTGCTTCTCTTGAAAAAGCAGGCTATTTCTCTGGCGATAAATTCATGCCAGTAGTAGGTGTTGACGCGATTCCAGAAGCACTTGAAATGATTGAAAAGGGCAAAATGGTGGGTACGGTCTTAAACGATGCTAAAAACCAAGGTAAAGCAACAATTGAGCTTGCAACTAATGCAGCAAACGGTAAAGACGTATTAGACGGAACAGAATGGAAGCTTGATGATAATAAAGCCGTACGTGTTCCTTACATTGAAATTACAAAAGATAATATCCAAGTGGGTAAAGACGCATACAAGTAAGAAAGCGGAAGCGCCTTGTCCAGGGGCGACAGGCGTAAGACGAGCCGGCATGAAGGTTGTTCTTTAACCTTCTTGTCGGATTGGCTTATGACCCCGAGCCCCTAGGCGCTGCAGCTAGACTGTAAGCATTAATCCAGTCGAAGCGCCTTGTCCAGGAAAAAAGGGTTCATTTTTCCCCAGGGGCTGAAACAGCCCCAAGGCGCTCTTCGAACGAAGGAAAAGGGTACGCTTTTCTTTCGTTCGGAGTAAGACTCCTTCGAAATGGGAGCTGGACACCGTATTTAAATAAAAAATTCATATAAGGCACCTAATGAGTGTCTTATATCTTCAAATGGTTTAACAAGGAGGTTCGCTCATGTCAGAATCCAGAACTACCAATCTACTTGAAATGCTAAACATAACGAAACGATTCCCTGGGGTGCTAGCTTTAAATAATGTGCCCCTTAAAGTAAAGCCCGGATCGGTCCATGCTTTAATGGGCGAAAATGGTGCTGGAAAATCAACACTAATGAAATGCCTATTTGGGATTTATTCGATGGATGAAGGGAAAATCCTTTTTGATGGAAAAGAGGTTTCCTTTGCCAATTCAAAGCAGGCACTTGAAAATGGCGTATCGATGGTGCACCAAGAACTAAATCAGGTCCGTCAACAGAATGTTATGGATAATATCTGGCTCGGCCGGTATCCGAAAAAAGGTATTTTCATAGATGAAAAGAAAATGTATGAAGATACAGCAGCGATATTTAAAAGTTTAGACATCAATATTGATCCGCGCAGTAAGGTGAGTACGCTATCCGTTTCCGAAATGCAGATGGTAGAGATTGCAAAGGCGGTTTCTTATCATTCAAAGATTATTGTAATGGACGAACCTACCTCATCCTTAACAGAAACCGAAGTAAATCATCTATTTAGAATCATTAGAAGACTGCAAAGTGAGAATGTAGCGATTATCTATATATCTCACAAAATGGAGGAAATCTTGAAGATTTCTGATGAAGTAACCATCATGCGTGACGGTCAGTATATTGCAACCAAAAGTGCCAAAGACCTCACCACAGACGAAATCATCAAACTAATGGTTGGCCGTGACTTATCACAGCGCTTCCCTGCTAAGGCTAATAAGCCTGGGGAGGTCATATTGAAAGTCTCAGATCTGACGGCAGAAACACAACCTTCTTTTTCTAATGTAAGTTTTGAGCTAAGAAAAGGCGAAATATTAGGGATTGCCGGCTTAGTTGGATCCAAGCGGACAGAGGTTGTTGAAGCACTGTTTGGGATAAGGGCGATCACATCAGGATCGATTGAATTAAATGGCAAGGTGGTCAAAAATCATTCGCCGCAGCATGCTATCAAAAACGGCTTTGCCCTTGTGACGGAAGAAAGAAGATCAACAGGGATCTTCCCTGATTTGAGTATCAGTTTTAACTCGATCATTTCAAACATGAAGCAATATAAAACTAAAAGCGGGTTCCTATCCGACCGCAAAGTTGCTGACGATACGCAATGGGTGATTGATTCGATGAAAGTAAAAACCCCATCACAAAAGACATCTATCGGCAGTCTTTCAGGTGGTAACCAGCAAAAGGTCATTATTGGACGCTGGCTGTTAACCAAACCGGAAATTTTATTGCTCGATGAACCGACACGTGGAATTGACGTTGGGGCGAAGTTCGAAATTTACCAGTTAATTAATGAGTTAGCTGCTGAAGGAAAAGGAATTATCATGATTTCTTCAGAAATGCCAGAGCTTCTGGGCGTTTCTGACCGAATTTTGGTTATGAGTAATGGTAAAGCAGCTGGGATTGTCGAAACGGCAACAACATCCCAAGAAGAAATCATGAGCTTAGCAGCTTTGTATTAGGAGGAGATGCAAATGAATAAATCAGCCGCACAAAAAGGCAGTATAACCAAGTTGCTCTTTGATAATGTGATATATGTATTTTTAATCCTGCTAGTCATTGGAATCGTAATCGCTTCTCCTGACTTTCTATCAGTAACAAATCTTATCAATATCCTTAGTCAGTCTTCTTCCCGGATTATTATTGCCCTAGGGATGGCCGGAATTCTGATTACCGCTGGAACAGACTTATCCGCAGGACGGATGGTCGGACTCGCTGCTGTTGTGTCTGCATCTATGCTGCAAGCTGGTGATTATGCTTATAAAATGTATCCGAACCTTCCAGAATTACCGTTAATTGTCCCAATTTTGATTGCCATGATTGCAACAGGTTTAATTTCTACATTAAATGGTGTAATTGTAGCCAAGTTACACGTGCCGCCGTTCATCGCTACATTAGGTATGATGATTGGTGTATACGGAATCACTTCTATTTACTTTGACCGCCCGCCCTATGGCGCACAGCCAATCGGCGGATTAAGCGAAAAATTTACAACCTTTGCCCAACGCGGGATTCCAATTGGATCCTATGAACTTCCCTATTTGGTTATTTATGCAATTGCAGCAACCGTAATTATCTGGGTTATTTGGAATAAAACACAATTAGGTAAAAACATGTATGCAATCGGTGGGAACCCTGAAGCGGCAAAGGTTTCAGGTGTTAACGTGGCAAGAAACCTAATCATTATCTATATGATTGCAGGTCTATTATATGGCTTTTCAGGTACGCTTGAGGCGGGTCGTGTAGGCAGTGCAACAAACAATACAGGAAACATGTACGAATTAGATGCCATCGCAGCCTGCGTAGTCGGTGGGGTATCACTTTCAGGTGGTATCGGATCGGTCCCAGGCGTAGTAACCGGGGTATTAATATTCCAAATCATCAACTACGGTCTAGCCTTCCTTGGCGTAAGTCCATACATCCAATTCATCGTAAAAGGACTAATCATCGTCGTAGCAGTAGCCTTCGACATGCGCAAACACGCAAAGAAAAAATAAATTTAATGTTTTGGCGTCAGTTTTGGTGTCAGTTTTGGTGTCAGTTTTGGTGTCAGTTTTGGTGTCAGGCACCGTTCGTGGACAGTTGTCCACGAGCGGTGCCTGACACCTTTTTTTATACAAACTATCAAATATTTTGTAGGTGGGATTTGATGTTTTGTCTAATGACAGGGCTAGGCCGTGGTGTATAATAAAGGTATTGACTGAATATTTACATAAATTTTAGAGTTAGGCTGTGTTAAAGGTTAATGTTGATTTTAGCACTCTGTTGATTGGAGTGGAAGGCACGAAGACTCCTGCGGGAGTACGGGGCAGGGGAGACCCCGCAGGAGCAAAGCGACGAGGAGAAAGAAATGCGGAAGCGCCTTGTTCAGCCCCGACAAGCGCTGGAGGGCCTGTCGTTGAAGTCGTTCTTTGACTTCAGCGGCAGGACCGAAGCGACCTCGAGGGGCTAGGCGCTGTAGCTGGACAGGCTCCCCGGCACGCCCGCGGAAAGAGAAGTGCCTGGAACGGAAATCAACAGACAAGTTTAACACAGGCTTCAGATGAGCAAAATTTAGGTCCAAGAGCTGCATAATGTTCATATTCCGCAAAATTCCGTTTTAATCCTCCATGAGATTTATTAACCAATGAATCATTCTCGTAATCTCACTCAAAAAAAAGGGAGTGTTTAATCATGCAACGACAAAAGTTATTGATTAATGGAGAAAGACTAAAAACGACATTAGAACAATTTGCAAACTTTGGCCGGACAGAAAACAATGGAGTCACAAGGCTTTCGTTATCAAAAGAAGATATTCGGGTAAGAGATTATTTTCGTTCTTGCTGCGAGGAGTTAGGGCTGACAGTCACGGTAGATGATATGGGCTGTATGTATGCGACATTAGCTGGGACTGAAGATAAGCCGCCCATTCTGATTGGCTCCCACTTGGATTCGGTAAAAAAAGGCGGCCGATTTGATGGTGTGCTGGGGGTTGTCGCTGGGTTAGAAGTAGTCAGAACGTTGGTCGAGAATCAAATAAAACCACAAATCCCAATTACCATTGTTAATTTTACAAACGAAGAAGGGGCAAGGTTCGAACCATCGATGATGGCATCAGGGGTGCTCTCTGGTAAATTTAATAAGGAAGTAATGCTGAAAAAGGTAGATTCAGAGGGAGTTACCTTTGGTGAGGCTTTAAAGGCAAGCGGGTACGAAGGCGAAGTAGGGAATCGGTTGAAAGAGGCAACGGCCCTTTTGGAGCTTCATATAGAACAAGGCCCGATTCTTGAAAAAGAGGATCTCTCGATTGGTGTTGTAGAATGTGTGGTGGGAATGGCCTGCTATGAGATTGAAGTAACGGGAGAATCCGACCATGCCGGTACTACACCAATGAATATGAGAAAGGATGCCCTGTTTGCTGCCAATAACTTAATCAATGAAATCCGCAGGCGGTTAGGGGGATTGGATGAAGATTTAGTCTTCACGATTGGCAGGGTGAGTGTGTACCCAAGCATTCATACGGTCATTCCGAACAAGGTTGTCTTTACTCTAGAAGCGCGCCATAAAGATATGGAAATTGTCCGTACGGTTAAAAACTTTATCGAATCACTTCCAAGTTTAACTTCACTTCATGAAGGCTGTGAGGTAAAAACAACAAAATTATGGGAGCGTGACACAGTCTGGTTCCAACCAGAGATCTGTCAACTATTTGAAGAATCCGCACAATCACTCGGATATTCTAACCGAAAAATGGTTTCAGGTGCAGGACATGATGCCCAGTTCATTGCCAGCTTCGTGCCTACTGCGATGCTGTTCGTTCCAAGCATTAATGGCAAGAGCCATTGTGAAGAGGAATTAACGACGTGGGAAGACTGTGAAAAGGGGATTAATGTTTTATTGGATACAGTTTTGACCATGCTGTCAAAATAAGAAATGACAAATCATAGATTTTAAGGAAGACCCTTTTGCAATGCGGAGGGGTCTTTTTTTATGTAGGAGTTTATTGTAAAAAGTTATAATAAAGTGTAAAATTACACTATATAAAATCATCGAAAAAATATCAAAAGGGAGCCGGACATGGGGAAAATAGTAAAGTTCTTGTTACTGTATTTTGGAATCGTGCCACTGATTTTTAGTTTTTTCGCATTCGCGATTATGACGGTGTTTGATAATACTTTGCTTGCCGCACTACCTGGATTAATAGTTGCTGGGTGTTTGACCGGGTTCCTCGTAAGCAGGAAGCACTTGAAGCAGGAAAACCTAAAGGACTATATCGTCCTTGTTCTTATTCCGCTTGCCTATACTGCGTTCCTTTGGGCCCTGTTTATGCTGATTACCAAAGGGTTTTACGGGGCGGATGCTTGGCTGTTTTATAGTATTTTTCATTTGGTCTACGCGCCAAACTATTTTATTGCCATGCTTATGGGAGAAGGAAGATTATTTCTGGGGGCACCAATAGCATACGAGCTTTCCTTTATTTTCGGAGCAGCGCTTGCCATAATAAAGGAGAGAAAGCTCCCAGATTTCAATAAAAAACGCTTCCTGTCAGTGATAATGATATTTATGCTTGCAATCGGTACAGGTGCCGCTGTTCAATGGCATCGCAGTAAAACGGTCCTTCCATCCTATGGGTTTGAATATGGAGGAGGATATTCTAGTACTGATCTCTATCCTTATGATGTGAATAATCCAGATAATATCCTGCCGAAGTTGAAAACTGCTTCAACCTTTACAATTAAAAACCAAAGTGAAATGCCTATATTAGATGGAGCAGAAGCCGCATTTCCTGTGTATTCTGCTTTTGCCAATGCAGCCTATGAAAATATTGAAAAAGTGTATCAAGAATACGGGGAAGTTGTCACCTTTACTAATACGATTTATGCCTATGAGCGGCTTTTACAAGGTGATGTTGATATTTACTTTGGAGCAGAGCCGTCAAAAGAACAGCAGCAAATGGCGAAAGAGGCAGGTAAAGAACTAGTTATGACCCCAATAGGGAAGGAAGCGTTTGTCTTTTTCGTCAATCCAGATAATAAGGTGGATAGCCTAGCTGTCTCAGAGATTAAAGGCATCTACACAGGAAAAATTAAAAACTGGTCAAAACTAGGCGGCGAGGATGAAAAAATTATTGCCTTCCAGCGTCCTAAAAATTCTGGGAGTCAAACGCTTCTGGAGAAAATCATGGGCGGCACGCCCATCATGAAGCCTCTGAAGGAAGATGTACCTGAAGGGATGGGCGGAATTATCGAGCAGGTAGCCGATTACCGAAACTATGACAATTCAATAGGCTTTTCGTTTCGATTCTATGCAACGGGAATGAAGGCAAATACAGATATCAAGCTATTGGCGATTAATGGGATTGAACCAAATCCTGAAAACATTGCGAGCGGTAAATACCCTTTCACCGCCTCGCTCTATGCTATTACAGTAAAGGACAACAAAAAAATGCAATCGATCCAGCCATTCCTGGAATGGATGCAGGGACCACAAGGCCAAGAGATCGTTGAAGAGATTGGTTATATAAAACTAACTAAGAATTAAGAAGTCATTTTCGTGTAAGTAAAAAGGCGGGGAGCGCATAAATAGGCTCTTCGCTTTTCTTTTTGTGATTGTCCGCTTTTTTAAGATTTTTTGATTATTAAGGGTTCGTCTTTATTTTTTCTAAGTAACTGCCATTTCCAGTTATCCTTTAAACGTTTTTGGCTGCACAGTTTTTGAGTTTTAAAATAAATTCCAGAAATGCGGAAAAAATCCGCTTTTCCGGAATCGAAAGCGTAAATAATTTCCGGAATTACGGAATATGAAATTGGTACAATGGTGGATTATTGTGAGCACGTTTTATATTTAATATAATGATAGTGTGATAATACTGAAAATTTATATTTTTAAAAATTAACAAATAGAATTGGCATGGAACTTGCAAATATTAAAGTGAACTTCAGTTTGCAAGCGCTTACTAAAAGGGACTGAAGCTCAATTCAAACTTAAAAAGGGGGATTTAAATGCAATTATTGATTATTCTTTTATCGCTTGGACTATTAATGTTTGTTGCCTATCGGGGTTTTTCTGTTATCTTATTTGCTCCCATCTGTGCACTTTTAGCTGTTTTACTTGTGGACCCCAGCCATGTATTACCGTTCTTTTCCGGCGTCTTCATGGAAAAAATGGTCGGATTTATTAAATCTTACTTCCCGGTCTTCTTATTAGGAGCGATTTTTGGTAAAGTGGTTGAAATGTCAGGGATTGCTGAATCCATCGCTAAGACAATTGTCCGCTGGCTTGGTGCAAAACGTGCGATGCTAACCATCGTATTATTGGGCGCCATTTTAACATATAGCGGTGTCAGTTTATTTGTAGCTGTTTTCGCTATTTACCCATTTGCTGCTCAAATGTTCAGGGAAGCGAATATCCCTAAGCGCTTAATCCCAGGGACAATCGCGCTTGGTGCTTTCACATTTACCATGGATGCTCTGCCGGGAACACCGCAAATTCAAAACGTAATCCCTATTCAATTCTTTAAAACAAATATTTATGCCGCTCCAACTCTTGGAATTATTGGTGCTATTTTTGTCCTAGGCCTAGGGCTCTTATATCTTGAAACACGCAGGAAAAAGGCTGCAAAAGCAGGGGAAGGTTACTTTGGATTTGGGACAGAGAATGCAGCGGCATTGGCTGAAGCCAATCAGAAGGAAACAGAGGTTCCAGATTTAACTTCTCAGCAATCTGTTTTAAAACAAATAATGGCGTTTGTACCGCTTATATTAGTAGGGGTTACCAATAAACTTTTCATCACATACATTCCAAAATGGTATCCGAACGGTTTTGATTTTTCCGCCATTGGTCTAAAAGCGTATGTAATAGATGTTCCTACTGTTGCCGCGATTTGGGCAATTGAAATGGCTCTAGTCGTTGGGATTATTACATCACTTGCTTTTGATTGGAAGCGAGTAAAGGTAAACTTTAAAGAAGGATTAAACCTAAGTATTGCTGGTGCCTTGCTTGCAACCATGAACACAGGTGCTGAATACGGCTTTGGAGGGGTTATTGCTGCTCTTCCTGGATTTACAAAAATCAGTGATGGAATTTCTAGTACCTTTACAAATCCGCTTGTTAACGGTGCGGTAACAACTAGTTCCCTTGCAGGGATTACTGGTTCTGCCTCGGGTGGTATGGGGATTGCATTGGGAGCGATGGCTGATAAATACAATCAAGCAATTGCAGCAGCGAACATTCCCCCAGAGGTAATGCACCGTGTTGTTGCCATGGCATCAGGCGGGATGGATACACTTCCACACAACGGTGCTGTTATTACATTACTGGCTGTTACTGGATTAACACACAAGCAATCATATCGCGACATTTTCGCTGTTACGATCATAAAAACCGTGGCTGTATTCTTTGTTATCGGTCTCTACACTTTATTTGGGATTATTTAATGAGGATTCAAATTTAGAAGCATAGTTTTCTGTTATTAAGGAGGATGCTCGAATGAGCAAGGCATTAAAAGGAAAAACAGCATTTATTACCGGGTCCGCTAGTGGAATTGGATTAGAGATTGCAAAAACCTTTGCAGAGGAAGGAGCAAAAGTAGTCATCTCTGATTTAAATGCTAGTAAAAGTGAAGAAGTAGCTTCCGAACTAAGGAAGCAAGGATTTGAAGCACTAGCAGCCCCATGTGATGTAACTGATGAAGAGGCATTTAAAAATAGTCTTGAGTCTGCTTATCAAACTTTCGGAAGCATTGATATTTTAGTCAATAATGCAGGGATGCAATATGTTTCACCCATTGAAGAGTTTCCTACAGAAAAATTTGAATTACTGGTCAAAATCATGTTAACGGCCCCCTTCATCGGGATTAAACATGTGTTCCCAATCATGAAGAAACAGGGCTTTGGAAGAGTCATCAATATGGCTTCTATTAATGGTGTCATTGGGTTTGCTGGTAAGGCGGCCTACAATAGTGCCAAGCACGGTGTCATTGGTTTAACAAAGGTTGCTGCATTGGAAGGCGCAGCCAATGGAATCACAGTAAATGCTTTATGTCCTGGTTATGTCGATACACCGCTAGTCAGAAACCAACTAGGGGATTTGGCTAAAACTAGAAATGTCAGCTTAGATCGTGTCATTGAGGAAGTACTCTTCCCGCTAGTTCCACAAAGGAGATTATTATCCGTATCAGAAATTGCTGACTATGCTGTCTTTCTAGCAAGCGATAAAGGAAGAGGTGTTACTGGCCAAGCGGTCATTCTCGATGGAGGCTACACGGCTCAATAAGGTATGGAAGAATCCTATTCGGATATTCGAATAGGATTTTCATATTGTATGGGAAAAAAATCTAGTCTCTAAAGTGAAGAATCCGTTTGGTATAATGGTTTTATCAAAACGGTAAAGGTGGGGAAAGAATGTATCCTGGTTTTGAGGGGATTCCTAATAATTGGTACGAGCAAATTATTAATCTAATAGCGGAACGAATTGTCGTGGTAGATCACGAAGGGATTATTCTTTATATAAATGAGGCATATTGCGAGTTTTTAGGAACAACCGTGAAAGATGCCGTCCACCGGCCTGTACAGGATGTCATTCAAAACTCGCGAATGCACATCGTCGCCAAGACAGGGCAAAAAGAACTTGCTGCACTTCATCCCATCAATGGCAGTGAAATGATTGCTAATCGTCTTCCTATAATGGAGGCTGGAAAAGTAGTCGGCGCGGTCGGAACGGTCATGTTTCGCACCCCGGAAGAATGGCGAATGTATAAAACGAAAATACAGGGACTTGTTGAAGAATTAAAGTATTATAAAACAAAAGCTGAAAAAGAGCTAACAAGTAAATACCGTTTCAACCATTTAATTGGGAATAGTGCTGCGTTTACAGCAACTAAAAAACTAGCAGAAAGAATTTCTGAAAGCAACTCATCCGTTTTATTGATAGGAGAGTCAGGTACTGGAAAGGAATTATTTGCACACGCCATTCATAATAGCAGCATGCGTGCCTCCCTGCCTTTTATTGCAATTAATTGTGCGTCAATACCAGAACATTTACTAGAATCAGAGCTGTTTGGATATGAAGATGGTGCATTTACAGGGGCAAAGAAAGGCGGCAAGAAGGGTAAGTTTGAAATTGCTAATAATGGGACACTGTTTCTAGATGAAATTGGAGACATGCCACTCTCGATGCAAAGTAAGCTTTTAAGAGTCTTGCAGGAAAAAGAGGTGCAGCGGGTGGGGGGGCAAAAGTCGATAGTTGTAGATGTTCGTATTATCGCAGCTACACACCGTGATTTAGAGAAGTTGGTGGAGGAAGGAACCTTTCGTCAGGATTTATACTATCGATTAAATGTCATCAAAATAGACATTCCCCCTCTAAGAGAACGAAAAGAGGATATTCCGCTTATTTCCCAAAGTTTATTGAAAAAATTAGAAGGAAAATTTTATCGTAAAGGGATCGAGTTGTCTGCTTCCGTAAAGGATAGACTAATGCAGCATTCGTGGCCAGGAAACATCCGGGAACTTGAGAATGTATTGGAACGGTCGATCAATGTCTTAGATGGAAAAACAATTGAAGTGGCCCATCTGCCTTTATACTTGCGTGACATGGAGTTGGAGACACATCATGATATTACAGACGAGAATAATCAGCCAGCTAGGAAATCAGCATTACCGATTTCCTCATTAAGAGAAACTCTTGCGGTTGCGGAAAAGGCAGCAATGATCAATGCACTAAACGTAACAAATGGCAATAAGCAAGAAGCTGCTAAACTACTTGAAATTGGAAAAACTAGTTTTTATGAAAAGTGCAAATTGTATGCTATTAAATAGGATCAAATCCCCTGCTAAAAACAGGGAATTATTCCCTTTTTTTGAAAGCGTATTATTACTATGGTAATAGTCATAATATTAGTTTAAGATAAAAGGGATTATTCGAAAATAGTTAGATTGGGTGGAAGCTTAATGATCCTGTTAGACTATATTTTTAATCTTGCAATTTTTTCACTTCTGGTTAGTACACCTTTAGTCATTTCCTCATTCTTTAAGCATAAATCATTTAAACTTGCTCGCTTCTGGACATCTGTATATGCGGGGGTGGTTTCCGTACTTCTCGTTTTACTGTCATTCCAGCAGCAAGGCTATTCATACGATATCAGATATGCCCCTGTTATACTCATGTTTGTGTATCTCGGGCCACTCGCAGGATTATTAACTGGACTGTTTTCATTACTTGCAAGGCTGTGGACAGGCGGACAATGGGATCCAGTTCTAACTGGCTGGGGATTGTTGATGTTGGGTTTCTCAATTATATACTTCTATACTAAATACTTCACGGTTATCAAAAAAATCATCATATTTTTTGCTGGCTATTGTGTGATTTATGGGATTACGGTCTTTACTTTTAAGATATTTATTGATAACCCTATCTTTCATTTACAATATCTGTTATTTGTGATGTTAGGGGTGATCATTGGCGCTTTACTCATTGAGTCTTATGAAAAGCTGCATAGATTAAATAATAGGTTAACAGATATGTATAAACTAGTAGAGGCAAGTGAATCAAAGTACCGTCTTATTGCTGAGAATACATCAGACCTTATCCTAGTTTTGAATGATGAACAGTCAGTGATTTACTTGTCTCCTTCACATGAAAGTGTTTTAGGATATCAGGGCTGGGAGATAGAAAGATTGGAAAAGTACCATTTAATCCATAGGGACGAAGTTGAATTATTTAAAAATACAATAAAATGGATGTTGGATAATAAAGAGATCAAATCCATTGAATTTCGAATGAGGCACAAAGATGGAAGATGGATTGAAGTTGAGTCACGCTGTGTGCCCGTCTTGGGAGAAGATGGAGCAGTTGAAAATATCGTCATTATAAGCAGAGATATTTCGGAACGTAAACAGGCAGAAGAAATACTACTGCGCTCGGAGAAACTATCGATTGTCGGGGAGTTAGCGGCAGGGGTCGCCCATGAAATAAGAAATCCGCTTACTACCATAAAAGGCTTCATGCAACTTTATAAAAGAGGGGGCAGTTCGATTGATGATTTGCTTCTTAGTGAATTAAATCGGATTGAAACCATTACCAGCCAACTGCTAACTTTAGGAAAACCGCAAGCAGTTCAATTAGACCGGACGAATATTCTTGAATTAATTAAAGAGACGCTTGAACTTCTAGCCCCTGAGGCATTGATGAGTAATATCCAGATAAAGCTGGATTTTGAGGAATCATCCTACTATATTACCTGTGAGAAAAATCAATTAAAGCAGGTCTTCCTAAATATCTTAAAGAATGCTATGGAAGCAATGAAGGAAGGGGGAGAAATTCTCGTCCGCCTTCGCAAGGGGCCAGATGATGAATGTATTATTTCTATTCAGGATCAGGGATGCGGGATCCCTGAAGAATTACTTCCTCGATTAGGAGAACCATTTTATACATTAAAAGAAAAAGGAACAGGCCTTGGCCTAATGATTAGCCATAAAATCATAAAACAACACCATGGCAGCATTACATTTAGCAGTAAAGAAAAAGCAGGAACCAACGTTGAAATAAAATTTCCGTCGGCCAGTTGAGACAATTGGGTGTTAAGAATGGGGTGTCAATGGGGTGTTAATGGGGTGTCAGGCACCACCCGTGGACAAATGTCCACGAGTGGTGCCTGACACCTTTTTAATGTTCATATTCAATTCATATAATTTTTGTATAATTTAGTTTGTAATAGTGAATGAAAGAGGAAGTATGTGATCGATAGAGGGGATGTAAAGAAATATGTCAGATGTGAAGAACGAGAGGGGATGGCGTCAGTTTATTCGATTGGTTCAACATACCAAGCCATCTAAATTGCTCTTGGGTATGGCACTTATATTAAGTGTAGGAACCACCTTGGTGGGGCTGTTTGTCCCATTGTTCACTAAAAATCTTATCAATGATTTTTCTCTTAGATCATTAAGCACTGGAAGAATCATTCTTCTCGTTTGCGCTCTCGTCATTCAAGCCGTTGCGAGCGGGATATCCATCTATATATTAAATCATATCGGACAATCGGTTGTGGCAGGGATTCGAGACCGTTTATGGAAGAAACTGCTCCTCTTACCAATACCGTTTTATGATGAAAATCAAACAGGAGACACGGTCAGCCGAATGACGAATGATACAGCAGTGGTAAAAGGATTAATTACCGACCATCTCGCCAATTTTCTATCAGGGACCATTTCCATCATTGGTTCGATTATTGTCTTACTGCTCTTGGATTGGAAAATGGCTTTGTTAATGTTTATTGCCCTGCCGCTTGCGGCGGTTATTTTAATGACACTTGGCAGAAGAATGCATCAGGTGTCCAAAGGTATGCAAACCGAAACAGCACAGTTTACCTCCGTCATTCAGCAAGTATTATCTGAAATACGCCTAGTCAAAGCTTCGAATGCGGAGGAAGTTGAATATCAGCATGGTAAAAATGGTATTACGAAGTTGTTTCAATATGGGTTGAAAGAAGCAAAAATTCAAGCGCTGATTTCTCCATTGATTGGTTTAGTAATCATGGTATTACTAGTCGTCATTCTAGGATTTGGTGGAATGAGAGTATCTTCAGGTGCATTGATGGCGGGTGATTTAGTTGCTTTTATCATGTATCTTTTTCAAATCGTTATGCCAATGGGGCAATTAGCCTCCTTCTTTACCCAATTTCAAAAGGCAACCGGTGCGACCGAGCGGATTATTGCCATTATAGATATGAATGAGGAACAAGATGATTCTAAAAGGGATGTCCAAAATATGAATCAACCCATAACGGTGGAGCGGCTGCATTATTCATATAATAATGGGGATTCCGTACTAAATGATATCAATTTTTCCATAGATGCTGGCAAGGTAACCGCTATAGTTGGTCCGAGTGGCAGCGGGAAAACGACACTGTTTTCATTATTGGAGCGGTATTATCAACCGCAGCAAGGAACAATTCGCCTGGGGGAGGAGCCGATTAATGAATTCTCACTGTATTCTTGGAGAAGCCAAATTGGTTATGTATCACAGGAAAGCCCGATTGTTGCAGGAACCATTCGTGATAATATTTGTTACGGAATGGATAAACAAGTGGACGAGGATGATTTAATAAGGGTTGCAAAAATGGCCTATGCCGATCAATTTATTGCCGAGCTGCCAAATGGATATGACACCGAAGTAGGAGAAAGAGGGATCAAATTATCGGGAGGACAACGGCAGAGAATTGCGATTGCACGAGCCTTTCTAAGGGACCCGAAACTATTGATGTTAGATGAAGCGACCTCTAGTCTTGATAGCAAATCTGAACAAGTAGTACAACAAGCATTACAGAATTTAATGAAGGGACGAACTACACTCGTGATTGCTCATCGTTTGTCGACCGTTATTGACTCTGATCAAATTATCTTTTTGGATAAAGGGAAAATAACCGGCAGCGGCACGCATGAACAACTAGTCCAAACTCACTCCTTATATCGTGAATTTGCCGAACAGCAATTACGAATCAGCGAACCTGCTCAATAGATGGAAAGGATGAGGAGCGATGACAAAATTATTAATTGTCGACGATGACGCTAATATTCGCGAACTTGTGCTTCTTTTTTTGAAAAAAGAGGGATTCGAACTGTACGAAGCATCAGATGGGATGAAAGCGTTAGAGTTGATGGGAAAATTAAAAATTGATTTAGCGATCATTGATATTATGATGCCGAATATGGATGGCTGGGAATTGTGCCGAGAGATTCGGGAGTTTAGTGATATGCCAATCTTAATGTTAACCGCCAAAGGTGAAACCTCACAAAAGGTAAAGGGATTTGAACTTGGGGCCGATGATTATCTAGTGAAACCTTTTGATCCAGCCGAATTAACGGCCCGAGTCAAAGCTGTATTGAAGCGGTATAAAATAACGGTCTCACAAACGATAACTATTAATGACTTTATGCTGAATCGCAAAACACATGAAATTTCTTTTAAGAATAAAGAAATTACCATTCCGTTGAAAGAATTTGAACTGTTGTTTAAATTAGCGAGCTATCCCGGAAAGACCTTTTCAAGAGAGGTATTAATTGAAGATATTTGGGGTTACGACTATGAGGGAGACGAGCGAACGGTCGATGTGCATATTAAAAGGATAAGGGAGAGGTTCTCAGAAGAAGAATTCCCGTTTCGAATTCAGACGATTCGGGGATTAGGTTACCGGTTTGAGGTAAAACCATGAAGGTCAAACGGTTTTTCCAGCATTTATTCGGGGTCTGTTTCTTTATTGTATTTGTTTCGTTGGGCTTTTCCGCAGGTTACTTTATCGTCTCCGGAATCTATCGCTTATTCCATCTTCATACATCTGATTATCTTCGTCATATGGCGGAGGTTGTCAGTAGTTTATTAACGATGGCGTTTGTGGGGCTTCTTATTAGTTTATTTACGAACTCCAAGCGTCACAATCTCTTTCATGAAATACTTGATGCCTTAAGCAGGATTGCCAAAGGTGATTTTAATGTATACCTCGATTTAAAGGTTGGAAGAGAAAATCAATTTACCAAACTGATTGACCATATCAATCATATGGCTAAGCAATTAAAACAGTTGGAAGAGATGCGGCAGGAGTTTATTTCCAATGTCTCTCATGAAATTCAGTCACCATTGACGTCAATAATGGGCTTTGCCCAAGCCCTCCAATACGATCAGCTAACAAAAGAAGAGAGAAACCATTATCTCAGTATCATTGAAACGGAAAGTAGAAGGCTCTCGAAATTAAGTGATAATCTCATGAAATTAACTTCGTTAGAATCCAAGCATCATCCCTTTGATCGGCATAGTTATCGATTAGATCAGCAAATACGGACGATTATTTTAGCCTGTGAACCGCTTTGGCTGGAAAAGGGTCTGGAATTGGATGTTTCAATGGAGAAGGCCGCCATCATTGCAGATGAAGATTTGATGAGCCAGGTTTGGACGAATCTCTTTCACAATAGTATTAAATTTACACCGAGCCAGGGGATGATTCGTGTTCATCTCGAAAAAGTGGATGACAAAACGATCGTGAAAATATCAGATACGGGGATTGGCATTTCGAAAAAAGACCAGATTCATGTATTTGAACGATTCTACAAAGCCGATAAGGCAAGAGACCGGTCAAAAGGAGGCAGTGGGTTAGGGCTCTCCATCGTCAAAAAAATCATCGAAATGCACGAAGGAACCATCCTTGTTGAAAGCGAAGAGGGGAAGGGAACCACCTTTACAATTACATTATAATGAGTGTTAATAATGGGTGTCAGTAATGGGTGTTAGTAATGGGTGTCAGGCACCGCTCGTGGACAAATGTCCACGAACGGTGCCTGACACCTTTTTTTACACCTCTTTTTCATAAATTGTTCTGTTAGGCATATGGCAAATCATATTTATTGTAAGATAAGTAATTTTGGCTATTCAGCGAATATGAAGGAGTGAGCGCCGGTGCCAATTGATTGGGATGAAAAGGCTGGGATTTTCCATTTGTACAATAACAAGATTAGTTATTTGATTCAAATTGTCCACGATAAATATCCTGCCCATTTGTATTGGGGCAAGAGGGTTCATGCGCTCCAGCCGTCTTCCATTCTAGCATTTAAACGCAGGCCTTTTTCTCCGACGACGGAACCTGATTTTCCGCAATTTTCACTTGATACGCTGCCACAGGAATACCCTGCTTTTGGGAACGGGGACTTTCGCTCGCCGGCATATCAGATCCGCTCCGCTGACGGGACTACAGTAACGGAATTTGTCTATGATTCTCATGAAATTTTTCAAGGAAAACATCCACTTAAGGGATTGCCTGCTGCGTATGTCGAGGATAAATCTGAAGCTGAAACATTAGTGCTGACAATGGTAGATGCCATGCTTGGGATCGGGATGAATCTTCATTATACAATTTATCGTGATTTTGATGTGATAACAAGATCGGTCTCCTTTGAGCACTTTGGGAGCCTTGATGTGGAAATACATAAATGTATGAGTATGTCAGTGGACATTCATCGGTCAAATTGGGATTGGATTCACCTTTATGGAACATGGGGGCGAGAGCGTCACATTGAAAGGCGACCGCTTAACCACGGAATTCAAATGATTTCATCAGCTCGAGGTGCAAGCAGCCATCAGCATAATCCGTTTGTTGCGCTCCTTGCGAAAGACACCAACGAAGAGCAAGGAGATGTGTATGGGATCAGTTTGGTCTATAGCGGGAATTTTCAAGCTTCCATCGAAGTCGATCCATTTCAAACTTCTAGACTCAGCATCGGCATAAACCCTTTTGATTTTACATGGGTGCTGGAGCCGGGGGAAACGTTTCAGACTCCTGAAGCTCTAATGGTGTATTCCTCGGAAGGGCTTGGAGGAATGTCCAGGACTTTTCATAAAATACTGAGGGAAAGAGTTTGCCGTGGCGTATACCGTGACAAAACACGTCCAATTCTCATTAATAACTGGGAAGCCACTTATTTCAACTTTAATGAAAAAAAACTTTTCGACCTTGCGGATGCAGCAAAAGAATTAGGCATTGAACTGTTTGTATTAGATGATGGATGGTTTGGGCATCGTGACAATGATAAAAGTTCGTTGGGTGATTGGTATGTTTTTAAGAAAAAACTTCCCAATGGTTTAGATGGATTGGCTGATTATATCCAAAAAAAAGGGCTGCAATTTGGGATATGGGTGGAGCTGGAAATGGTTTCTCCTGACAGTGATTTGTACCGTAAACATCCCGATTGGTGTATCCATGTGCCGGGAAGGAACCGGACACAGTCTAGAAATCAATTAATTCTTGATTTAAGCAGGGAAGACGTATGTAATTTTTTAATCGAAACGCTCACTCGTGTATTTAGCAGTGCTAAAATTTCCTATGTCAAATGGGATATGAATCGAAATATGACTGAGGTGGGTTCAGCTGCGCTGCCGCCTCATAGGCAAAAAGAAACTGCACACCGTTACATGCTTGGACTGTATCGAATCCTGGGAAAAATGACCAAACAATTTCCGCAGATTTTATTTGAAAGCTGTTCCGGTGGGGGCGGCCGCTTTGATCCTGGCATGCTCTATTACATGCCGCAAACCTGGACGAGTGATGATACAGATGCTGTTGAACGGCTTAAGATTCAATACGGAACAAGCCTCATTTATCCTGCGATTACCATGGGGGCACATGTATCAGATGTGCCGAATCATCAAGTGGGAAGAATTACACCGCTTTTAATGAGATGCCATGTGGCAATGGCGGCAAATTTGGGCTTCGAATTAAATATCGACAAACTAAGTAATGATGATAAGAAGGTTGTAATGGAGCAAATCAAACGATATCATCAAATCAAGGATATTGTCTGTTTTGGGGACTTATACAGGCTGTTAAGTCCGTTTGATGGAATGGATACAGCTTGGATGTATGTGTCACCGAACCAGGAAAGGGCTGGAGTTTTTTACTATAAAACTTTGGCAACACCAAATCCGCCATTTTTCCGGCTGAAGTTGCGCGGGCTACGTCCGTGTGAGATTTATAGAGTAAATGGGGGAGAACAGGAATATGCGGGCGATGAGTTAATGAACATTGGCTTAACGCTGCCACTGATAAATAGAGATTTTTATTCGAGTGTTTACCACATTGAAGCGTTTGAAAAGTAATCAAACAAAAAATCCGAGCTTTTAGGTCAATATTTCAATTAAAATTAACAAGTTTGACAATCTATATACCTGTGGAAAAGAATATATTTGGTATGCTTAATATAGAAATATCATAGCCAGGCTTAGAGACTTGGAGAAAGCCATAAAAACAAATGGGAATGATACATTACTATTCCTATGCGTTTTTATGGCTTTTTTGTATGTACGACTAAACCCTTGAGAATGAAGTATGGGAGGGTCTAGATTAGTATTTTCTGTAAAGACTGTATAGAAGTAAAAAAGTATTATAAAATGGTGAGAAGAGACTGAAGGTGAGAGGTGAACAATGGGATGAGTTTTTTTGGACAAAAGGTGTTACCGGCAATTCGAAAAATAGAAGATTTCGAAAAAATGATGTCAAGGAACTATGAATATATTGTAATTTTAGACATACATGTTTCCAGACTGAAACCCATTTTTCAAATGGCTCAGGCCAACCATAAAAAGTTAATCATTCACATGGATTTAGTTCATGGATTGAAGAGTGATGAATACTCAACAGAATATATCTGTCAGGAATTTAAACCATTTGGCCTGATTTCTACTAAAGGAAGCGTGATTCTTAAAGCGAGACAAAAAGGTGTAAAATCGATTCAGCGTATGTTTCTACTAGATACTAGCTCGATCGAAAAGAGTTTTGCGTTAATCGAACGGACAAATCCGGATTATATAGAAGTATTACCGGGAATTATGCCAAAAATAATTAAAGATATCCGGAATCGTACGAATAAAGAAGTTTTTGCTGGAGGATTAATAGATACCATTGAAGAAGTAGAACAAGCCTATGAAGCGGGAGCAATTACGATAACAACATCCAATAAAGAATTATGGAAATATTTCGAACCGAAAAATTAGGATGAAACTAACAGTTTCACTGGCCCTAGTATATTCATAGAAATAAAGCTTAAAAGCGTAAAGACATTATTTGTATGCCTTTACGCTTTTTTAAGGAGTTTGATTGTTGATTGTCATCAAGGTAAGAATGAAAAAATACTGGATGCTAGAAAGATGTGTATTGTTTATGAATCTAGTTGACAACGCTTTCAGTCTACCTTTATAATATTAACTAAGTTGATAATATGTGAAGAAGATTTTAGAGACTCACGGAAATACCCCATTTTTACGGGGGATTTTCTGTGCGTCTTTTTTCGTTTTATTCACAACAAGTTCCAAGGTAAAGATGTTTTTTTTAAAAGAGGAGGTTAATTATGACAGCTTTTTGGGGTGAATTAATTGGCACGGCAATTTTAATTACATTAGGCGCTGGCGTGTGCGCAGGAGTGAATCTGAAGAAAACGCTCTCTAATGGCAGTGGTTGGATTGTTATTACCTTTGGATGGGGGTTTGCGGTAGCAGTTGCTGCCTACTCAGTGGGTAAATTTAGTGGTGCACATCTAAATCCTGCATTAACAGTTGCGTTAGCATTTACCGGCGATCTTCCGTGGAAAGAGGTCCCAACTTATATTTTCGGTCAAGTGATTGGAGCAATAATTGGAGCAACAATTATTTATTTTCAATATCTTCCACATTGGAAAGTGACAGAAGATCAAGGGGCAAAATTAGGAACATTTGCAACAGGTCCTGCTATTCCTCATACTTTTGCAAACTTAATTAGTGAAATTATTGGTACATTTATTCTTGTTTTAGGAATCTTAGCAATCGGTGCAAATAAATTTGCAGATGGACTAAATCCACTCGTGGTAGGCTTCCTTATTGTTAGTATCGGTTTGAGTCTTGGGGGAACAACAGGATATGCGATCAATCCCGCCCGTGACTTTGGTCCAAGGTTAGCACATGCCCTTCTTCCAATTCCGGGAAAAGGAAGTTCTAATTGGGGATATTCATGGATACCCATTGTAGGCCCAATCCTTGGAGGAAGTTTGGGAGGATTATTTTATAAAGCTGCCTTTCTCGGTAAAACAGAAATGAGTCTTTGGTTTATAATAGGGGCAATTGTAGTTGTTCTTGCAATCGCTTCTGTAATGGGAAAGAAACATCAGGAAACGGTCCGAGTAGAAAAAGTCAGTGCATAATTTTAATTAAAGGGAGAGTTTATATATGGAAAAATACATTTTATCCTTAGATCAAGGTACAACAAGTTCACGTGCTATTCTTTTTAATAAAGAAGGAAAGATTGTCCAAGTCGCTCAGCAGGAATTTCAACAATTCTTCCCTCAACCAGGCTGGGTAGAACATAATGCAATTGAAATTTGGGGTTCGATCCTAGCGGTAATGGCTTCTTGTTTGGCCGGGGCTAATGTAAAACCAGAACAAGTGGCTGGAATCGGTATTACAAACCAACGGGAAACAGCAGTTGTCTGGGATAAAAAAACTGGCCAGCCGATATATCATGCCATTGTTTGGCAATCCCGCCAAACAGCAGCGATTTGTGAAGAATTGAAAGCAAAAGGATATGATCAATTATTCAGGGATAAAACAGGCCTTTTAATTGATGCTTATTTCTCTGGAACAAAAGTGAAATGGATTCTTGAAAATGTAGAAGGTGCAAGAGAAAAAGCAGAGCGTGGAGAACTGCTATTTGGAACGATTGATACATGGCTTATTTGGAAACTATCTGGTGGAAAAGCCCATGTAACAGATTACTCCAATGCATCGAGAACATTGATGTACAATATTCATGACCTTAAATGGGATGAAGAGTTATTAGAAATTTTGTCAGTTCCTGCTTCAATGCTTCCGGAAGTACGCCCATCTTCAGAAGTATACGCTGAAACAGTTGATTACCATTTCTTTGGCTGTAATGTGCCAATTGCCGGAGTTGCGGGTGACCAGCAAGCAGCGTTATTCGGTCAAGCATGCTATGATAAAGGAATGGCGAAAAATACTTATGGAACTGGCTGCTTTATGTTAATGAATACCGGAGAACAAGCAGTAAAATCAGAGAACGGTCTGTTAACAACAATTGCATGGGGTATTAACGGAAAAGTAGAATATGCACTTGAAGGAAGTATCTTTGTTGCTGGGTCCGCCATCCAATGGCTTCGTGATGGGCTCCGTATGTTTAGAAATGCTGAAGAGAGCGAAAAATTTGCAACGAGCGTAAAATCAACAGATGGTGTATATGTAGTTCCTGCCTTTGTTGGGTTAGGAACACCTTATTGGGATAGTGATGTACGTGGTTCGGTTTTTGGCTTAACTCGTGGTACCACCAAAGAACACTTTGTTCGCGCAACGATAGAATCCCTTGCTTATCAAACAAAGGATGTCTTAACTTCAATGGAGGCGGATTCAGGTATTTCGCTTAAAACTTTGCGTGTAGACGGCGGCGCTGTTGCCAATAACTTCTTAATGCAATTCCAAAGCGATGTATTAGATGTACCAGTGGAGCGTCCAGAAGTAAGAGAAACTACAGCATTAGGAGCAGCTTATTTAGCAGGATTAGCGGTGGGTTATTGGGAAAGCCAAGAAGAAATCGCTGCTCAATGGAATATGGATAAAGCATTTACACCAGATATGGCTGAAGAGGATCGAAACAATTTATATACAGGTTGGAAAAAGGCTGTAAACGCAGCTAGGGCTTTTAAATAATCGTAATGTATGGTAAGCTATACTTAAGTTAATATTTTGGCGGGAGAAACTCGAGAGGCCACAACAAAGCAATGGATTTAATACCATTGTGATTGTTGTGGCCTCTTTTTTTTATCCCCATTGGAGGTAACCATAATGCAAATGTTAAAATTTTCAAGTTCAAATAGAAACACAATTCTAAAGGAAATGGTCACAGAAGAATTTGAGGTACTTGTCATCGGTGGTGGAATAACAGGTGCTGGAATCGCATTAGATGCCGTAACAAGGGGTATGAAAACGGCATTAGTAGAAATGCAAGATTTTGCTGCAGGGACATCTAGCCGATCAACGAAACTTGTTCACGGTGGTCTCAGGTATTTAAAACAATTCGAAGTGAAGATGGTCGCGGAAGTGGGGAAGGAACGGGCGATTGTTTATGAAAATGGCCCGCATGTAACGACACCAGAATGGATGCTCCTGCCAATGCATAAAGGTGGGACGTTTGGGAAATTCAGTACATCAATTGGACTACGAGTCTATGACTTTTTAGCAGACGTAAAAAAAAGTGAACGAAGAAAAATGCTTTCTCCGGATGATACCATTCTGAAAGAGCCGCTGATTAAAAGAGAGGGCTTAAAAGGCGGCGGTTATTATGTGGAATATCGTACTGATGACGCCCGGTTAACCATCGAAGTTATAAAAGAAGCGGTGGCGCATGGTGCCAAAGCAGTAAATTATTCAAAAGTAATCGAGTTTATTTATCAAAATGGTAAGGTGATTGGTGCTAAAGTTGAGGATCTATTAACTGGTACCGTTCATGATATTTACGCAAAACGCATCATAAATGCCACTGGCCCTTGGGTTGATTCCCTCCGCGACAAAGATAAGTCGTTAGCTGGAAAAAAACTGCGGCTGACCAAAGGGGTCCATTTGGTAATTGATCAGTCGAGATTTCCCCTAAAACAAGCTGTGTATTTTGATACAGCTGATGGCCGCATGGTTTTTGCCATTCCAAGGGATGGGAAAACGTATGTGGGGACCACAGACACCTATTATGGCAACGATCCGATTTATCCAAAAATGACGGAAGCTGACAGAGATTACATTCTTAATGCCATTCATTATATGTTTCCAACTGTTTCCATTAAGGCAGAGGATATTGAATCTAGCTGGGCAGGGGTAAGACCGCTGATTTATGAAGAAGGCAAGGATCCCTCTGAAATTTCGCGAAAAGATGAAATATGGGTTTCGAATTCCGGTCTGATTACCATCGCAGGCGGGAAGCTGACGGGATACAGAAAAATGGCGGAAACGGTGGTGGACTTGATTGCAAAACAGAGCGGCCATTTTCAAGCTTGCCAAACGAAACATTTACCTATATCCGGTGGTCATGTTGATGGGGCTAGTAACTTTGCTTCCTTTGTTGAAAAAAAGGAAAAAGATGGGGAGTTAAGAGGATTTACAAAGGAACAATATCGCAAATTAGTTCATCGCTATGGTTCCAATATTGATCGGATTTTTGACATTGCGAAAAGGTATGACCCCAATAACAAGTTTGGTTTGCCGGTTGAGGTGTTTGTTCAAATTGTTTATTCGTTAGAGGATGAAATGACAGTAAAACCAGTAGACTTTTTTATCCGTCGAACAGGAGCTTTATTTTTTGATATTCACTGGGTAGTAGAATGGAAAGATGCCATTCTGGACTATATGGAAGATGCGCTTGGATGGACGGTGGAGGAGAAGACCCGATTCAAGGAAGAATTAGAAACAGCCTTAAAGGATGCGATCCATCCGATTCCGAATGAATGATGTGAGTTATTCTCGCAGTGCATTCCCAATGTTAACCTAATTTTTGGAGGATTGAAAAACTAATCAAACGTTTGATTAAATAAGTGACGGGCTTGGAATATAAGGAAAAGTCCTATCATATTATTTACCATATCAAACGTTTGATTGTTATATTTCGTGGCAGGTATATGGTGACGACCATAATTCCGACTTAATTCATTGGAATATTTGGATTACAATTTTTCCGAATTTGAAGGAGGATGGATAGTATGAATTTCTTGCTGATCCTCGTCAATGTAGCTGTTCTGTTATTACTCATGTTTGGATTATTTACGATGCAAAAGAAGCATGTTTCTTTTTCCAAGCGTGTTTTTAGTGCGTTAGGTTTAGGTATTATCTTTGGTTTTCTCATTCATCTTATTTATGGCACGACACATGAAGTAACGACAGGTTCCATCAATTGGTTTAACATTGTCGGGAATGGCTATGTGAAACTACTACAAATGGTAGTTATGCCACTGATCTTTGTCTCCATTGTCGGCGCCTTTACAAAGTTAAAGTTAACGAAAAATATTGGGAAAATTAGTTTCCTTGTCATCGGCATCCTGCTTGCAACGACTGCCGTTTCTGCGGCGATTGGAATTGGCTCTGCATTGGGATTTGGTCTTGATGGTGTACAGTTAACTGAAGGGGAAGCCGAAGCAGCTCGTAATGCCCAGTTAGAGGAACGAGTTACTGGAATAGAAAATATGACTCTCCCACAGCAAATCATTGAGTTAATCCCAAGCAATCCATTTCAGGATTTAACAGGAGCGCGAGCGACTTCTACGATTGCGGTTGTTATTTTTGCTGTGTTTATTGGCATCGCTTATCTTGGAGTTAAACGCACAGACCCAGAAACAGGAGAATTTTTTGCTGAAATCATTGATACGGTCTATTCCGTTGTCATGAGGGTAGTCACACTAATCTTACGTCTAACGCCATATGGAATTCTTGCCATCATCACAAGGGTCACAGCAACAAGTGACTATGCGGCGATTGCGAAATTAGGTAAGTTTGTGATTGCCTCCTATGTGGCGCTCATTTTGGTGTTCATTGTTCATTTACTACTATTATCCTTTGCAAAACTAAGTCCTGTAAATTATGTGAAAAAAGGACTGCCAACATTGACCTTTGCCTTTACGTCACGGACTAGTGCAGGAACTTTGCCAATGACCATTAAAACGCAAACGAAAGACTTTGGTGTGTCAGAAGGGATTGCAAACTTTGCCGGCTCGTTTGGATTGACCATTGGTCAAAACGGATGTGCAGGTGTTTATCCAGCAATGTTAGCAGTGATGGTTGCACCGGCCGCTGGAGTGGATCCAACGAGTATATCCTTTATCTTAACTCTCATTCTTGTGGTCGCGATTAGTTCCTTTGGTGTAGCTGGTGTAGGCGGCGGTGCCACCTTTGCAGCGCTGATTGTATTATCTGTCATGAACCTTCCAATTGCGATTGTTGGTTTGCTCATCTCAGTGGAACCGCTTATTGACATGGGAAGGACAGCATTAAACGTTAGCGGAGCAATGACATCTGGTATATTAACCAGTAAAGCAACAGGTGAATTTGAAAACGAAGTCTATAAACAGCCGGACATTGTAGAAGCATAACAAACGGGTTTTAGGGCTTTTTCGCATAGCGGAAGAGTCCTTTTTTTGCAGCATAGAAATGGACTGGTTTTCACTTTATTTTTAATTTAAAATACTTGAATTCAAGATAAATTCAAAGTACACTGTAATCATAGGTGATTGGATTCGAATGAATGGTATGTATGATAACCATACTTAAATAAAAGGAAATTTCTTATACAACTGATTGACGAAAGGATGAGGAGAAAATGGATCAATTTCATCAAGCTCCAAATATATATGTCGGAGAGGTCAATATTAAGGTGAAAAATCTCGATTATTCACTTATTTTTTATCAAAATATTATGGGGTTTCAAGTGTTGGAAAAATCAGAGCGGAAAGCGGTCTTAACGACCGATGGAAAAAAGCCATTACTAACGCTAGAGCAGCCAAAGGAGGTTGTGGCGAAAACAGGTCGTACGTCAGGCCTGTATCACTTTGCCATTTTACTGCCATCACGAGCAGATTTAGCAGTCTTTTTACGACACATGGTCCAAACTGGATATCCGCTCGGTGCCGCAGACCATTATGTAAGTGAGGCGTTATACCTTAATGACCCTGACGGCAATGGGATTGAAGTGTACCGGGACCGCCCTTCTTCAGAATGGAAATGGAACAACGGTTTAGTCGAAATGGCCACCGAAGAGCTTGATGGCAATGGAATTATTGCAGAAAGTGAGGCGGAGTGGAGCGGTTTACCAGCAGGTACACTCATGGGTCACATTCACCTGCATGTCAGCAATTTGCAAAAAGCCGAGGAGTTTTATACAAAAGGGCTGGGTTTTGAGATAGTTAGTTACTATCCACAAGCGGCATTCCTATCAACAGGCAGATATCATCATCATATTGCGATCAATACTTGGCAGGGAGAAGGTGCTGCCACTCCCCCGAAAAACAGTGTAGGGTTAAATTGGTACACGCTCGTTTTCCCTGATACGGCAGCAAGAGAGAAAGCCTTGAACCAACTAAAACAAATAGGTGCTCCAATTACGAAAGAAGCCGAATACTATGTAACCGAAGATCCTGCAGGAAACCAAATCCGTTTAATATTATAAAACAGTAATGGGTGTCAGGCACCACCCGTGGACATTTGTCCACGAGTGGTGCCTGACACCCATTTATTGTTACTGTTTTTCGTCTGCTTCTTTGGCTCTTTTTACGCCCTTGCTGACATATGGTTTGGCGCTTTTGGCTTTTTTGACTCCAGCCTGCCAACGAGTCCAGCCCTTTTTGCCGGTTCCTCGACCGGTCCCGCCTTTCCCTTTTGCACTACCCATTTAACCACTCCATTACTCATGTACGTACATCCAACCGTGTTGGTTAGATTAACAAGTTTAACACAGTTCACCCGAGATTTCCCCTTGAAATATTCGTTTGTTAATGAGTGAAAAATCCTAAGGCGTATTTAATTCCTTCTTCAATATTGCTTGTTTCATATCCCGCTAAGTCTTCATGGGTTACTTCTAACTTTGTTCTTACTAAGGAATAGCCGCTGTCTAGTTCGATATCCAGGAGTACTTCATATCCTAAGGCGTTTTGAGTTATTTCAATAATGTCATATTCGCGAATCGCTGTCCCTGTTTCGTATTCGAATGGTTCTAATTCAGACATGAGAACAATACCTCCAAATGTATTTGGTTCTAGCTATTATTATTTCCAGAGTTGTGAATAACCTTCGTGAGTAGGATCATTTTCTTTTTAGCAATTTCAGCCTATTAAAGGATTGCCTCTATGCTAAAAGGAATTACTAAGAAGATGGCGAATTAGAATGAGTGGTTTATTTTCCTATACGGAGGTAATAACATGGATTTGGATACATTATATATAATCGATCAAAAAGATAGTTTAGGGTTGGAGTTCAGTAAATTGGTGTCGATGATGAATTATACAAGGTACACTACGATTGAAACGGTAAAGGGACTTACTGTGGAAGAGTTAGACTTCCTTTTTGATGAGGAGGCAAATTCAATCGGAATGCTGTTGGCTCATTTGGCTGCGGTCGAAAAGGCTTATCAAGTTGAAACGTTTGAAAATCGTGATCTAAATGAGAAAGAGCTAAGCATTTTACTTCCCGCGCTAGACTTAGGAAGTCTTGGGAGAGAAATGATTAAAGGCAATAGCATTGATTATTACTTGGAGCAAATGGGCGAAGCACGGAATGCAACCATCGAAATGTTTAAAACGCTTCCTGATGAATGGTTATATGAACAAACGCCGTTTTGGCATGATCGCCATGCGAATAATTTCTTTAAATGGTTCCATGTGTTTGAAGATGAACTGAGTCATAGAGGCCAGATTCGTCTGATCAGAAAAATGCTCAATAAACGTAAACAAACGCTGAAAAAAGCCGTGGATAATTGAATAGAGGGCTGTGATTTCTAATGTGTTTAATACTTTTTGCTTATCAAGTCCATCCAATCTACAAGCTCATTGTGGCAGCAAACCGAGATGAATTCCTAGGGAGACCTACTTCCCCGGTACATTTCTGGGAAGACCAGCCTGACATCCTGGCCGGAAGGGATTTAGAAAAAAAGGGTACCTGGATGGGGGTTACAACAGGTGGGCGGTTTGCGGCGTTGACCAATTATCGTGACCCAAAGGAAGCAACGGATGGAAAGCGCTCACGGGGTGAATTGGTTACTGAAGCCTTGAAACACAAGGGAAATCTAAAGGCTTATATGGAAGACCTTGGAGGACGAAAGGACCTGTATCCAGGCTATAACTTATTGGCCGGTGATGGAAATGAACTATATTATTTTTCAAATAAAGGGCATGAACTGAAAAAGATTGTTCCTGGGATTTATGGTGTCAGCAATCACTTACTAAATACTGACTGGCCAAAGGTTCAAAAAGGAAAGGAAGGATTGGCCAAAATTATCAATGGAGAAGAGGATGGACTAGTAGCGGAACTTTTGAATATGCTTCAAAATTCAGACCAGGCACCGGACGAACTTCTTCCACACACTGGAGTTTCATTAGAATGGGAAAGAAGGCTTTCGCCATTGTTTATAAAAAGTGAGAACTACGGGACCAGGAGTTCAACCGTCATGTTGATGTCGGACAAAGAAATTCACTACGTGGAGCGAGTCTTCTCTATGGAGGGTATAAGTGAACAGCAATATAAAATTGAATTATAGAACTTTGTGAATCTAAATGAAGGGTCAAGGAAAGTTTTCTCTCCTAGACCCTTCATTTTTATTTTCATAAAAGTGTTCGTAACTACCAACTAAAAACACAGGAGGTACCTATAGAAATAATAACAACTCTGGTTTATGATAAGGGAGATTTATGAAAACGATTACCAGTAATAAAAGGATGAGACTGCAGTTATGGGGAATGTGATATCATGCGAAGATTACAAGGTTTGAAAATGATAATCGAAGTTATTAAAAATATATCCACAAAACTTAATAATCAATTGAATGGCAGTTTTCGAACCAAGTTGATGCTGTTTTTTATCGTAGTGGCACTGATTCCTCTTCTTTTATTCGGTTTTCTCTCTTATCAAAAATCATCCACGATAGTAAATAAACAATTTAATGATTATGAAAATTTTGCTGTTTCACAGCTTGAAACGCAATTAGAGAATACGATTAATCAGATGTTTGTCGTTTCAAACGATATACATCAATATTTATCCGACCCTACCTTAATAGTCATTAAAGAGGAGATTCCAAGAACCTATGAAGGTTTCATCGAGAAAAAGAATTTTGAGAGATTCCTTGAAGCTCATAAAACGTTTAATACGAAAGGAATCTACTTAATAACAAATTCCGGATATTATTATGGGGGAAACGATCTCAATTCTCAAAAACTGTTTCAAATGCCCTTTTGGAAGGAAGCAAGCAAAATAAAACAAGGGGATCGCTGGATTGGATTTTATAAAGTTGATCATTATGGTAGCAGTAAAACACCAGAATCCATTCTTGGTCTTGTATTGCCGATCCAGAGCCAATATGGAATTTTAAAGGGCAGCAAGCTGCTAATTGAGACGAATGCTGACGAGCTTTTTTCATATATTAAGTATCTTGAAAAAGATGTCCACGCATTTATAACCATTCATAATGAAAAGAATAAAGTCATTTACCAAACAAAGGCTAAAAGGGAGCCGCTCTCAAATGATGTTGTGAGGGTGAAAAATATTGATGCCTATGGATGGCAAATTGAGATTCGTGTCCCTGAAAAACTATTTTACCAATCCTCTGAGGTTATCTTTAACTATACTTTGCTAGGTATTTTCGTATTAATTATACTGGCTATCTTATTAGCAATGGTTTTTTCAGCGCCACTGGCAAAACGGATCAGAAAACTAAAGGAATCAATGGAACTTGTTAGTATGGGTGCGCTGCAGACACAAATCCCTGTAAAAGAGCACGATGAAATTGGGAAATTAACCATCAGTTTTAATCAGATGGTCCAACAAATTAAGGAATTAATTGATGAAATCGGAGAGACGGAACGGCTAAAAAGGAAAGCGGAGTTACGGGCGTTTCATTATCAAATCAATCCCCATTTGTTGTTTAATACGCTAAACTCCATTCAGTGGAAGGCGAGGCTTAGTAATGCCAAGGAAGTTCAGCAAATGATTTACCATCTTACCGAAGTTCTTCATGAAAATCTCAATTTTGCTGATGAGTTGATTCCGTTAAAAAAAGAGCTCGATACGATAAGTCATTATTTAAAAGTGCAGGAAATTCGTTTTGGGCATATGTTTGACTACATAGAAAAGGTCAATCCGGAATGCTTAGATTATTTGATACCAAGGTTGTCTTTGCAGCCATTATTTGAAAATATTTTTTTTCATGCCTTTGAAGACGGACAGGGAAAAATTGAATTAACCATTGCAGATCATACAGACTTCTTAGAGCTTTCCTTGAGAGATAATGGAAAAGGAATGAGTGAACAAACAGCACTAAACATACTCAATGACCATTCGACAAAGGACAAAGTACGGGGAATAGGAGTGTTTAATGTCGATCAACGGCTAAAGCTTCATTTTGGAAATGAATATGGCCTGAAAATAGAATCAAGTCCAGATGATGGAACAACAATCAAAATGCGCTGGCCAAAAAGGAGGATGACCACGTGATCAAAGTCATAATAGTTGATGATGAATATATCGTCCGAAAAGGGTTAATGGCCACAGTGAATTGGAAGAAATTCAATATGGAAGTGGTAGCAGATGCATCAAACGGTCAAAAGGGCTGGGAAATGTTTCTTGAACACTCCCCGGCGGTGGTCATTACTGATATTGTCATGCCAGAACAGAATGGCATTGAACTTGCCAGAAAAATTAAACAAGCCGCACCGGCCACGAAAATCCTGTTATTAAGCTGCCACCGAGATTTCGAATATGCCCAGGAAGGAATTAAGGTGGGGGCTTCTGGTTATATTTTAAAAACAGCTTTCCAAGATGATGAGTTTGAAGAATACCTTAAACAATTCACTGATGAAATCCAAAAATCAGAAGAGAGAGAACAAGACAGTAATGGACCGGAAGTCTTAATATATGAAATTGATGAAAAATGGCCGGAACCAATTCAAAAAGCGGTTCTGCTGATTACGAAGGACCTTTCAGAATCCTACTCATCGGTTGATGTGGCCAATGAAGTCGGTCTTAGTAGAAGTCACTTTAGTACCCTTTTTAGTAAATCAGTTGGAGAAAGCTTTCATACATTTACAGAAAAGTTAAAGATCAATGCTGCTAGTGAATTGCTTGAAACTACTTCTCTCACTTTACAGGAAATAGGAGAGAGGGTTGGGGTGCATGACGGGAAATATTTTAGCAAATGGTTTAAAAAATGTACGGGATGTACACCATCTGACTATCGTCTAACAAAAAGGAGAATCACTTCGGACAATCTTACCCCTAACCCATAAATTCCACATAAAATTAAAACATTATTACGAACAATATAAGATGAATTTCAGTGTGATACCGCTTTCATTAGAAGTACAATGAAAGCGGTTAATTTTTTATCTATAGAGGGGGAAATGGAGAATGAAAAAAATCAGCATCCTAGCAATGATTTTATTATTAATTAGCGTCTTCTCCTTGGCAGCATGTTCGAACAGCAGTTCAGGGGAAAAAGCCACTGGAGGAACTGGAGATGAGAAGAATGGAAAAGGAACTATTACACTTCGCTTTGCTACATGGGACTCCGGTGAGGCGCTGAAAATTCAACAGGATATTGCCAAAAAATTTGAAGAAAAGAATCCTGGGGTAAAGGTGCAAGTAGAGGCATATGGTGATGGCTTTGATCAGAAACTAGCTGCTTCCTTTGGGGCAAAAAATCCACCGGATATGATGTATATGTGGAATTTCCCAGCATATTATGAGTCACTTGAGCCGCTTGATGCTTACATTGACGGTGATACAGAAATGGATATGGATGATTTTTACCAAGGTTTATTTAATTATTCCAGAATGAACGGAAAAATTTATGGAATGCCTGCTGGTTTTACAACACGGGTTGTGTATTATAACAAAGATTTATTTGATGCAGCTAATGTCGCTTATCCAAAGGATGGCTGGTCATGGGACGATTTTAAAGAGATTTCTAAAAAATTGTCGGATCCGAGCAAGAAGCAATACGGTTTTGGGGTAGTGCCAGAGCCAGACACGTATGATCTCCAAGGGTTGGTATGGAGCAATGGCGGCAGCTTCATCAGTAAAGACGGGAAAGAAGTTAAGGGCTATATGAACAGTCCTGAAACAATTAAATCAATTCAAATTTTAAGTGATCTTCTTAAGGATAAAAGCGCTGTTCTTGTTGGTGGAAAAAACCAACAAAGCGGTGATGATATTTTCAAAGCAGGAAAGATCGCCATGTGGGAAAGCGGTATTTGGCCTTTAGAAGGATTTAAGGAAGCTAAGATTAATTTTGGAACGGTTGAAGTCCCATCATTTGGGGACAAGCCAGCAAAAGGAGTTATTGCTTCTTCTGCGGTTTCGGTAGCGAAGGATTCTAAGCATAAAGATCTTGCTTACAAGTTTGTGAAGTTTTATTCCTCACCTGAAGCAATTAAAATGCGTACGGCTGATTTACCTGTTCGAATTAGTGTAGTAAAGGAATTGAATATGGAGCAGGATCCATTAGTAAGCCCGTTCTATAAGATGCTTGAACGATCTGACGATACACCAGCCTTCCTTTTAAACAGCAATTGGAATGAGATAAACCGTAACCTTTCCGCAGCTGTGAATGCAGTTATGCTTGGACAGGACGCTGAGAAATTACTAAATAAAGCCGCCAGGGACTCTGAGAAATATATGAAGCAGTAAGACTAAATAAGTGGGGTGTTCATGATGAAATCTTTACCTGCCGCTCCAACCCCCTATGTGGAAATAAACAAGAAAAAGAAAATAAAGTGGGACAAGATTGTCCCACTTCTTTTTATCTCCCCATGGGTCATTGGATTTTTTGCTTTTACGCTTGGACCATTAGTATATTCTCTTTTTATCAGCTTCTATGATTGGCCGGTTGTCGGTGAGGCGACATTTATCGGTCTAGATAACTATAAGACAATGTTTACGGATGATCCGCTTTTTTGGAAATCATTAGGGGTGACGGTTAAATTCGCCGCGTTGTTTGTTCCTTTAAATATTATTGTAGCCCTAGTTTTAGCCATTTTATTGAATCAAAATGTAAAAGGTCATTCCTTTTTCCGAACCTTTTTCTACCTGCCGTCTGTCATTTCGGGCGTTGCTCTTGCGATGATTTGGGCATGGGTATTCAATGGTGAATACGGTATTCTTAATTACTTTTTATCCTTGGTTGATATATCTGGTCCTAACTGGCTGAATGAGACGGGCTGGTCACTAGTAGCGATGGTAATTGCCAGCCTTTGGGGTCAAGGTACGATGATGTTAATCTTCCTTGCAGGTTTAAAAGGTATTTCTGGAGAACTTTATGAAGCTGCATCTATCGATGGAGCTAATAAAATAACTCAGTTCTTCAAAATCACTTTGCCTCTCTTAACACCAACTATTCTATTTAATGTCATCACAACGATAATAGCAGCTTTCCAGCAATTGACCTTAGCTCTGCTATTAACTGGCGGCGGACCGCTCAATTCAACCTATTTTTATGCGATGTATGTTTACGAAAATGCCTTTAAATATTTTAAAATGGGATACTCCTCCGCAAATGCATGGTTTATGTTTTTGATTGTTTTAGGGTTAACAATGCTAGTGTTTAAATCCTCGTCGGCCTGGGTTTACTACGAAGGAGAAGTTAAAAAGAAGAAATAGGATTGCAGCCAATTTATCAATGGTAGTGTCAAAACTTCTATGAAAAAGTGACCTGAAGTTTTTTTCTTCTCTCTTTTTTGTAGTGGAGGTACCCGCAATCGCTCTTGACAAACACACCAATGGTTTGAGGTTCCTTTAACAAGGGCG
>NZ_JBHHJU010000017.1:0-116052 GCF_042136325.1 Neobacillus sp. KR4-4
GAGTCTCGCTCGACTTGCATGTATTAGGCACGCCGCCAGCGTTCGTCCTGAGCCAGGATCAAACTCTCCAAGAAAGTTGATTAGCTCATTTGTTACGTTGGCTCGTGTTCTTACTATATTAATAGAAGAAACACGATTAATATTGTTTGTTTGCACGATTTTGTTTGTTTAGTTTTCAAAGAACAATATATCACTTAAATTAGCGACAGCGAAGTAAATTTTACAACTTCGACTCGCAGAAGTCAACTTCTTTTTAAAATTGACTTAGCCGCCTCAGCGACGAATAATAATATAACAAATAACTTGCAGGTAAGTCAACTTCTTTTCGCAAAAAAGTTTAAACATAAAAGAAGTTTTTAAAAGTATCATACTCTAATAGCTTTAGTGAAAATTATTTTCCATAGATAGATCCTGTATATACGCCCAACAGAATTGATTTGAAGAGATAAGATAAACACTTTATATTTTAAATTCCATGTTTGTCCATTTCTATAATGCTTTTTTAACATACTTTATATAACACTCTAAACCTACATTTAATTGGAGGCTCTTATGTCTAATCAAATTAATATTTTCAATCTGCACGTAAACGGGATGGCACAAAACGCAAGCATTAATATAGGAAGAACCTTACACAATAGCCATACTGCAAACTTAAAATTATTTGGTGCTAATTTCTCAATGGGCGATTTTTCACCTAGTCATTCTCTGATTATTACGGTGATTCAAGATTCCGATATATGTGATCAAGGTCAAAATGAAAATCCATCTTCATCAAGCAAAAGTCAATGAGGGTTATAGTCCGAGATTTTGTAATAACTCCTTTGCAAATTCCTTTTGCGAACTGGGACTGTTATTGTTCGCCTGGTGGACTTTTTTTAATAGTTTAACAGGAAAGATTGTTAAAGAAGCACAGAGCATAATTGAGCTCTGTGCATTTTTATATCTTTCGCCAGTATTCTATTAATAAGTACTAGCTAAATCTAGGTTATCTCACTATTAAGCGTATGGTGACAGGAAGCCAGAGCCCATTTTCAAACGACAATGTACATTGTTATAGATTCAATAGAACAGATGTGTTATAATATCTATAGAACAGATTGGAGGGAAAGAACATGATTATTCGAATTGAACCTGATTCCGATATTCCCATTTACCAACAACTCACCAATCAAATAATTGAAGGAATCGCTAGAGGATCCATACAGCCAGGTGATTCCCTGCCGTCTGTGAGGGCATTTGCAGCTGACCTTGGCGTTAACATGCATACCGTTAATAAAAGCTATCACCAATTAGAGAAAAAGGGAATTATCCGCATCGCTCCTAAATCTGGAGCGCAGATCTCGTCTCCACAAAATTTCAGCGCATCCTCAAGCGATAAATTGAAAGAGGCATTTAAACCACTTATCGCAGAATCGCTTGTTGTGGGAATGTCCCATGCGCAAATTCAGGAACTTGTCACTTCTATTATTGAAGATTTAAGAAATAGCAATAAAAATCTCATCTAACAAGGAGGAGAAAATCTATGACTTTGGCCATTTTTCTTATCATTGCGATTATTTTAGTAGGTATCCAAACCACCGTTCCGTTTTTAGTCAAACGGACCGTTATATTTGGGGTCACCGTCCCAGAAAAATACCTAAAGAACGAAACGCTAACCTCTTATAAAAAGGGATATGCACTATTGGTTTCCCTTCTTTCATTTGTGGTTTTAGCCGGCTATCTTCTGTGGGCACTATTAAATAACCCTTCTGAAGAACAAACTGTGCTGGTCGGGACGGTCATCCAATTTGGCATCATCCTTTACAGTCTTACCCTCTATTTTTTCTATCATGGAAAAACGCTTCAATTAAAAAGGAACAACAACTGGGGTGAGGGTCTAAAACAAGTAAAAATCACTGATTTATCCGTTCGTTCCCAGGATGAAATGCTTCCATGGTATGTATATTTACTGCCAATCGTAATTACAGTCGGGGTCATTGGATACACTATTCTCCAATACGACTTGCTGCCGATGCAGATTCCAACTCATTGGGGAATAAACGGTGAAGCTGATGACTTTACAGAAAAAACACCTATGTCCGCCATCTTAATGCCGCTAACATTTTTAATTATGCAGTTCATGTTTTTAGGCATTCATATTGGGACGAAGAAATCCGGCATTAAATTAAGCGCCGTTAATACCAGCGCTTCGCGCATGCGTCAGCTCACTTTACGGAAAAATTCAAGCTGGTTTATGTTTATCATTAGTTTCTTGTTGACGGTTATGTTTAGTTTCTTTCAATTAAAAACGATTCATCCTGATTTATTTGCTGGAATTACCATGGTAGCAGCACCCATCCTTTTCCTTGTCATTGCCTTAGCGGGAACCATTGCCTTTGCTGTAAAAGTAGGACGATCAGATAAACTCGGCATGGATGAAGCTGAAGAGGGAATAACCGATTTTGACGAAGATGCCCATTGGAAAGGCGGCCTCCTTTATTTCAACCGAAAAGATCCTTCGATCTTTGTTGAAAAACGATTTGGTGTTGGCTGGACACTCAATTTTGGCAACCCGATTGGTTATCTTATTGTCTTAGTACCGTTGGTGATCATCTTAGTGATCTCTTTTTTGTAGGAACGGTCCATTTAGTGCCTGTCCCCCATTACTTTAGAGCAATAAAGTAGTGGCCGACATGGCACTTTATTTTTTTTCCACATAATTCTTATTTGTTTTGACAAAATAACAAATATACTGTAAATTAACATATGTACGAACAATAGGATTTAATTTTACTAGAATATTCGTGTTTGGGAGTGTAATTTATGGATAATGTATTTGATTATGAAGATATTCAACTGATTCCTGCTAAATCTATCGTTAACAGTCGATCTGAGTGTGATACCAGTGTCACATTTGGTGGACATACATTTAAATTGCCAGTTGTACCTGCAAATATGCAGACGATTATAGATGAAAAGCTTGCAATTTTCTTTGCGGAGAATGGTTATTTCTATATTATGCACCGTTTCCAGCCTGAAAAGCGGATTTCCTTTATTAAGGATATGCAAGGACGTGGACTGATCGCCTCTATTAGTGTCGGTGTAAAAGAGGGAGAATACGATTTCATCAACCAGCTGGCCGATGAAAAGTTAACACCTGAATTTATTACCATTGATATCGCCCATGGCCATTCCAACTCCGTGATTAAAATGATTAAGCATATTAAGAAACACTTACCTACTAGCTTTGTCATTGCCGGAAATGTCGGAACTCCTGAAGCTGTTAGAGAATTAGAGCATGCCGGTGCAGATGCGACGAAAGTTGGAATTGGACCTGGTAAGGTTTGTATCACGAAAATAAAGACTGGATTTGGAACAGGCGGCTGGCAGTTAGCTGCACTAAGATGGTGTGCCAAAGCGGCAAGCAAACCAATTATCGCTGACGGTGGCATTCGTACACATGGTGATATCGCGAAATCTGTTCGATTTGGAGCATCCATGGTCATGATCGGTTCTTTATTTGCAGGTCATGAAGAATCTCCTGGGGAAACGATTGAGAAGGACGGAAAGTGTGTGAAAGAATACTTCGGTTCCGCTTCGGAATTCCAAAAAGGCGAACGTAAAAATGTGGAAGGTAAAAAAATGTACGTCGAACACAAGGGCCGTTTAATCGATACATTGATCGAAATGGAACAGGATCTTCAGTCCGCTATTTCCTATGCCGGAGGCAACAAGTTAAAAGACATCCGGACAGTCGACTATGTTGTGGTTAAGAACTCCATCTTTAACGGTGATAAAGTTTATTAATAAGTAAATGCCAGTTCCCCTAGCTTAGTTACCAATTAGGGGGACTGGCATTTTTGTTATTTTTCATTTTTTAAACCAAAGCTATGAACGGAAAGTACGGCTATACAGGGTGTACTTTTCAATCCTGTCGCGATTTGGTTCATATCCGATACCCGGAAGTTTGGGAATGGTAATCATCCCATCTTCAACGATTACCTCAGGATCGATAATATCTTCCTTCCAGTAATGGGCTGAGGCTGCTGTATCACCTGGAAGTGTAAAATTAGACAAGCTTGTGATCGCAATATTATGCGCCCTGCCGACCCCAGACTCTAGCATTCCTCCACACCAGACGGGAATTCCATTTGCCTCGCATAAATCATGGATCCGTTTGGACTCAGTTAGGCCTCCGACACGGCCGATCTTTATGTTTATTATTTTACAACTTCCCAGTTGAATCGCCTTTCTTACATCTTCGACACTATGGATACTTTCATCCAGACAAATTGGAGTCTCTATTTGCGCTTGCAGCTGCGCGTGGTCGATGATATCATCAAAGCCTAATGGCTGCTCAATCATGGTTAAGTTGAATTGGTCCATTGCCTTAAGAGTATCAAGATCATCTAGTGTATAAGCGGTGTTTGCGTCAGCCATCAATGGAATATCTGGGTACCGTTTACGTATCTCTTTTAAAATATTTACATCCCATCCTGGTTGAATTTTTACCTTGATGCGCTTATATCCCTCTTGCAGACTAGCTTCTATTAAACTCAATAGTTCTTCGACCGAATCCTGAATCCCAATACTAACACCAACTTCAATCTTTTCTAACTTTCCTCCAAGAGCGGAAGCAAGACTTACTCCCTGCTGTTTAGCATAGGCATCCCAGATCGCCCCTTCCAGAGCAGCCTTCGCCATGTAATTTCCTCGAATATGATGGAACCGTTCGGAAACCTCATCCGGATGTGAAATTGGCTCTTTCAGAAGAAGGGGAATCAAAAAATCCTCCATCATATGCCAATTGGTTTTGACTGTCTCTTCCTTATATGTGGCATCTATCGCAGCAACGGATTCCGCCCATCCCGAAATACCATCCTTCGTTAGGACTTCCACTAAAATAAAATCTTTATCATATTCCGTTCCAACCGCTGTTGTAAAAGGGTGTAAAAGATCCATTTTCATATGTCGTAATACGATTCGTTGTATTTCCATTCTATTTATCCCTCACTTCGTTTAGGTACGTTTCTTAGTTAATACATAGTGATGGAGGTAAGGAAGATTACTCTTTCGTAATGCCGTTACCGTCCACCCTTTACTTAAATAATAGGTAAAAACCTCGCGCGTTTTCAGTCGCCAATCCAATCCAGTTTCTAAATCATTCGCTTTAATGGTTTGAAATTGATTCGGAACAGGTACATACAGGACATTCACATTCCATTCGTGATCAAGTAAAACAGCTTTTGGAACCGGGAAGCCCTGAGCATCCACTTCCACTTGAATCAAAAGGGGCACTTCTTCGCCTTTAGCAGAATCTTCCCTTGGCTTCGACGTTTCCCCAGCAATGTCCCATTCCACTAAAAAACGATCAGATGGTAATCCTGCATTCAGAATGTCAGGCATTTCACCGTAGCAATTTTCAATATACTGCGTACAAACTCCACCTAATTTGCTTAAATTAAGATATCCATTAACCGTTTCAAGTGGATCATATGTCCACACGATTAATCGGTAGCCCTTATGAAGAGCTTCTTCTCGCTGCCTTAATTTTAATTTTTCACCGATGCCCATTTTTTGAAAATCTGGGTGAATGCCCATACTGTGTGAGCAAAGATAGATGGTTGTCCCATCAAATCCAGGAAAGCTATATTGAAATCCAATTAATCGTGCGCCAGAAAAAGCGCCAATCACCAGCCCGCCATTTTTTACAACGGCAATGCTATGATTCACTGGGACCGGATCTTCATCCGCCCAAATAAGACTTTCTAAATCTCTCACGGCAGTCAATTCCTCTGCCGAATGTAACATGCGAATCGTAATCGGTTCTAATAAACTCATCTTGAATAACGCACCTCCTGCACTTGATTAGATGACACTTTTAAGAAAACTTTTTAAACGATCACTATTTGGATTGCTGAATAGTTGAAGTGGCGGTCCTTGTTCCTCGATGACACCGTCACACATATAAATCACTCGATCAGCTACCTCTCTAGCAAACTTCATCTCGTGTGTGACGATCAGCATCGTCATACCTTCTTCTGCTAACCCCTTCATAACATTAAGTACCTCACTAACTAGTTCTGGGTCTAATGCAGAAGTCGGTTCATCAAAGAGCATAATTTTCGGATTCATCGCCATCGCCCGTGCAATCGCGACCCGCTGCTGCTGACCTCCGGAAAGCTTCCTTGGGTATACATCCTTTTTATCTTTAAGACCGACTCTTTCGAGGAGGACTAAAGCCTGTTCGACGGCTTCTGCTTTAGACTTCTTTAACGCCTGAATAGGTGCCTCTATAATATTTTGTAAGACGGTAAGGTGCGGGAATAGGTTAAATTGTTGAAATACCATGCCCACTTCTCTTCTAATTTGTTGGATACTTCGCGGCGAATAGTTTAATTCCATTCCATCAATCGTAATTCGACCAGAAGACAGGGTCTCAAGCCCGTTCAGACAGCGGAGGAGCGTACTTTTACCCGAACCGCTTGACCCAATCAGAGCAACAACCTCGCCAGGATACACCTGTAAATTAATCCCTTTTAAAACCTCCAGCTGATGGAAACTTTTATGGACTTTTTCAATTTCAATAATAGGATGAAGATGATCTTTCACATGATTTGACACATTTGGTCCTCCTTTCACTATCGTTCGCTGATTGACAACTTAAATTCTACTTTTCTTAAGAAAAACGAGAATATCGTGGTCATCACTAAGTATAGAACGGCCGCTGTAATATAGAATTCAATAAATGCATAATTCGTTGACGCAAATCTTTGTGAAGTCATCATCAATTCTGATACGGTAACAAGCGACGCAAGCGAAGAATCTTTTAATAGTGTGATAGATTCATTTCCAATCGCAGGGATGCTTACTCTTAGTGCCTGCGGGAGAATAATTCTTCTCATAATGGTGGGATAACCAAGTCCAAGTGACTGAGCTGCTTCCATCTGCCCTTTTGGTATGGACAAGATTCCTCCTCTTAGAATTTCAGCAATATAAGCACCGGCATTTATTCCTAACGCCAGCACTGACGCGGTAAAGGGATCTAGTTCAAGCCCGATTTGCGGAAGGCCGAAGTAAACAAGAAATAATTGCACCAACAGCGGGGTCCCCCTCAGGACCCAAATATAAAAGTCGGCGAACAATGACAAAATCTTAAACTTTGAAATCTTCAGGATTACAATAATAATTCCCATCACTAACCCAAGTAGTAAGGAAAGAATCGAGATTTCAAGGGTCAGGATCGATGCCTTAAGTAAAAATGGAATGTATTCAGTTACAAGAGAAAAATCTAACATATCTTTCGCTCCTTATCGGATGTCTTTTCCAAACCATTTTTTACTAATTTCTTCATATTTACCGTCTTTTTGCATTTCGGCGATCACCTTATTGATTTCTTTACGGAAATCATTATCTTCTTTACGGATCGTCATGCCCGCTAATTCAGTATTTAATAGTCCGTCAATGGCTACTAAACTATAATTTTGATCGAGGATAATTTTGGCACCGACGCCTTGGTCTGTTGAAACACCATCAAGACGGCCATTTACTAAGTCTTCAAAAGCAAGAAAATCATTCTTATACAGTTTCACATCGGCCCCAAGCTTGGTTACCTCTTCTGCTGCTGTAGTTGAGATCGTTACCCCAATCTTTTTCCCTTTCATGCCTTTTGGGTCTTTTATCGAAGAATCTTTTGGAACAAACAACTGATTACCAGTGGTAAAATAAGGGTCGCTAAACGATACTTTCTTCTTTCTTTCCTCGGTGATCGCCATATCTGAAATGATAATATCAAACTTTTTCCCCGTTAATGCAGGGATCATACTATCCCATGGGTTTGATACTAAAACGGCTTTCACACCAAGTCTTCTTGCCACTTCTTGAGCAATATCCACGTCGAATCCTTCTAACTCATTGCTTTTATTAATGTAGTTATATGGAGGGTACGCTCCTTCAAGAGCAATCTTCATTTCTCCCTTATCCTTAATAGACTTAAGTGTATCTCCTTTTACTGAACCGCTAGCATCCTTGCTCCCACCGCACGCAGCCATGATCAGGACTAAACACGCTATACCCAAACCAACCATAAACTTTTTCATCATTATCCCCCATTACTGTTTATTTTTATGATTATTTAAAGCAGCCTTATAAACTAGACTTGATAATATTTTCGTTCCATAGAAGAGCGCATCTTGATTAAACTCCATCTCCGGATGATGAAGACCAGGGCGCAAGTCACAGCCAAGTCCAATCATGGTGGCCTTTATTTCCGGATTTTGAAGGGTATAGAAATGAAAATCTTCACCCCCTTGTGAAATACAATTGTCCACCACATTTTCTTCTCCCATGACAAAGGCCGCAGCTTCCTTTGCCATCTTAATCGCTTCTTTATTTAATCTTGCGGCTGGAACAAATTCCTCCACGGAGGCGCTTATTCTTGTCCCAGTAAGAGCACCTACTTTCTCTAGCAAATCTAAGGCTCTGGACTGCAGCTCTTCCATGGCTTCATTTGTTGCCGCCCGTAAATCTAAGATAAAATTTGCCGTTTCAGGAATGACATTGGAGGAATTTCCTCCAGCGTGTAAGCTCGTCATTTTTATCGAAAAAGAATCAGGGCTTTTTAGTCGAATGTTTTGCAAGGCTTGGATTACGAAAGATGCTGCTTCGATCGAATTGTTACCATCCTGGGGCCGCGATGCATGGGCTTGTTTTCCCTTAATAACACCGTATATGGTGGCACAGGAACTATGAACAATGGCAGGAGCGGCTTTCCCCAACGGAACTTCCATCCAAGGTCGAAGATGTACACCAAATAAGTAATGGACACCTTCCAATGCTCCATCTCGGATCATTTGTAGTGCACCTTCGCCTTTTTCTTCTGCTGGTTGGAAAATGAAACGAACCGGCTTTAATCCAGCTGGTTTACAAGCCGCAAAAGCCAAGGCAGTATGTAGTACCATGGTGCTGTGAGCATCGTGCCCACAGGAATGATTGGGTTGGACCTTTCCTTTCACTTCTTGTAATAAGGCATCCAAATCCGCGCGTAAAGCAACGATTTCGTCCCCTTCACCTGGTATATCTGCAATAATTCCATAATGACCAGGGAAGGTCTTAAAGGATATCCCCGCTTTTGCTAACTCTTCCTGAATATAATGGGACGTCTTTTGTTCCTGCCAGCTGGGTTCAGCCAATTGGTGCAGGTCAGCATAAGTCTTTAAAATGGTTTGCTCCTGCTCATTTATAAAATGAAGAAGCTGGTTCATTGAATTTCTCCTCTCCTCACAAGTGTTCATTCAATAAAAACATGGTAATTCGTGTAAAGCTCTTCTAATTTCTGCTGCCGAGCTTGAATCTGATGAGAATCTTTCACCTTCATCCCGGCAATGATAAAATCTAACAATATGATGGCTGGTGTAATGGAATGGGCGGCCGATTCTGAATCTTCCTCCGTGGTTAATGTAAGGTCAGCGATTCGACCAATGGGAGACAATAAACGATCGGTCACGCAAATTAATGGAATTCCCTGTTTTTTGGCACACTCTGCAATATGCAGGGTCTCCTTCGAATAACGCGGAAACGAGATAATAAATAAAACAGAACGCTCACTTAAATCCCCCAACCGCTCGTAGATTTCTCCAGTTGATGGGCAGAGTGTGACTTGATCCCGAAGAGAATGAAGCTGAAATGAAAACCAGTGTGCCGGTGCATAGGATGCACCCATTCCCAAAATGAAGATTCGATCGGCATTGATTAATTCATTAACAACCTTCCATAATTCTGTTTCATTCAGTTGATGATTGGTTTCCCGCTGGGAAAGAATTTCCTTTTCCAGGATTTCCGTAAAGAGAGACGTGTGCTCTTCCTCTTTCCTTTCCACTTGCGGATCTGAACTAAATGGATGCAAACTTTTGTTTACGATCTGCTGTTGAATGTAATTCTGCATTTCACTGAAACCATTAAATCCCAATGCGTAGGAAAGACGAATGACGGTGGTTTCACTAACTTCTACCTTTCGTCCTATCATCATCGCTGTGCTAAAAGCGGATTCATCCAGTTTCTCTATCAAATATTTGGCAACTTTCTTTTGCCCAGGTGATAAGGCATCATACTTTTCTTTTATAATCGTTTCAAAACTTTTCATAAGCCCTCCATATTGTGCAGTTAATACTTCATTTTTAATAAATGTTGCAGGAACTTCTTTATTGTTTTTTATTATACTTCATTTCTTGAATATTTAGAAAGATTTTTTTATTAAAAACTAGTTTTTTTAGCATGTTCGGAAAAATTGATTAGTATCAATTGTGTTTGAACAACTGTAAACCATGATTTAGTAGAAAGACAGATTAATCTGCTCCATACCAATCACGTTCGCAGTATGATCAAAGTAGTCTGCAATGCAGATGTAGATATTTGTCGATGGGCTTCAAATTGGATTACTACGAAATAGCACACATAATTGTTTTAAAATTTTTTTCTTATAGGCCCTAATACGGTTTGGAAAAAGCGTTGCCTAAAAATGTTTGTAAAATTTCCGGGCTTGTATTAGCAGAACTGTGATAAAAAGGATCCAACCGGAGGAATACCTACCGTGCATTTGGGTGGTCCAGTAAGTACTCTATTAGTAGAAGCAACCCAAGTTCCATACTGACCTGCATGCAAAGAAGGTGTCTTCATAACTAACAGCCCACATAAAAGGAATTGACGAACTCTGAATGTTGCATCATCAAAAATTTCTAATTGACTCGAAAATGATGCAAACCGTGATTCAAACCTTAGCTGTTTGGTATTTTCATCCCAATATCCATTAATAACAATCGGACTAGCTCAAAAATTGGCTGTACTCCTTACTGTGCTGCCAGAGACCGAATCAATGGTAAGTCCCCCCTTACAAGCGGTCTTCCTGCTATATCGGTACTAATCCCCCATCGTGTTGGAAAGGGTAAACTTAGCAAATTGTTTTGAGATGTAAACAAAATGATTTCTCCTCTTTCCTTTACTTTTTTTATGTTCATCACATATATTCCCTAGACAATTGCCTAATAACTTGTACTCTCAAAAATGTGTAATAACCTAAAAAACTATTATTTCTTATCTATTTATCAAAATAAAAAAAGCATCAAACCCTAATAAACAAGTTTGATACTTTTTAGTAATAATATAGTCTATCGGTAAAGCGATTCTTCAAAACCATCTAATTCTCATGATTCTACCATGTTCTTTTATACTGCTTCAATGATGATTGAAACGCCTTGTCCGCCGCCTACACATAAGGATGCTAATCCAATTTGTTTCTTTTGACGTCTTAATTCATGAACTAAGGTAACCACAATCCGTGCACCTGAACATCCGATTGGATGTCCTAATGCTATCGCTCCTCCATTAACATTAATAATCTCCTCTGGCAAACCTAATTCCTTATTTACCGCCAGCACTTGTGCTGCAAATGCTTCATTTAGTTCTGCCAATTCAATATCCTGTATTGTAAGATTTGCTCTCGTTAAGGCTTTTTGTGTTGCCGGGACTGGGCCAATGCCCATGATAGAAGGAGAAACAGCAGCACTAGCAACCGAACGAATTTTGGCAAGTGGTTTTAAGCCAAATTCCCTTACAGCTTGTTCAGAAGCAACAATGACTGCAGCTGCCCCATCATTAAATGACGAAGCATTTCCAGCTGTCACCGTCCCATTTTCTTTAAAAGCTGGTTTCAGAGTTAGTAATTTCTCCAGATTAGTATTTTTTATATTCTCATCTTCTGTAAATAAAGTGGAACCATGCTTACTTTTAATAGAAACAGGAATAATTTCTTTTTCGAATTTACCTTGTTCTTTAGCTTTAATAGCTTTTTGCTGGCTACCTAAGGCAAAAACATCTTGTTCCTCTCGGGAAATTTGATAGCGTTCTACTAAATTTTCAGCTGTAATCCCCATATGGTAACCTTCTATCGCACAGTGAAGTCCATCATGAAAGAGTGCATCCACTGTCCGTAAATCTCCCATTTTCTGTCCCCACCTTGCATTCATCACCAAATGCGGGACATTACTCATACTTTCTGTCCCACCTGCAATCACAACATTTGAATCTCCTGCAAGAATTTGATGATACGCTAATGTAATTGCGCGCAATCCAGATGCACATTGTTTATCAATAGTAATGGCTGGCACAGACACAGGTAACCCAGAATGGATAGCTGCTTGTCTAGCTGGGTTTCCTTTGAGCCCTGATTTTAGTACATTACCTAGTACTACCTCATCAATGTATTCAGCTGAAAGACCAGAGCGCTGCCACACCTCTTTAACAACTTCCGTCGCAAGTGGTACTGCACCAACATCTTTCAATGAACCTCCGAAACACCCTATCGGAGTTCTAAGTGCCTCAACTAAGTATACATTTTGCATACACTATCACCCGTTTCCCATAAAAATAGCGGTTTTGTCCGCGGTTTTACTATGCACTTCACTTTAATCGTTTCGATTTAAACGTCGATTTATTTCTTCTAATACTTTTTGAGCAGCAACAGGTATGACTGTTCCTGGACCAAAAATAGCCGCTACTCCATTTTCTTTTAAAAATTCATAATCCTTGATAGGGATAACACCTCCTGCCACAACAACGATGTCTTCTCGATCGAGCTTCTTCATTTCAGTCATTAGTTTTGGCAATAGCGTCTTATGACCACCAGCTTGAGAGCTTATCCCAATAACATGAACATCATTTTCAACTGCCTGAAGTGCAGCTTCTTCTGGTGTTTGAAAAAGAGGACCAATATCTACATCAAATCCTAAATCTGCAAATGCAGTTGCTATTACCCTAGCCCCGCGATCATGACCATCCTGTCCCAGCTTGGCAACCATGATTCTTGGACGGCGTCCTTCCCTCGCTTCAAATTCCTGAGTATGTTGTCGTACGTTATCAATTTCTTGCTCAATAGCATATTCGGCGCTATACACTCCAGTGACCGAGCGAGAATTTGCTTTGTGACGCCCAACAACTTTTTCATATGCATCGGAAATCTCACCCAGACTTGCTCTGGCCCTTGCTGCTTCAATTGCAAGGGCTAATAAATTACCTTCTCCTGTTTTAGCAGCTTGGGTAATTGCCTTAAGTGCAGCTTGCACCTTTATTTCATCACGACTTGAACGCAGTTCTTGTAAGCGCTTAATTTGAGCTGCTCGTACAACCGCATTATCAACTTCAAGGATGTCTAGTTGATCTTCATTTTCTAACCGATATTTATTAACCCCGATAATGGTTTCAATTTTAGAGTCAATATGGCTTTGCCGACGAGCTGCGGCCTCTTCAATTCTCATCTTCGGCAGTCCCATTTCAATGGCTTTAACCATGCCACCTAGTGCCTCTACTTCTTGAATATGATTCCAAGCTTTATGTGTTAATTCATGTGTTAAAAATTCTACGTAATAAGAGCCGCCCCAAGGATCCACTACATTACAAATACCTGTTTCTTCTTGTAAATAAAGCTGGGTATTCCTGGCAATCCGCGCAGAAAAATCTGTCGGTAATGCAATGGCCTCATCTAGAGCATTTGTATGCAATGACTGTGTATGTCCCATTGTTGCTGCCATTGCTTCAATACAGGTTCGAGTTACGTTATTAAAAGGATCCTGCTCGGTTAAGCTCCAGCCTGATGTTTGGGAGTGAGCACGCAGTGCCATGGATTTTTCATTTTTCGGTTGAAACTGTTTCATCAGTTTCGCCCACAATAGGCGTCCTGCCCGCATCTTCGCTACTTCCATAAAATAATTCATTCCAATCCCCCAAAAAAACGATAACCTTGGGGCAAATGTATCAATATCCAACCCGGCTTTCAGTCCGGTTCGAACATATTCTAATCCGTTGGCTAAAGTGTACCCTAACTCAATATCTGCAGTCGCTCCAGCTTCTTGCATATGATAGCCAGATATACTAATGCTGTTAAATTTCGGCATATGTTGAGAGGTGTAGGAAAAGATGTCTGCTATTATTCTCATTGAGGCTTGAGGTGGGTAAATAAAGGTATTCCGAACCATATATTCTTTTAAAATATCATTTTGGATGGTACCAGATAATTGTGATTGATGAACACCTTGTTCTTCAGCTGCCACGATATAAAAAGCTAAAATCGGAAGTACAGCACCATTCATTGTCATGGATACCGACATTTTATCCAGTGGGATCCCCTCGAACAAAATTTTCATATCCATTATCGAATCCACAGCCACACCTGCTTTTCCCACATCACCCTCGACACGGGGATGATCAGAATCATAGCCACGGTGAGTTGCCAAATCAAATGCGATCGATAGGCCCTTTTGTCCTGCAGCTAAATTACGGCGGTAAAAAGCATTGCTCTCCTCTGCAGTTGAAAAACCAGCATATTGTCTTATTGTCCATGGTTGGTTAATATACATTGTTGGATATGGCCCTCTTAAAAACGGTGCGATTCCAGATACATACTCCAAATGTTCCATATTAGTAAGGTCAGAAGATGTATATAAGGGTTTCACGTCAATGTTCTCTAATGTTTTCCATCTTGCAGCCGTTTCTTTAATTTTTCGAGGAATGTGGGAAGTAAAAGTGTCGCGAAATGACATTTTAGTAAAGTCAACTACTTTGTACATTCTCTAATTCCTCCCTTTATTTGAAGAGTGACCAGTTTTTCATAATAGTTAATATTAGAATGGATAAAGTCACCTACTCCTGCTTTCATATACAGTTCTCTATCATCTGCAGGTGGATAACCAGCCAATAGAATGGTTACGTCGCTATTACATTGTTTCATACGTTTTGCTAGAGAAGGAACCACCTCAGAAAACATCTCATCCTTGCACAAAATGACCACAATATTGGATTTGGAAGATTGGAACGCATGTAATGCCTCGGAAATCAATTGATATTCTGCATGTTGGCTTACATGAAATCCCCCTACTTTTAAAAATTCAGTTACGAAATCTGTATGATGTTTATAGGTAGAAACAGGTCCAAAATTGGCTACAAATATCTCAGGGAGATGACCAATCTTTAACTTGTATTTTTCTGCATGCTCACGAAGTGTCTCAAAAGGTTCTGCTGCTCTGTGTAAACTAAAAGGACGAATAGAGGGGTTCATATTTGTTGTTATACACATAGCTTGTAAGAGTTCATCTATTGTCACACCGGCATTGGCCGCTTTTATAGCATTCTTCATAGAATTATTTTCCGTAAATTTTTTTAATGAATCTTGTAATAGAACGAACTCCACATTAGAATACTGATGGTTAACAGTATTGGGCGCGTCATTTTTGACTGGAGTCTGGACCTGTTCCATGTTTACTTGAGAACTCCACGGATTCTCATCCAAATTTGGATAGATGTTTGTTCCCACGATCTTTTCTTTCCCGCTTTTGATATTATTCATTCTTTCTTCAGCTGTTCTAGCAACTGTTTCTTGTGGAAAACCCTCAAGGAGAGAATGATACATTCCACCTGTTTTTTCTATTTGTTGAAAAAGCTCCCATGCCTTTTCAGCTAGTGTATAGGTGAGTGTTTCGATGTACCATGAACCTCCCGCTGGGTCGGTAACCTTGGACAAATTAGCTTCATTTTCCAGAATCAGATGAGTATTTCTTGCAATTCGACGAGAAAACTCATTAGGCGGACCGATTGCCTCATCAAATGGTGACACATGCAGGCTATTAACACCACCCATGATCCCGCAAAACGCTTCTATTGTTCCACGGAGAATGTTTACATAAGGATCGTGAATCGTCTTTGTCCATGCCGAAGTCCTTGCGTGTATGAACATCTTTTGAGAAGTATCATTACCGCCTATTTCCTTCACAATTCTAGCCCACAACATACGAGCTGCTCTAAATTTTGCAATTTCCATGAAAAAATTTGAACCTATTGAAAAAGAAAAAGATATCCTATTTGCTGCATCATCAATTGAAATGTGGTGATTTTCCATAGTGCGAAGATATTCCAAACCTGTGGCAATTGCAAAAGCCAATTCCTGTACAGCATTTCCCCCTGCATTATGGTATCCATGGGTTTGGACAACAATTGTTTTCAATTCGGGAGAGTGTTTCATCGACCACTTGGTTATCTCTGCCATCATTTTGTAAGCTTGATTAATAGGATATGGAAGATCCCCTTTTTGTACGAGTTGTCCAATTGGATCCATACCAATACAGCCTCTAACTCTATTGGGACGTTGATTTTGTTGAATGATATAAGCCATAAATGAAGCAAAAAAAGGAAATCCGCTTATCCCTGGTTCGACATAGATTGGGACTTCTTCTAAATTTATCTTCTGGAATGCTTTGTGAAAATGCTGGAGAGAGGCTATTGAAACACCTCTCCTATTTACCTTTTCCTGTTCTAAAGGGTCAATCCATCTCATTTCGTCTAATACCAAATGAAGCATCGTTTGCCCTTTTTCTAAATCATTTCGTACAGCTTGATTAAACTCTTCTGGATCCGAGCAGGCTACTTCCTGACACACTTTCCAAGGTTCATGTTGATTGCCTACTACATTTGTTCCACGTAAATATGGGAAATCACCTGGCAATGTAGATAAAAAGGGATATTGCCCCATATCTTCATGACGATACAATGGTTGAAGTCGTATTCCTTCATAAGTATCGGTAACTAGATTTTCTTCAAATTTAGCCCCTTTTAAGTTTTTCTCTGCCACTTCTCTCCACTGTTGAAAAGTTGGGGTAGAAAAATTCTCAAACAATTGTATTTTAGATTCTGGCATTTTACTATTAATGGTCACCGTTGCAAGCCACTCCCCTTCTAGTCTATAATTCTGTAATCTTTTAAATTTGTATTTTTAACCTGATTTTTCCCGGGAAGTTTTTGACAAAGAATATTTGGATTGTTTTGAAAAGTGGTAAGTTGGATAATTATAATAAACTTTTGCAATCGCCAAATTTTCACAAAGGTAGCACTTAATTTGATACGATGCTTTGCTAAGATGGGGAGCATCTAAAAATGGCAGTACTTCTTTTATATGTGTTTTACATACCCACATAATTTCACCCCTTACTCCAATTTTTTTTATTTATTTATCATTGAAGGCACCATATATTTATTAAAGGGAAAGAGTACATTCTCGATTGGATTTGTTAAGAGACTAAGGAATGTTCTTTGATTTTTTAGGATAATAGAAAATGTTTCTTTTATATTTTTCACAAACAAATTTCGATAATTTCGTCTGTATTCAATATACTTTTCTAGTGTGTTTATAATAGTATTGGAATAATTACTTTTTACTAGATTATTTAAAGGACTTGTAAGGAGGTCTGATGAAAGATTTTTAATCTGATTCACTTGAATATTAATTTCCTCAAATGAATTTATTAGGAGTAGATTGTTCAAGACTGTAGTTGATGTCAATAATTGGTCTCGTGACATTTCTTCCCATTCAAAGAGTTCTTTGGTCATTTGGCTTATGAGTTCGTTTACATTTGTTTGATTTTGTTTAAACTTTTCAGCCACTTGTTTTATAGATTGCAGAAGAACTTCCTCTCGATATTCCTCTCCTTCGTCCCAATCATCAATTATTTGAAATGATTGATTCCAAAATTGGTCTATAAAAGAAACATTTTTTTTGATTTCATTAACTAAGCTCATTTCAATTCCTCCTATTAGGACATACTTAACTTGCCAATGGTAATGTAATCTCAATTAAAGTCCCTTCGTTCACTTTACTTAAATAGGAAATACTACCATTATGCTGTTTAATAATCTTATGGCAGATCATTAAACCGAGTCCTGTTCCCTTTTCTTTTAAAGTATAAAATGGCTCACCTAACCGAGGAAGCAGCTCTTCAGGTATGCCGCATCCTTGATCTTGAAATGAAATAATACACGCACCAGCTTGGTCCTTTTTAATATTGATATAAATTCCACCCCCTCCTTTCATTGATTCTATAGCGTTCTTTATTAAATTAATAAATACCTGCTTTAATTGATTCTTGTCACAAGTTATATAAATTGGAGTTTCTTCAACAATCAGATGAAATTGAATATCATTCATAATGAACTGGGGAGAAAGTATATCAAGCGTATGCTCTATTAGTTCTTTCACATTCATCCTGCTTAGTTTGACAGCTTGCGGTTTTCCCAAAGCAAGAAATTCGCTTGTAATCGTTTCAATTCTTTCTAGTTCACTTAGGAGTAATTCAGTATACTCCATAGATTTATTCTCATTCTTATATAGTTGAACAAATCCTTTTATGGTTGTAAGTGGATTTCTTATTTCATGTGCTACTCCGGCTGCTAGTTCACCGACAACGGATAGCTTTTCAGATTGCAAAAGAATTTCTTCTGATTTTTTCCGTTCAGAAATATCTCGACTAATCTTGACGAAATGTTCAATAGAATCGTCTTCACCCTTTACAGGCATTAAACGGGATTCTATTTCAATCCAATCCCCACTTTTGTTTTGTAAACGGTATTCAATCAATTGTGATTGTTTAATTTCAAACATCCCATCCCATCTATTTTTCAACTTATAAACATCATCAGGATGAATTAACTCAGATAATTTGACCCCTGTCAGGTCAGATTCTTCGTATCCTAAAATATATTTATGTGAAGGAGAGATGTAACGAAGAACATAATCTTTATCCATTACCGATATTAGGTCTACCGTATTCTCAGCAATAAGGCGATAGTTTGATTCACTTTCCTCTACTTTCTTATACATATATGATAATTGGTAGTTTAATCGATGCAACTTGACGTATGACTCAATTAGTAAGGCACCAATCACTACTCCTATTACCATAAAAAGTAAATACTCAAAATGGAAGAGTAAATTATCATTAAAAATATGAAAGATGGATACATAAAAAATATACATACACACAAAAGTAACAAATAGAAGGACAACTCTTTTTATTGGTGTAATTCGAGAAAAAGATTTATGTAAAACAGAAAAACTAGCCATAACAATTGAAAAACCAATAATGGCTTGGTACCACTCACCACCAACAAATAGTCTTGCCAGCAGTGCAATTCCCCCAGTAATTATTCCTGCCGCCGGCCCAAGATAGGCAAAAACTAGTATGACAGTTGCATATCGAAGATCATAAGCATACCCTTGTTGCTTTATAGATAACATGACTAGGATGATGGTAAACATTCCGGCATAAACACCGACCCAAAGTCGAACTTGGTTAATTGGCTTATGATTAATAAATGAACGGATAACGAGAGGCATAATTACAAAAAGGCAAAATATTGAAAGATTAACAATGTAGTTAAAAAAATTCAACCTTATTCCCACCTCATCATTTGACAGTATACACGTTTAGTTTGATCTCTCTTCTAACCAATCACCAATCGTTGGATAAGTTATTTTTGAAGCTTTACTTCCAAAAGCAATAGACGTATGTCCAACTGGTAAGTTTATATATTGTTTGTCTTTACTGGATATTCGGTTCATCAATGCTTCTACTTGATGAGGTGGAGCAATAATGTCAATTTCACCCGATAAGTTGAGGACATTAGCCGTGATCTCCTCAAGTTTAACCTGACGGCCACGAATAACAAGTTCCCCTTTAATCAGCTTGTTCTTTTGATAAAATTCGTGAATCCACTGACGATAGGATTCACCCGGAAATGGAATGCCATCGTTTAACCATTTTTGCAGAAGTTTAAAGCTGGTGACAAAACTTTCATTATCAGCACGATCAAAAAGACTAACATAAGGGCCATAAAAGTTTGCCATCGGTTTTAGTAATTTGTTTCCAAAGTCAATCATTTCAGGTGGAATATTACCGTATGTTTGCACTAATTTATCAATATCAAAATGTTGCTCATCCAACATAGCACCATATAGACCTGAATCTTCAAAATCAAACGGAGTTGTCATAAAGACAAGATTACGAATTGGCAATTCAGGGTGTAAAGCAGCAAATATTGAAGTAATTGTACCGCCCATGCAATATCCTAGAATGGACACTGCATCCGCATGCGATGTTCGCAAGACTTTTCGAACCGCTCGTGGGATGTAGTCCATAATATAGTCATCTAATTTCATATTTTTATCTTCGATGCCTGGTGTACCCCATTCTAGGAGATAGACGTCAAAGCCTCGATTTACTAGATATTCAACTAAACTGCCACCCTTTGTTAAATCCATGATATAGGGCTTATTAATCAGTGCATAAATCAAGAGAAGCGGAGTTTTATGTTTTTTTGGTTGTTCTGAAATATATCGATATAGTATCGTTTTATTCCTAGTCCAAATGACTTCTTTCGGGGTTGGGCCGACCTCTGGTTCGGCATCCTTCATTAACACTTGAGTTACGCTTTTTAAACGTCTACACATCTGTTGATACTCCTCAGGTACCATTTCGATAAATTTTTCATATTCTCTTGTCATAAAATTGTTCATAACTCCACCCCTTACTTAATTATTTGATAAAATAAAACAGTTTCAGATCGTTTTATTCCTGCACCAGTTACACAGTTCCTTTTGTATTCGTAACCTTTTGCGAATTTAATAAAGTTACGATTTGATTCAATTTTGTATCAAGACTTTTCATCTCCTTTTTCAAATTTACTATCTCACCTCGCAGTACCACTGTATCTCTTTGATTATCCTTGGTTTCTTCAGTAAATTCTTCTAAATCATCCACTTTCGCATCTATCTTGACAATCTGTGAGGAAATATGCGCAAGATCATTTCTGGAAGGCAGATTAACAAATTCATAATACCGTGCTGTGGTTTCATTCAATATTTTTTTTATTTGAAGATTCATTTCTAACATCTGACCGACCGCTTGTGCAGGAAATTGTTTGGTAACTTGATCATCCAAAAGGTTACTGTACTGGGAATAGTAATCTTTCAAATTTTCATAATAATTAAAGTTTAGTGCCATCTTTTCTCCTCCTATTTACCTGAATAATTAATTTATATATTGATCTTACAACGGAATATTTCCATGCTTTTTTTTCGGTCTTTCTTCTTTTTTTGTTCTAAGCATCTCTAACGACTGTTTCAGAACTTTCCTTGTATCTCTGGGGTCAATCACGTCATCAATCATTCCATGTGAAGCTGCAACATAAGGATTTGCAAACATATTTCGGTATTCCTCAATTTTTTCCGATCGGGTCAATATTGGATTACTGCTTTGGTTAATTTCTTTGGCAAAAATGATATTTGCTGCTCCTTCCGGACCCATTACGGCAATTTCAGCATTTGGCCATGCATACACTATATCTGCACCGATGGCTTTTGAATTCATTGCCACATAGGCTCCGCCAAATGCTTTTCGCAGAATAACCGTTATTTTTGGAACAGTAGCTTCTGAGTATGAATACAGAATTTTTGCTCCGTGTCGAATGATCCCGCCGTGCTCTTGATTGACACCTGGGAAAAAACCAGTTACGTCTTCAAATGTGATAATTGGAATGTTAAATGAATCACAGAATCGAATGAATCTGGCAGTCTTATCTGAAGAGTTAATATCCAATCCTCCAGCCATTACTTTCGGCTGATTGGAAATGACCCCGACACAATTTCCATCAATTCGTCCAAAACCTATAACGATATTTTTTGCGTAATCCTTTTGAACTTCCATGAAATGACCGTGGTCTAATACTTGTTCTAATACCTTTCTTATGTCATATACCTTCGTTCCATTGAGAGGGACGAGGTCAAGCAAATCTTCCCTCCAGTCATCAGTTCCATAAATATCTAAAGACGGAGGATTTTCCATGTTATTTTGAGGCAGAAAGGTAATTAATCTCCGGACCTCTTCTAGGACCTGTTGTTCAGATTCCCCAGTAAAATGAGCACATCCACTTATGGAGGAATGAACCTTTGCCCCTCCTAGGTTCTCTGCAGTAATTTGTTCCCCAGTTACCGTTTCAATAACTTTAGGACCTGTAATAAACATTTGACTGGTTTTTTCTACCATAAACACAAAATCTGTGATAGCTGGGGAATAGACAGCCCCTCCCGCGCAAGGGCCCATAATCACAGATATTTGTGGGATTACTCCTGAGTAGATCGCATTCCGATAAAAAATTTGACCGTAACCATCTAGTGAAACGACACCTTCTTGAATCCTGGCACCGCCAGAATCATTTAATCCAATAATCGGAGCACCATTTTTAGCTGCCAAGTCCATAATTTTGCAAATTTTAGTCGCGTGCATCTCTCCTAATGCTCCGCCAAAAACGGTAAAGTCCTGAGCAAATATGTAGATCAGGCGGCCATGAATTTTTCCATATCCGGTCACTACACCTTCTCCCGGGCTTTCTAATTTTTCCATACCAAAATTGGTTGCACGGTGCTGTATGAATGGGTTTAATTCCACAAAGGAATCTTCATCCAGTAATAAATCAATTCGTTCCCTTGCAGTAAGTTTTCCGCGTTTATGCTGTGTATCAATTCGGTCATTACCACCCCCAAGCTCGATCTTTACTTTCCGATCCCATAAGTCATAAATCTTCTCATAATCTGTGCTCATTGGTTATCTCAACCTCCTCTCTACTAGAAATATTTAGGATGTCTGTTTCACTAAAAAAAGAGGTTGACCGTACTCTACAAGCTTGCCATTCTCGACAAGAACGTCAACAATCTCTCCGTCCATTTCTGCTTCAATTTCATTAAACAATTTCATGGCTTCTAAAATGCAGACCATGGTTGATTTCTCAACTTTATCACCAATTTTAACAAAAGGTTCCGCGTCAACTCCTGGTGCCCTGTAAAACGTTCCTACCATTGGAGAAACAATTTTTGAAAGGTTTTTGATTTCATCATTTTTTTGTGAATTATCCTTCACTAAGTCTGTCGTTGTAGCTACTTGAACAAGTCCTGTTGATATCTCATTATTTGTGTATGATGGTATAACGACTGTAGTCTCAGCATTAACAGGAAGAGCCTGAGTATTAACAGTGTTTATCTCCCTTAGCTGTGCTGTCCCGATGCTTCTCCGTATTAATATTTTAGAATTACTTTCTTCAATTTCTAACACCTCTATTGAAGAATCATCCACTAATTTAATCATTTCTCTTATTTCTTGGATTTTGAACATTTTTTTCTCTCCTTAATAATCGTAAACTATGAATCATACTTCTAACTTTAAGGGATTCATTTCAAGAAATTTTGTATTAAAATGTCCTTTTACAAAGGATTCATGTTCTAGTAATTTTTGATGAAATGGAATAGTAGTTTTGATTCCACTAATAACAAATTCATCAAGTGCCCTCTTCATGCGTGCGATCGCCTCTTCACGATTTTCCCCCCAAACAATCACTTTTGCTGCCATCGAATCGTAATAAGGGGAAATTTCGCATCCAGGATAGAGAGCGCTATCTACTCGTACACCATACCCCCCCGGAGGCAGATACATTTCGACTTTCCCAGGTGAAGGCATAAAATTCTTTGCCGGATTTTCTGCATTAATACGGCATTCGATGGCCCAGCCCTTGATTTTAATATCTTCCTGTCTATAAGTGAGAGGGAAGCCAGCTGCCACCGAAATTTGCTCCTTAATTAAGTCAATGCCTGTAATCATTTCTGTCACAGGATGTTCTACTTGAATTCGGGTATTCATCTCCATGAAATAGAAATCACCGTTTTTATCTAATAAAAACTCCACAGTCCCGGCTCCATGATAGTTAACAGATTTTGCAGCGGCGATTGCTGCTGAACCCATCTGTTTACGAATATCCTCCTCAAGTGCTGGTGACGGTGCTTCTTCTACCAGCTTTTGATGGCGTCTTTGAATAGAACAGTCTCTTTCCCCTAAATAAATGACATTACCGAGCATATCCCCAATAATTTGAATTTCAACATGGCGTGGTTCCTCAATGTATTTCTCCAGATACACACCGGCGTTTCCAAATGCGGTTTCAGCTTCATTCTGTGCTTGACGGATTGCTTTTCGTAATTCCTCTTCATTCCATGCTACTCTCATTCCCTTGCCGCCACCGCCAGCCGTTGCCTTTACAATAACGGGAAAACCAATATCCATAGCTATACTTACGGCTTCTTCAAGGTCTTCTATCAAACCATCAGTTCCTGGTACGGTAGGTACCCCTACTTTCTTCATGGTGTCTCTAGCGACCGCTTTATCCCCCATTTTACTTATAGCTTCTGGTTCAGGACCAATAAATGAAATGTTAAAATCCGAGCAGATTTCAGCAAAATTTGCGTTTTCAGCTAAAAAACCATATCCCGGGTGAATGGCATCCGCATTGGTTGATAGAGCAGCACTAATTATATTCCCAATATTCAAATAACTTTTAGCAGACGGAGTAGGTCCAATACAATATGCTTCGTCTGCCAGCTGCACATGCAGTGCTTCACGGTCTGCTTCAGAATATACAGCAACCGTAAAGATCCCCATTTCTTTGCACGCCCTAATTACACGAACAGCAATTTCACCTCGATTTGCAATAAGAACCTTTTTAAACATGTACAAGTTCCTTTCGATTAGAAATTTTATAGAGTAAAACAAGTTTTAATCACTAGTAGTTTTTAAGAGATTACTAGTGCTTTTTTGAATTCCTCCGCCAGCAATGGTACCACCTCAAACAAATCACCCACTATACCATAGTCCGCTATTTGAAAGATGGGTGCTTCCGGATCTTTGTTAATCGCAACAATTACTTTAGAGTTAGACATTCCTGCTAAATGCTGAATGGCACCAGAAATTCCACAGGCAATGTACAAATCAGGAGTGATGACCTTTCCTGTCTGTCCGATTTGCAGTGAATAATCGCAGTATTCGGCATCGCATGCACCACGAGAGGCACCCACCGCACCCCCTAGGACATCTGCCAGTTTCTGAAGCACCTTAAAACCTTCTAACGTTTTAACCCCTCTACCACCAGAAATGACTATTTTCGCTTCTAATAAATCTACACCGACAGTTGTTTTTTGTATTACTTCTTTTACAACCGTCCGTATGTCTTTGATTTCAGCATAAAAGCGCACAATCTCAATCGTTCCTCCGACTTCTTCCACCGGGATATTATTCGGACGGACAGTTGCAAATGGGATGCCAGATACTACTTTCTTTTTCTCAAAGGCTTTTCCGGAAAAAACAGGACGGGTGAAGATAACATCAAAGTCTTCCACCTGAACATCAATAACGTCAGATATTAGTCCTAGCCCAAACCGCGATGCTATGCGCGGTGCAAGATCTTTTCCGATTCCCGTATGTGGCATTAATATAGCTTCTGGTTCGACTACATCAATTAACTGGCTTAAGCATTGAGAATATGCATCTGTTGTATACACATCAAGTTCATCGTTGCAAATAATGTATACTTTATTTGCTCCATGTCTCTCTAAAACGCTTACATAATGAGTGGCATCGCTGGCGAAAGCCACAGCTATAATTTCTCCACCTTCTGCAATACGCTGCGCTGCTGTCAGCAACTCCAGCGAAACACTTCTTAGGTTCCCAGCTTTAGCTTCAGTCACTACAAGTACTTTTCTCATGGTTGTCCTCCTTGGTGATAATTAGATTATTCTTGCCTCATTGCGAAGCAGCTCAGCCAGTACAGAAACTTGAGCTTTTATTTCTCCGTTCAGGATACGTCCTGCACCTTTTTTCGGTGCAAAAAATGTCTCGGTAGTGATTGTCTTTACTTCCAGAACGTCTTCAATATGTAAATCATCAATCTCAATCCGCGCAATTGGCTTTTTCTTTGCTTTCATAATGCCGGGCAAGGAAGGATAACGAGGCTCATTTAATCCTTGTTGTGCTGTAACCAATACTGGAAGAGATACCATGACAACTTCTTTATCCCCTTCAACGTCACGCTCGATTACCGCCTCGTTTCCATCAATCTCCAGTCTTGTAATCGTCGTTACTTGGGGAATATCAAGTTCCTCTGCAAGGCGCGGACCAATTTGTCCACTGCCATAATCAACTCCCACATTCCCGCCTAATATGATATCAAACTCCCGATTTTTAATAACGGCCTCAAGAATTTTGACTGTACTGTATTCATCAAGATTTAAATCTTCGCTATTAACCATAATCCCTTTATCTGCACCCATCGCAAGCGCCGTTCGGAGCCCATTCTCTGCATGTTCCGGTCCTACCGTGATAGCCGTTACTTCACCGCCATGCACATCCCGCAAATGAAGCGCTTCTTCAATTGCATATTCATCGTAAGGATTGATGATGAAGTTTACGCCTTCTTCTTTAACCGATCCAAATTTTAAAGTAATTTTTTCTTCTGGATCGAATGTTTGTTTCATCAATACCAAAATGTTCATTTTTTCGTATCCCCTTCTGATGTAATATTTTTAGAGCACCCTGGGTTTAACGATTTATACAATTGCTCTATTAATTCCTTGATGGCAGTATCGCTTCAAAAATCCCTGAAACTTTTACATCGCCTTCACTATTTTTCGCCAGGACTTCTCCTACTACTAAGTTGTCACCCTTTTTCTTTTTCACACTGCCAACAATTTCGATAGATTCTCCAGGATACGTCATTTTACTAAAGCGTACTTGTATTCTTTTGATGTTTTTTAGCGATATCCAGGATGTAACTCCTTGAGACAACATCCCCATAACTAACATACCGTGAGCGATAATGCCTGTGCCGGCTTCCTCTCCAACCTCTTCTACGGTATGCAGAGGATTAAAATCTCCAGATGCTCCGGCAAATTTTACGAGCTGGACTCGCGTAATCGGATCTTTTTTCAGAACTGGACATGAATCTCCCTCCTGTAGGTCTTCAAAATACATGATTCGTTTCGCCCCTCTAATCATCTACTTTTTAATGACGGTGAATTAACGTAATTTTAGCAATTGCAACTAATTCGCCCCTTTGATTGGTATATCGTGTTTCTTCTGTAATAAAATCCATTCCGCCAGAGGAACCGATTTTCGTATCAGCCCGAACAATTTTACTCATAACCTGAAGCTCATCCCGGCATAAATATCGCCTAAATATTCATACGCCTGCCCACCGTGCAATATTTTAACTGGGTTTAAATTCAATGCCTCCATTTTTTCTTGGAAGCCATATCCGCCATGGAAATCTATGATCTGTAAAAAGGTTAGTGGAACAGGAATGCCATCATAACCAGCTTCCTTAGCTGCCTCCAAGCTGTAGTAAACGGGGTTATCATCACCAATAGCAATGGCTAGTTCCTTTATTTTTCCTTTTTCAACAGCCATGCAATATGGCTCTAACTCATACCCAAGTAAGTCATTCACATTCGACAAGGTCATTCACCTCTTTTTACTTTTTAATAGATTACGTTCCTATTTTTATTGCATATTCGAATTTAGCTACTCTTTAAGCAGATTCCCAGCAATAACAAGACGCTGAATCTCTTGAGTTCCTTCATATATTTGGGTAATCTTTGCATCTCGCATATAGCGTTCTACCGGATATTCCCTTGTGTAGCCATATCCACCAAATACTTGAACTGCTTCGACAGCTACTTCCATTGCGGTGTCTCCTGCAAACAGTTTGGACATCGCAGATTGAAGTCCATAAGGAATCCCTTGATCCTCACGCCATGCGGCTTGATAGGTCAATAAACGGGCAGCTTCGATCTTTGTAGCCATATCAGCCAGCTTGAATTGAATGGCTTGAAGCGAGATAATCGGTTTGCCAAACTGGACGCGATTCTTCGCATATTCGACCGCTTTATCAAACGCTCCCTGAGCGATTCCCACCGCTTGGGAAGCAACCCCGTTACGGCCTCCGTCGAGGGTCATCATCGCAATTTTGAACCCTTCACCCACTTGTCCCAAGAGATTGTCCTTTGGAATGCGGCAGTCCTCAAAAATTACTTCGGTTGTCGCGGAGGAGCGAATGCCCATCTTTTTCTCCTTTTTACCCACAGAGAAACCCAGGAAGCCCTTTTCTACGATAAATGCTGCAATCCCCTTTTGCTTTAGATCCGGATTGGTCTGAGCGAAGACAATATAGATGTCCGCATAGCCGCCGTTGGTTATAAAAATCTTCGAACCGTTTAAGATCCAGTCATCCCCGTCACGCACGGCGGATGTTTTCATTCCTCCGGAATCGGATCCGGATCCAGGTTCCGTCAAGCAATACGCCCCCATGCTTTTTCCTTCAGCCATAGCACGCAAATATTTTTGCTTTTGTTGCTCTGTTCCAAACTTGTAAACTGGCCATCCTGCTAACGATGTATGAGCAGCAAGAGTGGTACCTATGGAAGCATCCACTCGCGAAAGCTCTTCCAATGCAATCACATAACTTAAATAATCGGCATCTGCCCCACCATACTCTTCCGGCCAAGGGATCCCACATAATCCAAGTTCGGCCATCTTGTGCCAAATCTTACTATCAAAATATTCTTCTTCATCACGCTGTGCAGCAGAAGGCTCAACATCGTTTAAAGCAAACTCTCGCACCATTTTTTGCATCATTTGATGTTCATCGGATAATAAAAAGTTCATTGTTAGTCCCCTCACAAATATATTTTTGTGCATCCAATCTTTTCCCATGAAATAATTGACCGAGCGATTGCTCATTTATTCTTTAAAATCCCCCACCCTATCAAGGATGGGATTCTATTGCTATTTACACTTTTTGTTCAATAAGCTTTCGGGTATAGATGGTTACCCATTTCCTTGGCAGCAGTCCCACTGATTTGGCCATGAGTTTATTTTTAAAGCCAGGGATGATCACCGTTTTATTCTTCATTAACCCTTCAAAGCCGCACTTGGCAACTGTATGCGGGTCCATCAAGTTCTTAATGAAAATTTTTGTTCTTGTTTCGGCCAATCCTTGTGTGAGCGCTGTTTTGGTAGAAGGGGGACATAATACAGAAACTTGAACTCCAGTTCCCTTCAATTCTTCCGCAATTGCTTCTGAAAAGGTTAAGACATACGATTTGCTTGCCCCATACATCGACATCAGTGGAGTCGTCTGAAAGGCTGCTGTTGAAGCAACGTTTAATATTTTACCTTGCTTTCGTTTTACCATTTCATCCGCAATCAGTCTGGTTAAATAAGTGAGTGAAATCATGTTGAGCTGCAGACATTCCAATTCTTTCTTAATATCCAATTCCGTCATTAGCCCTAATCCGCCAGCCCCGGCATTATTAATTAAAATATCAATGGTAATTCCTTCGCTTTTCAAGTATTGATATAAGCTCTCTACAGTTGCATGGCTGCTTAAGTCACCGGCATAAGTATTTACTTGCACTCCATAATCCTTTTTTAAATTCTCCGCTTGATGTTCCAACAAGGTTTCGTCTCTGGCAACTAATATCAAGTTATAGCGATGGCCTGCGAAAACTTTTGCGAATTCCAAACCGATCCCTTTAGTAGCGCCTGTAATTAAAACTGTTTCTGTTGGCATATATTTTTTAGCCCCCCTGTCGTTTGGAATATTCTAAAATTTATAAATATTATTATGTTACTAATTATACTCATAATTAATAATTATATAAAATTAAAATTTTTAATTTATAAATAATTATTACTACTATACAGATAATGAAAACTATCAACTTACTAGTTTTCTGTATATAATAGTCGTTACACATAATAAAAGAGAAGCCTCTCCGTCAATTAGACACCGGCTTCTCTTTTTATTACAGATTTATTTATTAAAATGCTGTCACATCAACAGGTTCAATTCCTTCAGCCTCGCAATAGTCAAGATATCTTTTCAGGAATGATTCCCAATTATCTCGTGCAAGAATTTCTCCATTCTCACCCAAATAATCTAATGTTCCTTCCACAATATTGAAGGTAATAACGTCTTCATCCCCTACAGCTGTAGGTGTATGTGTGGAGCCGGCTGGTTCAAAAACCATGTCGCCAGGTTTGGAGATCCAAGGCTCCTCGAGATATCTCCAAGACCCTTGTACAGTATAAACAATGACTTGTCCAGGATGATAATGGGCCGGAAGCTGCATTTTTGCAGGTACATATAATAAGGTAATATTCTGCCCTGTTACAGGGTTGGCCTTAAGCAATTTAAATTTCGCATCTCCGAAATAAGGAACCCAAGGCAATTCATCCACATTAACATTGCCGGCATGATATGCTACAGCTTGTTGTACATTTTTTACATTACTCACAAAAATCCCCTCTTCCAACGAATGTTTTTTAAACTCGTATACTGTTAACGCTTACATTATTCAGCTAATTAACTTTTCCGAATTTATTAATCTCAATATATTTGTAATTATTTATTAAGTAAAATTGTTATTTCTTATGTGCAATTAAGTATTATTAATTTACACAGCCAAGTTATTTTGTTGAAGTTTACTTAGCCCCAAGTCCACCATCAAGAGTCAAAATTTGTCCTGTACAATAATTAGATGCTGCTGAAGCAAAGTAAAGGAGTGCACCTACCAAATCATTGTCACTGCCTAACCTTCTAACTGGAACTTGTGAAGCAATGAAAGGGCCTGCTTTGTGTACAAGTGTTCCCGGTATTTCTGGGTTATTCATTCCTGTAGTGAAAACTCCAGGAGCAATGGAATTTACATACACTCCATGGCGGCCCCACTTAACTGCCAAATCCTTCGTTAAGGTCATGACTGCACCCTTACTAGTTGTATATCCGACAGAATCTACAGCTTCCGGGTCAACACCCTTAAAGCCAATACTAGAAGAAATGTTAATAATTTTCCCGTATTCGTTATTAATCATATGTTTTCCAACTGCCTGACACATCAAGAATGTTCCTGTCACATTTGTATCTAGCATTGCTTGCCATTGTTCTAAAGGCATATCCGTAGCAGGAGACTCATAAACGGTTCCGCTGCTGTTGACTAAAATTTCGATTCCTCCAAAATGAGAAACCGCTTTCTCCACAGCTTGAACGACAGATTCCCGATTTGTGACATCCAATGAAAGCGCAAGTGCCTGTTTTCCTAACGCCTCGATTTCTTTTACAACTGCTTCGCAAATCTCTAAACGCCGTGAACATACAACAACGTTTGCTCCGGCTTCTGCCAACGCCAGTGCCATTACACGCCCTAACCCGCTGCCGCCTCCGGTAACGATTGCTGTCTTTCCATTTAAATCAAACAATTGGTTCGCTGACATTCTAGTTCTCCTCCTGTATGTAGAAAATTCAAAGATTTTTAAATCTTCTTGATATTGATTATACTAATAAATTATAATTAAATAAAATTAAAGATTTTAATTTGTAAGTAAGTATCACTAATATTAAAAAAGGGGAACAGCATGAATATTGAACAATTACTTTATATCGTAGAAGTCGCAAAATACAATTCTCTGTCAGTCGCTGCACAGAATCTCCATGTGACTCAATCCAACATCAGCCAGTCCATAACCAACTTGGAAAATGAGCTGGGGATGAAAATTCTTAAGCGGTCACGGGGACATGGCGCTGTCCCAACCGATGAAGGAAGAATCATTCTGAAACTTGCCTACGAAGTACAAAAAAAACTTGAGGAAATAAAAGAGACAGCTAATCTATTGAATTCCACGGAAGTGGGGGAACTAAAAATATCGTCATTACCAGGGTTGATGACGTTCCTGGTAAAAGCGATTGCCGCGTTTAGACATGATTATCCGCACGTAAATTTGGAGGTTGCCGATAAAAGTGGATCAGCAGTAATTGGAGATGTCAGGCAGCATAAAACCGACATAGGACTGGTTACGTATTCAAGAGATTTGAACATAAACATGGAAGGAATAGCTTTTGAAGCATTAATTGAAGGAAAGCAGAAAGTATATGTTTCTAAGCATTCTCCCTTAGCCATTCTTGGTACTATCACTCCGCATGATATACTTGATCAAACTCTCGTTACATATCAGGGTGAATTAATGCAGTATTTTGTTCAGGATTTCTTTATCAAATATAAGCCTATGAAAATTCTATTTACTTCAAATAATATGGATGGAGTTCTCCAAGCCATCAATGAAAATTTGGCGATTACATTTGCTCCTGATTTCGTAATGAAAAACTATCCCCCTGTCATCAATGGTGATATCATCCCAATTGATTTGGTGAATCATCCGACTGTAAATATTTCATTAGGATTAGTACGGTCTGAGAATAAACATTTATCCACTTATGCCAACAAATATATTCATTATTTAAAATCAGAAATTAAAAAGAATTAATATGCTAAAAAAGAGAAGGTTCGTCGTCTCATGTGGCGAAAAACCTTCTCTTTTTTTACAAATTTATTTTTACCCTAATAAGAATTAGGAGTGTTATATCTTTTACCTTGTTATAGAGGAGCCTTTTGACGATCCCCTTTACCGCATGTCAAATTGGCGCTGATCGAAAAGGAAGCCTCCGTCTTCTCTATCACTTCATCAAGTGAAACACCTTCTTGAGTTTCCACAAGAATCATGCCCTCAGGTGTAAAATCAAACACTGCCAAATCCGTAATTAATCGGTGTACAACTTTTTGACCCGTTAATGGAAGGGTACAGCTTTTTTTTATCTTTGATTCATTGTACTTATTGATGTGTTCCATTATGACCACAACTCTTTTGGCACCATGGACGAGGTCCATTGCTCCTCCCATACCCTTGATCATTTTTCCCGGGATCATCCAATTTGCCAAGTCCCCTTGTTCAGATACCTCCATACCACCAAGGATGGCCAAATCAATATGTCCTCCTCGAATCATGGCAAAAGACTCTGCACTATCAAAGAACGATCCACCACTAACAACTGTAACCGTTTCCTTCCCTGCGTTAATAAGATCAGGATCCTCCATCCCTTCAAAAGGATACGGTCCGATCCCAAGCAACCCATTTTCTGATTGTAATAATACATGAACATCATTCGGGATTTCATTCGCGAGCAAAGTAGGTATGCCAATCCCTAGATTTACGTTCATACCATTTTGAATCTCTTGAACCGCACGCTTAATGATTTTTGTCCTGGTATCCATCACTATATATTCCCCCTAGAAAAACAGCTTTGTAATTTTTGCGTATTACCCTTCAATGGTGATTTAAATAGATATGACGGTACGACGTTCAATTCTTTTCAGATAATTCTTTCCTTCCAATATCCTTTGGACATAGATCCCAGGTGTATGAATCTCATCCGGATCAAGAGCACCCACTTCAACCATTTGCTCCACCTCTGCAATCGTAACCCTGCCTGCTGTTGCTGCGAGTGGGTTAAAATTGCGAGCTGTCTTCCGGTAAATAAGATTTCCAAGCGAATCGCCTTTCCATGCCTTCACAAAGGCAAAATCACCAACTATTCCTTCTTCAAAAATATGCGGTCTCCCATTAAAAAGTCGGTATTCTTTGCCCTCCGCAATCAGGGTACCAACGCCAGTCGGCGTATAGAATCCAGGGATGCCAGCTCCTCCTGCCCGAATTCTTTCCGCCAGTGTCCCCTGGGGAACAAGCTCTACTTCCAATTCTCCACTTAAAAATTGCTTTTCAAAGATCTTGTTCTCTCCCACATAGCTTGCTACCATTTTCTTAATCTGCTTATTTGCAAGCAGCAGACCCAGTCCCCAATCATCCACCCCACAATTGTTACTTACAATCGTTAAATCTTTTGTTCCCTTGTCCCGTAATGCTAGAATTAGATTCTCGGGAATTCCCGACAGACCAAAACCACCAACAATGATGGTTGCACCATCTTGAATATCTTGAATAGCTTCAGAAAAGGTTGTGTTTAACTTTCCTTGTCCAGCCAATATTTTCACTCCCTGCATTATTAACTTAATTATTAGAGCTTTTCTATGAAACTAACTAATTTACTCCATCCTCCACTTCAAGATGATCATCAGCGTAAGTTTCGGACATCTTATCCAGACAATTCCAGCACTTGCTGCGATTTCTCTCCATAATAGCTAATTCTTCATGACAATCTACACAACAATCCATCTCAGAAACGGCCTTTTCATTTTTACACATAGTTTATTTCCCTCCTTGATTCACCAATTCATAATTTTTATACAATAACTTGTTCCTCAGGTTTTATCGTTGTTTGACTTTGGTTCGCGGGACGAACAATAGCCCAAAACAGTATTCCCATTACGAACATAACCAAAGAAGTTACTTGGAAGCCATACCCATATCCGATTGCCTCAGTTCCTGCATACTGGATTAGATACCCGAATATGAGTGGAGCAATAATGCTTGTTGAACTGGATAGAGCCACATAGGTCCCTTGAGCCTTTCCAATGTTTTTGGGAGAAAAGAATTCCATTAACATGGCGGGTGCGAGTGAAAGAATAACAATCGCAAAACCCGGAGCAAGGATGAAGAATAAGATGGAAAAAGCACTTGAGTTAAAGGCATTGGCAAGAAATAAACAAATAGCCGATAGCACCATGGTAACCCCTGCAACATTAATTCGTGCTTTACGAATATCTCCTGTTTTGCGATAAAGCCGATCCGATAACAAGGCAAATACAATTTGGCAAATGGCAGCGAAAAGAAAAGGTAAAGACACCGCAAGTTTTAACATTTTTCCATCAAAGTGTTGAATTTTGGTAAAATATGCAGGAAACCATACCGCTTGAATGGACAATAACCAATAAGCACAACCTGCACACAAAACAGTAAAAATAAAATTTTTAGAAAAAAGATGTGGAAGAAACTGACGCCAAGTAACTTTAGAAGAAATTGATGAGTGCTTATCTACCTGCTCAAAAGTAGACAACCCGATTTCTTTTGGGCTTTCTTTTCCAAAAATCAACCATAAAACTAGGACCATTAGTCCAACAATCCCCATTGCTATAAAAGCAGCTCTCCATCCATATCGATTGATCAAGGAGAGTAATAATGGAGAAGCAATCGCTGGCCCGATTGTTGCTCCAAAGAGAACAGCGCCAAAGCCTATACCATGTCTATGTTTAGGGAACCACTTTCCTATTAACGAAGTTGATATAGCAACAGCAGGACCTTCTCCTGCTCCCAAGAACATTCTTGTCATGACTAGCAGAGATAGACTGGAAACAAAAGGTGTGGTAAATTGAACAGCCAACCATACAAACGAGATCCAAGTAAACATTTTTTTCGTATTTCTTGAATCAGCCATTCCACCAATAATGAAAGAGGAAAAGGTAAAAAACACAAAGAAAGAACTTCCGACAATTCCCCATTGTGAAGGACTTAAATGTAACTCTTTCATTAGAGGAACAGATACCAAACCAATGATAATTTTATCCACCTGGTTGACCATACCTGAAGCTACAAGAATAAATAATATGATCCAAGAATATTTTGGTGTTTTCAAATTAAAATTCTCCCCTTCTTTTCTACTATTTTCTGAAAATCTTTACATGAAATGATAAAGGCACTCCCGTTCACATGATTCAATTGGTTTCTTAAAAGTTTATAAAGGTAAATCTTTCGTGTTTAAACACTCCTAGATTCTTTATATCTATTAAATTTATTACCTCATTTTTTCTGCAATCCCACCAGTAGTTTTTTCACGTACTGGAATACCGCCGCGACCTGCTTTACCTGTTTTCTCATCAATAAACATCGCGAAGTCGGGCGCAATTTCTCGCCCATTTGACATCGTGAGCCACAATCTTAATAAATGACGTTTCCGTTCAGGTTCTTCATAGTCTTCGTATACAGTTCGTGAATGAAGAACTGTATAATTATTAACAAATTGCATATCCCCCGGTTCCATCATCATATCAAAATGCATGTTTTCATCATGTAGGAGAGAATCCATTAAGTCATAAGCTTCAATTTCCACTTTTGACAAATATCTACCTGTTTTCGCTTGTGCCGATTCAACATATCCCCGGTTATATCTGCAACTCAATTTACCCTCGTAATAACTAAAGAGCGGTGATGAATAAACAGGAGATTCACCAGGTGTTTCCTCACCACGGCGATCCAAGAAATATGGAAGATAGAGAATGCCAAGATACTCTGGGTACCTATCCAGAATTTCATTGTAAACCGCCATGGAACTTACGATACTACTGTAACCCCCAGATTTAGCTTTTCGAAGACATAATAATCCGACTACGTCAGATCCATCTGGGTGAAAGGGAAGATGTGCATTCGTTTGGTAACCTCGTACATTTGAATCATTAATGTCGAGACCTTGGTCAACAACATGCCCTAATAGAGCACCTTTAGCGTTTTGCGTTACTGGGATACCTAGGTGGACTCCGAGACCCCAGTATATGATGCTTGCTTCTTCATCTGTATACTTTTCAATTGGTAAGCCACGAATTAATAGAAAACACTTCCCATTTTCCAACTCGTCAATAAAGTAATCGATTTCGTCAGTGAGATCTGGAATCGGGAAGTCTTCTTTGTTAAAATCCGGTGCTTTTAAACCTTTTTGTTTTACATAGCGTAAAGCGCTTTCAAGAGCTGCAATCGTTTCCTCTGACAAATAATAAATCCATGAAACATCTTTAACTAAATCAATCCCCCTCCAAGCTACTGGTCCTTTAATTTTTTCCTTCAAAATGGATGGCATATATACTCCCCTTCGTTTTTTTATTGAAATTTTCAAAAATAATAGCCTGTGAAATAGAGTGTATAGGAATCCATGTTACCCCCTTCATTTTTTGTAAGCGCTTTAATAAACATTGTGACTGTGTTAATAGTAGATATATTGATTATATTCATAATTTTCAATTAAATAAAATTAGAAATTTTAATTTGCAAGTAAACATTACTAATATATGAAATATATAACACCTTGCACATGGGAAATTTACAATAAATAAAAATATATTAATAATACTTAAGTACAAGTTAATATCTTTAATTTTATATAATTATCATTTATAGGTAGAATCAAAGATAGAAATGATTAAATAATCTAATAAATCACTTTCAAGCTGAGTCTAATACAAGTTAATTCGAAACAGGAGGTTGTACTATGGACTTAAAATTATCTGGAAAAAAAGCACTGATCGTCGGAGGAAGCAGGGGGATTGGCAAAGCTATTGCCCGTCAGTTGGCATTAGAAGGTGTAGATTGTACGATTTGTTCACGAAACGAAGCGTCACTAAAGAATGCTGCAGACGAATTGTCCAAAGAGACCAACAGAAATATTTACCCAATCGTGGCAGATACCAATGATCCTGACTCTATCCTAAATTTAGTCGAAAAATCAGCAGCAGAAATGGGAAGCATTGATATTTTAATTAACAGTGGAGCACGTGTGGGCGGCCATGAGCCAGAGGATTTTAACAGCATTAAAGATGAACTTATTTTGAAAGATTTTGAAGAAAAGTATATGGGCTATTTTCGTTGTATCAGAGCTGCTGCTCCTTATATGATCCAAAATAATTGGGGACGTATTATCAATATAAGTGGTCTGGCAGCCAGAATTGGCGGCAATTATTTTAGTTCCGGTCCTCGTAATGCATCTGTTGTCCATATGACAAAATCCGCATCATTAGAATTAGGAAAGCACGGAATAACTGTCAATGCTGTTTATCCAGGGATTGTCGATACGGAAACGTTTAGAGGTCGGGTCACTAATGAGGAAGCTATACGCCAAGCATCATCAATGAATGCTCTTGGCCGTTTGATTACACCAGAGGAAATTGCTAATGTCGTTACCTTCCTAGCGTCACCTTTGGCGGCATCGATCACTGGCGATGTCATTTCGGTAACCGGTGGAATTGGAAATACTGTTTATTACTAAACCCTAGTCACGGTTTCATAGATTATCAATAATTTTCTTTTATTAAAAAAATTAGATAGTGTATTATAAAGGCGAGCTTCATAAATTTTGAGGCTCGCCTTTATTTAGAACATTTTCTTTCAATCTATCTTTATTTAATATTTTACGGAACTCAAGAACTTGTCGATCGTAGAAACAGTCGATTCTATGTTCTTCGAGAAAATGGCCATGTGGGCAAAAAATCCGTGGACCATACCGGGTTCACATGCATATTCAACGTGAACACCAAATTTTTTCAGACGTTCAACATAGGCCATGCCTTCATCCCGAAGCACATCATTTTCCGCTGTAATCACAATTGCTGGCGGGAGACCACTTAAATCTTGGGAGATCAAGGGGGAAGCAAACTCATTAAACCTATCCTCTTCATTCCCTAAATAATGATCACGGAACCAAAGCAGCTGTTCGCGATCCAGACCAAATCCTTTTGCAAAAGTTTGATGGGATTCCGTATTGAACTCAAGATTTGTCGCAGGATAAAGTAATACCTGTGCAGCGATGCAGGGACCTTTTTTGTCTCTCGCCATCATCGTAACTACGGTTGCTAGATTTCCACCTACGCTATCTCCTCCAACTACCAATCGGGAAACATCTCCGTTAAAAGAAGTCCCTTTTTCATAAACCCATTGCAATGCGGAGTAGGCGTCTTCTACTGGAGTCGGGAACTTATACTCCGGTGCAAGACGATAGTTTACGGATACAACAATACTTTCTGTTCGATTCGCAATCATTCGGCAGCTTGCATCAGTCGATTCAATGTCTCCGAGAACCCATCCTCCACCATGGTAGTATATAAATAGGGGAAAGGGACCTTGCCCTTCTGGAATGTATACACGACATTTTATTTCTTCCTCCTGGCTTACTGGAAGCATCAAATCCTCTACCTTTGAAAGAGGTTCTAACTTTACATCAGGGCGCGGTGCCTTTGACAGCATCTCTCTTACTCTCTTAGGATCCATTTTATGAATAGGTGGCATCTGATTAAAAGCTTGTAAATATTTTTCTGCTTGCGGATCTAAATTTGCCAAGAAGCATCATCCTCTCTTCAATTTATTTCAGTATTAATTCGCCTTTCTCCAACCATTTTTTCCGGCCATAAGACATTTAAAAACATAAAATGGTGATTTTATTCACGTTATTCGATGAATAAAATCACCATATCACTTAAATAAAGAAAAAATGATGAGTTTAATTACCACCAGCTTTTTATCTAGTTACGGGTGCTCCTCCGACATAAAACTCGAAATTCGGGGCAATTTTCCGGCCATTTGGCATCATGAGCCACAATCTTAATAGATGGCGTTTCTTGTCATCTTCTTCGTAATCTTCAAAATGAGTCCGTGAATGCAAAACGGCATAATTATTAACGAATTGCATATCACCCGGTTCCATCATCATATCAATATGGAAGTTTTCATCATGAGTTAGGGAATCGATAAAATCAAATGCTTCAATTTCTTCTTTCGACAAAGAGATACCTGTTTTCGTTTGTGCTGATTCGACATATTGGCGAATATATCTGCAGCTTAATTTATCATCATAATAGCTAAAAATCGGTGTTTGAACTACTTGAGATTGACCTGGTGATTCTTCCCCGCGCAGATCATGAGCAAATGGACGATAAAGAATTTCAAGGTACTCTGGGTGCTTCTCTAGAATTTCATTATAGATAGACATTGCACTTGCGATACTGCTTAAACCGCCAGATTTCGCTTTGCGAAGACATAGTAATCCGACCACATCAGCGAGATCTGTGTGATAATCAAGATGTACATTCGTTTGATAACCACGTACTTTTGTATTATCACTAAAGTCTTTACCTACATTTTTGATATGCCCTAAGAGTTCCCCAGTTTTGCTTTGTATGATCGGCATTCCCAAGTGAAGTCCGAGACCCCAGTAAATAATGCTCGCTTCTTCGTCAGTAAACTGGTCCATTGGCAATCCACGAATCAATAGAAACCCTTTTCCATTCTCCAGTTCGTCAACAAAGTAAGTAATTTCGTCAGCGAGTTCAGGAATCGGGAAATCGTCCTTATTAAAATCAGGTGCTTTTAATCCCTTTTGTTGAACATATAATACAGCCTTTTCAAGAGCAGCAATTGTTTTCTCGGATAAATAATAAATCCATGAATCATCTTTTGCTAGCTCAGTACCTTTCCATGCTGAAAGCCCTTGGATTTTTTCATTTAAAATGATTGACATTAAAACTCCTCCTTCAAAATTGACTTTTGCAAATTTATTATTTTTAGTTCCTTAATAATCTTCAATTATATAAAAATATTATTTTTAACTTATTTGCTCCTCTACTTCAATCACTACGTGACTTTGCTTTGCGGGACGTACACCGATCCAAAACAATAATCCGATAATCAGCATCCCCAAAGAAGAGGCTTGAAACGCATTACCATAGCCAATAGCTTCAGAGGCTGATTTTTGAATTAGATTCCCAAATACGAGTGGAGCAATAATACTTGCAATACTTGCAAGAGCAATGAATGTCCCTTGTGCCTTTCCAATGTTTTGAGCAGAAAAAAACTCCATCAATATGGCAGGGGCGAGTGATAGAATGACATACGCAAAACCGGGTGCAAGGGTAAAGAATATTATGGACAAAGACGTTGAATTTACGGTATTTGCTAGGTATATACATAAAGCGGATAACATCATCATGAAACCAGCAAGATTAATTCGTGCTTTACGAATATCTCCTGTTTTACGATAAAGGCGGTCTGATAGCAAAGCAAATCCAAATTGGCAAAAAGCTGCAAAAAGAAAAGGTAAAGACACGGCTAGTTTTAATGTTTGACCATTAAAATGTTGAACTTTGGTAAAGTAGGCTGGAAACCATACCGCTTGAACGGACAATAACCAATAAGCACACCCACCGCACAAAACGGTCAAAATAAAATTTTTAGATAAAAGATATGGAAGAAACTGACGCCATGAAACCTTAGAAAGACTAGACGACTGTTGATCCTTTTGATGAATGGCAGTCAGCCCGATTTCTTTTGGACTTTCTTTACCGAAAATCATCCATAAAACCAAAACAATCAGTCCCAGTATACCCATGGCAATAAATGCAGATCTCCATCCATAATTATCGATTAAAGAGATTAATAATGGGGAAGCAATCGCCGATCCCCCCGTGGTTCCTAAGAGAACCGCACCAAAGCCTATTCCATGTCTATGTTTCGGAAACCATTTTCCCATGATTGCCGTGGACAGTGCCGGGGCTGGACCTTCACCTGCTCCCAAAATCATTCGTGTTAATACGAGCAGAGACAAACTGGAAACGAAAGGAGTGGCAAATTGAACAATCAACCATACAAGCGATATCCACGTTAACATTTTTTTCGTATTTCTGGAATCAGCCATGCCGCCAAGAACGATAGAGGCGAAGGTAAAAAACCAAAAGAACGAACTTCCTACAACTCCCCATTGCGATGGACTTAAATGTAACTCTTTCATTAAAGGAACGGAAACCAGACCAATGATAATTTTATCTACTTGGTTGATCATCCCGGAAAGAACTAGAAATAATAAAATAATCCAAGAATACTTTGGAGTACTTGACATGTATATCCCCCTACTTTTTACCAGATAAGGTACACCTTTTCCTGAAAATAGAAATGGTGTACCCCCTCTTTCTTACCTAATTATTTAAGCAAAATTTATTTTAATGTTTCTATAAGACCGCCAGATGTTTTACTACGCGAAGGTATACTGCCAACCCCGAAATCTGGGGAAATTCCCCGCCCATTTGGCATCGTAAGCCACAATCTTAACAAATGACGTTTGCGTTCCTGTTCTTCATAGTCTTCGTATTGAGTGCGTGAGTGAAGTATCGTGTAATTATTGACGAATTGCATGTCACCTGGTTCCAACATCATATTGTAATGCATATTTTCATCATGAAGGATAGAATCTAGTACGTCTAATGCTTCAATTTGAACTTTTGACAGCTTGATACCTGTTTTCGCTTGTGCTGATTCGATAAAGAGGCGGACATAAAAACAGCTCAATTTACCATTATAAAAACTGAAGATTGGAGATGAAAATACTGGTGATTCACCTGGTCCTTCCTCACCACGTCGATCAAAGTAGAACGTGTTAGAGAGAATTCCAAGATACTCCGGGTATTTCTCCAAAATTTCATTATACACAGCCATTGAGCTGATGATACTGCTATGACCGCCAGATATTGCTTTCCGAAGACATAATAATCCGACGACATCTGATCCGTCAGCATGAAACGGAAGATGCAATTTCGTTTGGTAACCGCGTACGTTGCCATTTTCTAAGCTAAGACCCTGATCTTTGACGTGTCCTAAGAGGTCACCATTCGCGTTTTGCGATTGCGGAACGCCCATATGAAGTCCAAGACCCCAATAAATAATTTTTACATCTTCGTCTGTATAACGTTCCATTGGTAAACCACGAATTAAGAGGAAGCCCCTTTCGGTCTCTAGCTCTTCAACAAAGTAGGCAATTTCTTCAGTGAGTTCCGGAATCGGGAAGTCCTCTTTGTTAAACTCAGGTGCTTTTAAACCCTTTTGTTTAACTTGAGCTAGAGCGTTCTCAAGTGAAGCAATCGTTTTTTTGGACAAATAATAAACCCATGCTTCATCTTTAGCTAGGTCAGTGCCTTTCCAAGCTACTGGCCCTTTAACTTTTTCCTTTAAAATGATTGACATAAGTAATCCCCCTTTAAAAATTTGATTAGTTTCTCACTTTACTTCAGTTAATTCTCTTAACTCTCTCCGCAAAATCTTCCCTGTTGAGTTCTTTGGCAGCTCATTAAAAAATTCTACTTGTTTAGGAAGCTTGTACTTCACCAGCTTATCCTGACAGAATTGAATAATGTCATTCATGGTGATTTGCTCATCCTTAACTACTACGTATGCTTTTACGCTTTCCCCGTATTCTCCATCAGGCACTCCAATAACGGCTGCCTCTACTACGGCGGGATGTTGATATAGGACTTCTTCCACTTCTCGAGGATATACATTGTAACCGCCCACAATAATCATGTCCTTCTTGCGGTCAACAATGTAGATGTATCCTTCTTCATCCATTGTTGCGAGATCACCAGTGTAAAACCACCCGTCTTTAAAAGCAGCTGAAGAAGCTTCCGGTTTCCCCAAATATCCCTTCATTACATTTGGTCCTTGAACAACTAATTCTCCGACTTCTCTTCTCGGCAATTCCTTTCCGAACTCATCTACAACTTTGCTTTGGACACCTGGAATGTTCAAGCCGATAGAACCTGGCTTGCGAGTTCCTTTTAAAGGATTAACAGCGACGAGAGGAGCAGTCTCCGAAAGACCATATCCTTCCAAGATTGAAACCTTAAACTTGTTTTCAAATTTATGCAGCAGTTCGACCGGAATCGAGGCACCACCAGAGATGCAGATGCGAATAGATTGGCAATCCTCCGCAATCGCTTCAGGCAATTGATAGATAAAACTGTACATAGTAGGTACACCAGCAAACACGGTTGCCTTGTATTCTCGAATGGTGCCAACTACGTCATGAGGGCTGAATTTAGGCTGAATCAGGACTGTCGCCCCACAAGCAATTGGCGCATTCAGACAAACTGTCATACAGAATACATGGAACATCGGTAGAACTGCTACGACACGATCCTTCTCATCGAGTTCTAATAATTTTAAAATGGAGTCCGCATTAGAAGCCATGTTCCGATGCGTTAACATAGCACCCTTTGGTTTACCGGTTGTTCCTGATGTATATAGAATGACTGCAAGATCTTCCTCATCAATGTAAGGGCTTTCACAAACATTAATACTTGAGCTTGTTTCCATGAAATGCTCCCATGTCGTTTCCTGATCCTCGGCTTCGGTATAAATCACAAACTTCAGATTTTCCAGTTGCTTCATTATTTCTGATAACTTTGGTGCTACAGATACATGAGTAATGACCGCTTTGGCTTGACTATTGTCTAATATGTAGTTGATTTCCCCTTGGGTAAACAAAGGATTGATCGGAACAACAAATGCACCAATTCGTAAAATACCGTAGTACGCAATGAGAAATTCAGGGCTATTTCCTAATATAAGAGCCACACCATCTCCCTTCCCGATTCCTTGGGCAGCCAAGCCTGCAGAGAATTGATTTACCTGCTGATTTAATTTCCTGTAAGTAACACTCTTATCTAAATAGATATAAGCAATACTTCCCGGGAAGTTATTTGCACTTCTCTTCAGATTTTCGTTTAAGTTATAACTCATTAATTCAATTCCACCCCTTTTTCCTCACATTAGAGACTTTGAACGCCTACTATTGTGAATATTTAAAATATTACTAAATTTAGTATACTCATAAATAATAATTAAATAAAATTAAATATTTTGATTTGTATGTAAGTATTACTAATAATAAAAAGGAACTTCAGAATAACGGAAGACTACTGGGATGAACCCTTCATCTACTTCTAAATAAAAAGACAAAGCCCCAGTAAAGAGCTTTGTCATCTTGATATGTTTGATTTAATTAGAGCTATTGCAATAATTGATTCTCTAAATATTTTTCTATTAACTCAATAAATAAGGTCATAGATTTCGTATGCAATTCCACAGATTCTGTTATTACTGAAAAATTTCTTTTTATCGGTGTCCCTTTTACATTTAATACTTGAATGGTACCAAGCATTCTTTCTTTTTTTACAGTCAGTTCGGATAAGTAACTAATCCCAAGCCCCGCTTCGACTGCTTCTTTAATTAGTTGTGTGCTGCCGAACTCCATTAAATTAGTAGGGCGTATTTCTAAAACTTCAAATAATTTTTCTGTTGCATCCCTTGTTCCAGAACCTTCCTCACGAACAATCCAATTCTCTTGTTCTACCTGTCTTCGTGTTACCTCCTTATTGAAATAAATTGGATATTTCCCTCCTGCCATGATAAACATTTGATCGGTGGAAACGGATTTTACATATAAATTTTGATGAGGAATTTCCCCCTCTACAATTCCTACATCGATCTCATGACTTGTGATAGCTTTAGCAATATCCCTTGTGTTGCCAATTTGTACCGAAGGGATGATATTAGGAAATAGGTTTTTCATTCTTGCAAGTATATGTGGTAACACATACTCTCCAAAGGTAAAGCTGGCACCAATTTTTAATGGTCCTGTTGGCTCGTTATTTAATTCATTCACTAACATTGACATTCGTTTGAATAAACTTGTTATTTCTTTAGCATGCAAATAGACTATTTCTCCTGCTTTAGTTAGCTGCACATTTTTATTAGTTCGGAGAAGTAGTTTTGCACCAACATATCTCTCCAATTGTTGAATTTGCTGGCTGACTGCAGGCTGAGTCATATGAAGCTCTTCCGCTGCTCTCGAAAAATTTCTTTTATCAGCTACAGATAAAAATACAATTAATAATTGATCCATAGGTTCCCTTTCATACTATCGTATTTACTTATTATAACTATAATAATCATTTATTTTCCTTATTGTAAATCTTTAGTTACGATAAATTATATAGAATCCAAATTAGGGGTTGAAAAACATTGGAACAAAAAGTATTAATAATTCCCAGTCCGAAGCAGCAAAAAAAAGCAGTAAAAAAGCTAGATGCCTCTTTGATTTCTGGAATTGGTTTTACATTGATCATAGCCGTGTTAGGATTTGTTTTAGCAACGCTTCCAGGACTAAATCGTATTGGACCTCTTGCGTGTGCCATTTTACTAGCAGTGGTTTATAGACAGTTTTTTGGATATCCAGAAAAATTACGTACTGGTATTCAATTTTCATCAAAGAAATTATTAAGATTGGCTATCATACTTTATGGATTAAAGCTTAACATGATTGTGATCTTTCATCAGGGGTTCCCACTATTGCTTAGAGGGTCAATCACGATCATTTTTTCCATCGTTATTCTTATGACCCTTGCTAAATGGCTGAAGGCAGATTTTAATCTTTCTTTATTATTAAGTCTCGGCACAGGCATTTGTGGTGCGGCTGCTATCGCGGCCGTATCGCCAATCATAAAAGCAAAAGATGAGGATACGGCTATGGGAGTCGGCATTATCGCATTAGTTGGCACTGTGTTTTCAATAATCTATACGTTAATATATCCTTTTTTATCTATTGGTCCTAAAAGCTACGGCAATTGGGTTGGAATCAGCCTTCACGAGATCGGCCATGTCGCTTTAGCTGCTGCCCCGGCAGGCCAGGATGCTCTTGCTCAAGCATTACTTGCCAAACTTGCACGAGTATTCCTATTAATTCCAGTTTGTTTTATCCTTATGCTATGGATGAAAAAGAAAGGAAAAATAGAGGAGGAGACAAGATTCGAGTTTCCATGGTTTTTAATTGGTTTTATGGTTATGAGTTTTGTGGGAAGCTATATCATTGGTAATAAGGTAGTGGTATCAAAAACAGTGATGTCTGATATTGCATACGGTACCTCATTTATGTTAACCATGTCAATGACCGGATTAGGCTTAAATATTAGCTTGAAAGAATTACGTACAAAAGCAACACGTCCACTTATAGCCATAATAATTACTTCTGTTCTTTTAACTTTACTAACTTTTTATACTTGAATTTATTGCCAGTCGGCTATGAAGATTGGGTGGAGTAAAAGCTCCACCCAATCTATTCTGCAACCGCGTTAAGGATCTGCACGTCGAAATTCGGTTCGATTGACATTTCCGGAAAGTCTTTGCGCCAATTCAATGACTTCCAAATGTTCGGATGGAATGCCTTTAATTCTTTTCCGATGCCGAGAATGTCGCAATTCGCTTTTTGCATAGTCTCGATCGTCGCTGCCGCTTTTTCTTCCAGGTGTTTACTCAGTTCTTTTTCCATTCGATTAACATAATCAGACTTAAGCATATGAACTGACTTGCCAAGGCCGAATGTATTAATTTGCAATCGGACTTCGATAGTGACTTTCGGCAATCCTCTTGATTCAGGATGTACAATGATCTTTGAATTCCCTTTTTTGACGGAAAACCCATATTGGATGTGCCGTCCCTCTCCGTTTTCCGGCATCTGTCCGGTAAATCTTTGCCTCCCTTTATCCATCCCTAATAACAGCATAGACATCTGGACTTGTTCTTTGTTGAGATTCACCCCTGTATTCCTACCTTGACGGAATAATAGAGCGCCGCTTAATTCCATTCCCGCATTGAATTTTTTCAACACAGGCAACGCGATATCCTCCAATGGTTCTTCCTGGGACAGAATAAAACGCATCATGGAAACAGTGGGCATCATTCCGTTCCTATCCAAGGATAAAATAAACTCATTTAGATTTTTCGTAAAATCATTATTTCTTCCCGATTGAGTTTTCAAAAGCTTTGAAACGTTCCCTTCGAATACAATTACGGGGGTGTTGACCGACGAATAGGGGGTGTTAAGTAAAAAAGTAAGTTTTGAAACAGGATCTTTCGAAGCAAACCTCTTGCTTATCATATAGATTCTCGTGTTGATCCCTAAGAAAGGAGATCGATCGGTGTAGTCTCCTTGGCCGACCGCTTCCATTAAACTAGGTTCTCTGATTTCCGTCGTTTCCAGATTCGGCTCCCCTTCTCCTTGGCCCGTACTATTGAGCTTGGTGACAATCATAGAGAGTTCGACGTCCCCATTCTCCTCGTCCAAATCCAACCCGGCTATGTCCACCAATTGAAGATTACGAAGCAGTAATCGATCCCAACAACCGGTCAAGAGCAGTAACGACAAAATTCCAATTGCGGCTTTTTTCATCCTCCCGCCGCCTTTCCCCGTGCCAAAGAAATAAGAAGCAGAATTGTTGGCACAACGGCAATCATAATACCAGTAACAATATTATGATATCCTAATATTTGGGACTGCATTTGCCGATCGGAGCACCATATTCCGGCCCCGAAGCAAACGATTGTAAGAATCCATACCAAAAGAGGATGGTTGCGGATTTCCTTTCCTCTGATGAACGCAAAATGACGGGCGGATATAAACAAATAAACATACTGCGTCACCAATACCACAGATAGCCAAATCGTCATAAATAGAATATCGAGACTTTGAACGATTGGCCAATTGAATACACGGAGAATGAACACCATCGGCTCCGGGATAGACTTCAATTGATTTGCGCTGAAGTTGACCGTAACAATCACTGTTATCACGAGGTAAAAAAAGGTCGTAAATCCATTAGCTGCCGAAATTGCAACTAGGATATCCTTCTTCTTGCGGAATCTTACAAATGGAAAAACGTACAGGAGTTGCTCATATCCCGAGTACAACCAAAACGAAGGGATAGCACCCTTTATAATTGATCCGATCCCGTGAGTGCCTATTGGCAGTATATGACGAAAATCACTTTCTTTTGAAATTCCACTTATAAATACGATCACAAAGCATATTAGAAACATAAGCATAATCGTCTGCGTTATGGTAGCCATTGACCGTAGAGTAGATGAAGCGATATACGCTCCAATTGTGAAAAATACTCCGATTAACACTGACCAGGGCGTCTCAAATAACACCCAGCGGTTGATGACATCAGAATACGTGATAATAACCATAAGGCTATTTTGCGCGAAGTACGCGGCAAACAAGAAGTTTACGACCGATCCTAACGGCTTTCCAACAATAGCAGATATATACTGAGGCAACGGCCGATCCGCATATCTCTTTCCAAGTTGATAGATGATCATGATGATCGCTTGAGCAATCACTCCCCCGAGTAATATAGACATCCACGAATCGTTGCCCGAGTCGCGGATTTGTGCATAAGGAATCGTTAAAACACTAACTCCTACTTGGGTCAGAATAACAAGGCAAATAAGTTGATTGATAGAGATTTTTTCTAAGTGTATCATTCTGTCCCTCCCCTTTGTTCACGAATTCTCATATCGTCTTTTGCCAAGCTTTCCTCCGGGCGTTTTTTCAAACTCCAAATTGGTCCTCTGAACCATGTATCTTTAATGGTATCGCCCGTAATCCCCGAGTAAAAGTACGGAATACCCATCGTGTTTATACGGGACAAATGTGTCAGCACCAAGAGGTATGAAAGCTCCAAGCCGATCAGCCCGAAAATCGAGGCCATGAAAATGAACGGGTACGTCAAATATCGGGCCGCGGTACTCATTTCATAGGAAGGAATAATAAATGAGGCAATTCCCGTAAGCGCCACTACGATGACCATCATGTTGGAAATCAGATTGGACTCAACCACGGTGGTTCCGATAACGATAGCGCCGACCACACCGACTGAATTGGCGATTGAGGTTGGGAGACGAACGGTCGCCTCTCGCAAGATTTCGAGTATGAACAGCATAGTCAACGCTTCCAGTACAGGTGGTAACGCAATGTATTGCATAGAGCTTTGCAGCGTCAGTGCGACTTCGAACGGGATAATACGTGGATCAAAAGTGACAAGGGCCACATAAATGCCAGGCAGACTGATCGCTAAAAGAAAGCTGATAATCCGAAGTAACCGTATAGCGCTGCCGAACAGCCAGCCAATTTGATAATCGTCGGGGATTTGGAAGAACGCCCAGAACGAAACCGGAAGGATCAGGCAATTTGGCGAACCGTCGGTTAAAATCGCGATTTTCCCATCCATAAGGTACGATCTTACCCGGTCCGGTCTCTCGGTAACAAGCATTCTTGGAAAAATCGAGAATTTTTTATCTTCAATCATTTCTTGAATAAACCCGGGTGCTTCGACGTAGTCAATGTCAATGCTATTGATCCTGCGTTCAAACTCCTGTAGAACATTTTCGTTGGCTAACGACTGTAGGTAAAGTACGCCAACTTTTGTATTCGACCTGCGGCCAATCTGATAGGACTTTACGACAAGATCGGGCGACGCGATCTGCTTGCGCATCAAATTGAGATTCGTATCCAGGTTTTCGATTAACGCTTGGTTGGAACCGCGAAGTGTCCGTTCGTTCAACGGAATATTTATCGCGCGTTCTTTATTAAGCTCGGTTCCAAGCAAATAGAACTTGGCTTCTCCTTCAATTTGAACAACCGTCTTCCCCGCGACGAGCGCTTTCGACGCTACAGTGATAAGATCGGTCTCTCCATAATCTAGAATGGACACAGCTTCACGTATGCCAACGTCAGTATTACCAAGCAATGGGCTGATAATGTGTTCCTGTACCACAGAAAGTTCGATCATTGTATCCAAATAAAATAGCCGAAAATGTCGGTCGCCCGCCACGAAATCGCTCGATTTGAAGTCTGAACTAGAGAATAGTATTTCTTGCAGCGACTTCTCGTTTTTGTCTATTGATCGGTCGGCTTTCACTATATGTTCCTCTTTTCTTCAATCGGTAAGTTTATCCTATTTTACCCTCAATTCCTAATCCTATTCCTTTTAAAACCATTAAAAGGAACATCTAACGATTGGAAATAGAGACGTTACATTATATTACTAGTAGTGGTAATTCATCACCCTCCCGATTTAGGTAGGTTTATTAAAAGAAAAAGCTATCACGCTAATTGATAGCAGTGATAGCTTTATACATGAATTCAACGATATCTTCAATTGCTTGAGCCTGAGATGAAGTATTATTCATTTCCGCAAAAGCTGGGTATGAAGTAAGAATTAATGAGTCCACAGCTGCGGTTTTCATGACTTTAAACGCTTCAATTTAGTCTTTTTCATTTACTTGTCTCCTTTTTTTAGTTATTTTTTATATCACTGCAAATATGAGATTAGGAGTTTATTAATCTATAGAATAATAACTATTAAATTTTCTATTTATTTAGAAATTCATCTTCAAGTTTCCATATTCCCTATTAAATCTATAAGATTTAGATTTGCTTGAATAAAAGAAGCTAACCTAATAAGGTCAGCTCCCTTTGTAACTAAATATTTGGTGAAAGGGCACTTAGTAAAAATTGAAATAGAATTAATCCCAAAATAGTACCTATTATACTTGTAAATTTAGACCAGCTTTATAATTGTGTACGCTCATCTGAGTTTGGAGTCATAACACTCGCTAAAGCATTAGCGTCGGCTGCAGTACATCCATCAAATCGGATGGTGTCAGGCACTCTTTTTATTTTACCTATTTCACTTTTTGTTGCTATTTTTTAAAAGCTGCATCAAGGTACTCATTATGGATTTGTTCTTTATAGTTAAATGCTTTCTTGATGTACCCTGCATCGGCTAATGTGTCAATGGAATCTTGCTGGGCATTAATAGACTCCTCTGTAAAAAGGATATTAGGTTTTTCGGCTGTGATGATTTTCTTAATTAGTTCTGCTGGAAGTTTGGTTGCACGTGAGTAGATTTCCGATGCTTCGTCTGGATTTTCAATTTGCCAATCGGCTGCTTTTTTGTACACTCTTAAATAGGCTTGAACAATCTCAGCATGTTCTTTTGCAAAGCCTTGTCTTGCTATAATAGCACCAGGGGCAAATATTTTTTTATTTACATCTAGAGTTACTGCATTCCCTTTTTCAACATTATTTAGGTAATACGGATTCCACGCGGACCATGCGTCTAATTTTTTGGATTCGAAGGCCGCTTGGGCATCATCGGGTTGAAGATTGATGAGTTTCACATCATCCGTCGTTAAACCATTCGCTTTCAATGCTTTAATTAGATACACATGAGCCGTTGTCCCAAGAGGAACACCCACGGTCTTTCCCTTTAATTCCTTAATGTTCTTAATATCTCCATTTTTTTGCACTAAAATCCGAACATTCGATTCTCCTGTACCGGTTTGGGCAATCACTTCAAATGGAAGTTTTTTATCTAAACCTGCGATTAACGCACCATCACCTAAAAACGATAAGTCCACACGATTGGAAGCCAGTGATTCTAACAGCGGGGGTCCGCTTGTGAATTCACTCCATTTAACGTCGGCATTCAGCCCCTTAAACTCTTCTTCGAACCAGCCTTTTTCCCTTGCAATGACTAACGGTCCCATCTTTCCATTTAATGCAATATTCACTTTAACATGAGCATTTTTTGCAGCTGTTTTTTCTGCGGATGAACCACATCCTGCCAATAAAAAGATCATGGAAATGACCAATAATATTCCTAATAAGTGCTTACGATATTTCTCCATCTTTAAATCTCCTCGTATGTATCCTTATTATGAAAAAAAGAGGTTCGTCCATGAGTGTAATCCCCGTATCGGAACCTCTAATTATCAATGGGTTAGATTTTATTTTTTAACTATTAATTGGCTTACCTCGTTTTCTTGATTAACAGGTACGTCTTTTCCGACTGTTACACGCCGTACCACACGATGACGATCTCCGTAGTCTGCAACTGCATAATGTTGCGTGGCCAAATTATCCCAAATGACCACATCCCCTTCCGACCATTTCCAGCGGACGGTATTTTCTAAACGAGTCACATAAGAATCAAAGATACTTAACAATCTTTCAGATTCGCTGGTTGTATAGCCTTCTAACCTTCCCGCAAATCCTCCTAATAACAAATGCTTTTTGCCGGTTTCGGCGTGAACATGTACAACTGGATGTCTTGTTTTAAAAACCGTTGATTCAAAAACATCACGATATTTTTTTGTCACTTCATTAACATCAATATCACTTCGTTTATACTGTGCATAATCAAATTCATTGGAATGAATTCCCCATAACTTATCAGCTAATTTTTTTAAGCCATCCGGAAGGTCTTCATACGCTGCATTCGTATTTGCCCAAACCGTATCACCGCCAACCTCTGGAATGGTTACCCCTCTTAATATGGAGTATTTCGGAACTTCAGGAACAAAGGTAACATCCGTATGCCAATGATTCGCTTTTGCACCTACCGCAGAGTCCAACTCAAAAATATAGTTCGTATTATCTTTTACTGGTACGGTCGGATGTGCATATGGTTCACCTAATAATGTTGCAAACGCTTCTTGGGATGCATCCGTTAAATGATTTTGCTCCTTAAAAAATACGACCTTGTACTCGTTTAGTGCTTGTTTAATTTCATTCAGGATACTTGATTCTAAATTCCCGCTTAATTGAACACCTTGAATTTCTGCACCAATTCTTCCTGCTTGTGGTACCACTTTTAATTGTTTTGTTTGAGAAGCTGTCATTTTTAAATTCCTCCTAGTTATCATGTTTTATATTTTTTTGAAAACCAACGTAAACCTCTTTTCATTCGCCTCCTGACTATTTATTTCCCACTTAACCTAGTGATATAGTCGGGTTAATATCAGAAAAACAAAAAGAGATCCAACAAATTGAGCCTGATGCTCTCTTTGTTAAATCTCTAGTCGACTAGTGGATTTTATCACTATTTATTTAATTGGACTAAATTGGCAAGTGGTTTGTGTATGAATGCATCTTATCAGGGTTCCAAATAGTCTGTCAATTACTTTTTTGATTATTCCTATAAATTTAGTTGGTTTTAATGTCTTGATTATTACTATTAACCATGTTAAATTGTTATAAATTAATTCATTCGAATGAATCGACTAGTCTACTGGAGATTCGGCGAAAAGACACATAGGTCTTTTCGCTGAATCTCTTTTTTTATTTTAAGAAAGGATGATGAACATTATGGTAGCCACAGTAACAATTAATCATGTAAGAAAAACGTTTAACAGTGACAATGAAAGTATTAGAGTTTTAGAGGATTTTAATCTTTCCGTAAAATATGGTGAGTTTCTAACTATTATTGGTCCCAGCGGGTGCGGAAAAAGTACATTATTGAAATTAATTGCTGGACTTGATTTAGATTTTGAAGGCGAGATTAAGATTGCTGAAAGGTCTGTGAATGGTCCCTCTAAGGATCGCGGCTTTATTTTTCAAGAACATCGTTTATTTCCATGGTTAAACGTAGAAAAAAATATTGCAGGTAACTTGTCATTAAAAGATCCAGATATACGTTCAAAAGTGGACCAGTTAATTTCACTTGTAAAACTTAACGGATTTGAAAAAGCCTATCCGCGGCAATTATCCGGGGGAATGTCTCAACGGGTGGCCATCGCCAGGGCCTTGCTGCGGAATCCTGAAGTGTTATTGTTAGACGAACCGTTTGGTGCATTAGATGCCTTCACCCGCAACCATCTCCAAGAAGCGTTACTTGAAATATGGGAGGAAAATCAGACGACAATGATGCTTGTCACCCACGACATTGATGAGGCGATCTTTCTGTCCTCTAAAGTCGTCGTCATGGATGCAAAACCAGGGCGAATCAAAGGGATTGTCCCTATTGATTTACCTTATCCAAGAACAAGGATTAGTAAAGCTTTCCAAGAATACAGAACCGTTATCTTGAAACTACTTGATCACCAAGTTAACGAAATAGAAGATTGGAGCATTTAACTAAAAAAGGAAGGATGATATCAATGTCTACACAAACAATTGCACAGAACAAAGCCATTTCCATTAAGAAAAAGAAAGCAGCAAAAACAAAAAGTTACTCTATTTGGCGAGGATTAACGCTGCCTGTTGTCGTATTGTTTTTATGGCAATTGTTAAGTTCGCTCGGAATCTTGTCCGAACAATTATTTTCATCACCACTGTTAATTGTCAACCGCTTCATAGAACTAATCCAGTCAGGGGAGATGGCTAAACATTTGCAAATTAGTTTATTTCGAGCATTTCTCGGCTTTGCTATTGGCGGTTTTCTTGGATTATTAATAGGTGTCATTGTTGGCATGAACAAAAGGGCGGAGGAATATTTAAACCCAAGTATCCAAATGCTCCGCACTGTCCCACTGCTTGTGATTACACCACTATTTATTATGTGGTTGGGGTTTGGTGAATTATCTAAAATATTACTTATTGCTTTAGGGGCCTTTTTCCCTCTATATTTACAAACCTTTTTAGGCATTCGTAATGTAGATAAAAAACTATACGATGTTGCTCAAATTTTAGAGTACAGCCGAATAGAGCAAATCACTAAGCTCATGATTCCAGCTTCTCTACCGAATATTTTACTTGGTATACGATTAGCCCTAAGCGCTGCCTGGATGTGCTTAGTTGTCGCCGAGTTATTGGGTGCAGATAGAGGTGTGGGCTTCATGATCCAAGATGCCCGTTCATTTATGCAGACAGACACTGTCTTTGTTGGCATTATCATCTTTGCTCTTGCGGGTAAAATATCCGACTCGATTGTCCGCTTTTTAGAACATCGTTTACTTAAATGGCAAGATAGCTTTAAAGCATAACCAAAACCAATCCATTCACATCTATACCACTAACATAGAAAAGACGGCTAAACCTACTACAACATAAAAAGACTACTTCCTATTCATATGGAAGTAGTCTTTTTTGTAGGCAATCTTTGAATTAAAAGTGGAAGTGATCTTCTACTTAAATAAATTAAATGCCATTTTTGTGTTGGATTCAAATAAATCCATAAATCCTTTTTGTGCAATTTTAAATTGATTTAAAGCTTCTTCACTAGTCTTTTTTTGCATTTCGATACTATTTTTAATCGATTGTTGGAACTGCTCTTGTGCCTGATTTAATAAATTTAAACTTTCTTTATATGGAGATGAGGTCAACTGTTGAACACGGTTGTTTAATTCATCCAGTTCATCATTCCACTTTTCGAAAGTTTGGCTTGTTTCTTCACCGTAAACTGTTTCAATATTTTCCTTTATGTAATCGCGAACTTCAGCAATTAGGTTTTTCTGTTGTTCCTGGATTGAATTCATGTCACCAGTAATTTTCTCCAATGATTCTTTTTGTGTTGCGAATGCTTGTAGCAAAAGATTTTCTATTTCTTTTTGAGAATCAGTCACCTTGTCCAAGCTGTTAGTCCAAATGTTGTAAAGAGATTCACCAAAATTTGTTACGAACTCATTGTTAAATTCCATTATATAAAACCTCCAATTAATTTATAACCATATATGTAAATTACACTTATAAGAGGGATTTGTCAAATGAATATTCTTTATATTGTTTAAATTGTTTACTTTTTTCTTCATATATTAAATACAGAAGAAAAATTTACCATTATACCTAAATTGGTATTATAATATAAATGATTAGAACAAAAATATTTTTCATATCAAAGGAGGATTACATATGTCAAAAAATGTTCAACCTGGGGAATTTCATATTGGAACTGTAAGCGAAAACTGGACCGAGGATGCCCTTTTTTACGAGTATAGTACGGCTGCTGATCCAATTGGCAGTGGGATTATTAGTCCGATTCCTCCTAAAGAATTTGCACCTGAACTATATAATTCAGGAGAAACTCGTATTATATCATTGGATTTATCGAACGAGTTGAAAACCAAATATCCTGCAACAAGTCCGTCCCTGCTTGCACATTTTATCCGAATTAATGCAGGAGATTCGATTCAGACGCAGCCAAACGCAACCAGTGAATTATACTATATTATTTCCGGGGCTGGTACAACCGAGGTCAATGGTCAAACCATCAGTTGGAAAAAAGGTGACTTTTTAACACTTCCAGCCGGATCAAGTAGTCGTCATTTTGCGTCTGAGGATTCCACCATTTATTATATTTTGGACACTCCACTCCTTGATTACTTGGGAGCTAAAGCGACGGAAGCGCGTTTTAAGCCGACACTTTATACTGCGGAACAGGCGAAGGCAAAATTAGATGAGGTAGCTAATGCACCCGATGCCCATTTAAAAAATCGTATCTCCATTCTATTAAATAATCAAAATTTCGAACAGACTTTAACCATTACACATGTTTTATGGGCTATGTTCGGTATTGTTCCTGTAGGCTCAAACCAGGCGCCTCACAGTCATAAATCCGTTGCCCTTGACTTTGTTGCTTATGCTGCACCTGGGACCTATACATTAGTGGGGGATAAGGTAGACCCTCTTACAAAACAAATTATTGATCCAATTCGAATTGACTGGGTAACAGGAAAAGCCTTCGTAACCCCGCCAGGGCTGTGGCACTCTCATCATAATGAATCAGGGGAACCAGCATTCATCATCCCCATCCAAGATGCAGGTCTACAAACATACCTTCGTACTTTGGATATCCAATTTACTCATTATGATGAGGAATAGGAGTATTCTAATAAAAGAAGAAAAAGTAGAATGAGAGTGGCTAAGTTTTGTGAGCGTAATATTAAGGTAACTGATGCGGACAAAGTCATTGACCTTCTTCGACTGCATTATCAGAATGATGTAGATGTTAGCATTGTAGACTGTTTTAGAAGGTGTTTAGAATGCAGGGTAAGACCGTTCTGCCGTATTCAATTAACAACCATCGAGGCTGATGATGCTGAAAGCTTGGTAAATAAAATACTGCAAACGGTGAAAACAATTACGTAAGAAGACCATCGCACACCGCGAAAAAAATCAAACCCAAGTGAGGATTAAATCACTTGGGTTATTTCACGTTATTAAAATAGTGTCAGGCACCTTCTAAAATGAAGTGACACCCGTCAAGTAGACAGTGGAAATAAATAAATGACACTAAGCGGCTTGAGCCCTGTATTCTAAGGGGCTTAGGCCGTTTAGTTTTTTTTGTAATCGTTCATAATTATAAAATTTTATGTACTCCTCAATGTCTTTCTTCAGCTCTTCAAAGGTGCTGTACTTGTTCAGATAATACTTTTCACTTTTCAATGTTCCCCAAAAAGCTTCCATTGGTCCATTATCGATACACCTTCCGACCCTCGACATACTCTGAACCAGCTCTGCCTTATCAATTTTCCTTTTAAAAGTAGGGGAAGTGTATTGAAATCCTCGATCACTATGGAGGATAGGTTTTGCTCCTGGGTTAGTTTCCAAAGCTAAATCGAGGGTATTAAATACCAATGGATTATTATTTGAATTGCCTAATACATAACTGACAATGGATCCATCGTACAAATCTAAAATCGCACTTAAATAAGCTTTTTGTGAGACTCCATACTTCAATTCAGTTACATCTGTTAACCATTTTTCATTTTGCTTCTCTGCGTGGAACTCTCTGTTCAAGATGTTCTCAGCTACATGTTGTGGAGTGCTTGGCTTATACTTTTTCCTTTTGCGTCGAATAACGGATTGTATTCCAGCTATTCTCATTAATCGATACACTCGTTTATGATTAATGGACTTTGGTAAGGTACGATTTAGGTTCATCGTAATGCGGCGGTATCCATATATACCGTCCACTTTCTTATATAGACGTTTTATCTCCTCCAGGATTTCCTCATTCATCTTTTCATTCTCAGGAGGGGTGCGATTAAGCCATTTATAATAAGAAGAGCGTTGAATTCTCGCAATTTCACATAATAGCACAATGGAGAATTTCTCTTTCTCATGAAGTTCTTGAATAGCTGTATATTTATCGGCCAAACGGACCTGGCTTATCTCTTTAACCGCCTCCTTTCGAGTTCCTCCAACTTTTTTAAGAATGCATTCTCCGCCCGAAGGCGTTCATTTTCCTGCTCTAACCGCTTCATTTCGCGCTGTATTTTCTCTTCAGGGGTTAACTCTGATTCCGTTTTACGCTTCCCCCTCTTATCTTCTAGACCGTCCGGTCCTTCCTTCTCAAACTTCTTTATCCATTGATACACCTGTTGATAGGAAACATTAAAGTGATCAGATGTTTGTTGATAGTTTTTCCCGTTCTGTATGCAATACATAACAATCTCAAATCGTTCCTCAAATGTCGTGGATCGGCCTTTAATCATAGAGTTCTTCTCCCTTTTCGTCTCTTCTATTTCTCTATGATCATTATAAATCCTAATCCATCCTTGTAACACTGAACGACTTGATATTTCATACTTACGTACAATCTCAACTTGAGAGAATTGACCCGAAAGAAAGTCATTAACCGCAGCTGTTTTTACTTTCTTCGAATACCGCTTCCATTCCCCCGAACCCTGAAGCCATTCAGTTCCATATGTCTGAAATTGATAAATCCAATCATTCAGAGTTCTAGAAGATATGTGGTGTTGTTTACAAAAGTCTGAAACTGAGATTTTTCTGTTTTCATAAGCCGTTATTATCTCAAATTTTTCTTGTGATGAATATTTCCCCATAGAAAAAGCCCCCAAAAAAGTAAACAGATTTTTATTATTTCATCTGTCTACTTTATCGGGAGCATATCAAAATGGAGGTGCCTGACACTATTATCTGTCCACTAAATGAATTTTTCAAAATCCCTATAAAACAGATATTGATGAACGCTTATTTTCAATCCCTTTTATGCGCTCCTGATGGGTATACACATTAAATCCGTTCGCTCGGATAAAGCCAACTGCTGTAATTCCTAGTTCTTCTGCTAAATCTAGAGCAAGATTGGTAGGTGCAGATTTTGATAGAATAATTCCTACTCCAATCTTGGCTGCTTTTAGTAACACTTCGGATGAAATTCGGCCACTGAAAGCAATGATTTTATCCTTAAGTGGTATACGGTTAATCAAGCAATAGCCAAAAAGTTTATCGAGTGCATTATGTCGACCGATATCCGTTCGTGCTGCCACAATTCCATCCCTCGTACATAGAGCTGCATTATGGACCCCGCCGGTTTGTTGAAAATGTGAAGAGTTTTCTTGCATTTGCTTCATTAACTCACGGCATTGTTCTGGTGTAACCGTCAATTTGGTCATAACCGTTTTCGCTGTCTTTACATCGTTATGAAAGTAAAATTGCCGCCCTTTTCCACAACAAGATCCAATAAATCTCTTCGAATGGAAATCTTTTTGGATAGAATGTTTATTTACAAGATCAACGTATGCAAAACCTTTTTCTTCATCGATATGGATTGATTGAATATCCTGGTAGACTCGAATCACACCTTCAGAAGCTAGGAACCCGACCACCAATTCTTTCAATTCAGAAGGGGTGCACACCATGGTGGCAAACTCCGTTCCATCTAATATAATCGTTAGGGCAGATTCGACGGCAATGTCATCCTCTTCCTCGATGAAGTTTTGTCCATTGTACTTGACAATATTTTGAGAAGTAGTAATTTCCTTTAACAAATGAAGTACCCCTTTCCATGGATTTTCTTACCCTTAACCAACCTCTGTTTCGAGATCAGCAATTGGCTTTTCTAAATATTGAGTATCTTTCCGTGCATGATATCGTTCTGCTTTTTCTACATTAACAATGATGTTATAATCCGGAATGCCGGCAAATTTCTCATAACGACCGCGCGGCAGCAAATAGTTCCCTTCTGGAAAATGAACTTCTAAATTTCCCTGTGCAATATCAACAAACTTAGCCGTACCTTGGAAGACACCAAAGCCGTTATAAACAACAATGCCTTCTCCCTCAGCAATGCTTAATTTTTGCCCATCAACAGGACTCATTAAAATATCGTAACGACCGGCACCGTTTAACGGATCCACTTCTTTATACACCATCGAGTTAAACTGCTTGCCACGGCGGGAGGTAATAATAAATTGTTCCGGTTTTTTATTTAAATCCGGGATATCAACTGGAATTAACGTACCTCTGCTATCTGGTGTTGGACAAACTCCATCTTCACATAACCAAGCACCACCCCACTGGAACACGTCTCCTTGCTTTTTCAAATGCTGAATTCCATTGTAATCAGGGTTTGCTTTGGCAATTTCCTCACGAATGGCCTGACCGTCAACAAAATCTACCAATTGGGCTGTTTCTGGTTTCACACGCTTCGCAAGGTCAAGATATATCTTCCATTCCGCACGTGCTTCTTCAATCATATTTTTGTTACCCGTAATTTCAGGAGAGAAGTAAACCATCCGTTCTGTTGATGTACTCGTGCCGCCTCCTTCTTGCTCATAACGGGTTTTCGCCGGTAACACGATGACAGCTTCTTTCGCATCAACTAACGTAGATGTGTTTAAAATAATATCTTGATGAACGCGAATCTCCAGTTCGGATAAGGCCTTCTCAATAAAGTCAGGGTCTGGCATCGTTTCTAAGAAATTACCACCAGAAAGGTAATATAATTTCACTTTCCGCTCATGATCTTCTGGAAGGACAATGTTTTCTAGGGTAACGCCAACGATATCCCCCTGCCAGTTTGGCAGGTCAAATCCCCAAAGCTGTTCGATTCGTTCTACATTTTTTTCGTCCCAGCCTCCGCCAGGTAAAACAAACGGATCTGCCCCCATTTCTCCGCTGCCTTGCACACTGGAGTGTCCACGGAACGGCATAAGACCAGCGTGCTTTCGCCCTAAGTGTCCACGCAGGAGGGCCAAATTTGCGACTTGAGAAATATTGTCTGTCGCAAAAGAGTGCATCGTCAGTCCAAGCGCCCACGCATATACCGCATTTTTGCTGTTCGCTAGAAGTTCAGCTAATTCTATGATTCTATCTTTTGAAACGCCTGATGACTCGATGATATCTTCCCAAGATTGATCTTGGACCTTCTTCTTCAATTCTTCGTAACCGTTTACATGGTCCTCTACGAACTCATGATTAATCGCCGAACCATATGCTTTTACTTCCATATCAAACCAATGCTTCATAATTCCATGCATAAAGGCAATATCCCCGCCGATATTGACTTGATAGAAATCATCGGCAATTTTTGTTCCGAATAAAGCAGACTCAGGGTTTGAAGGAATCCAATACTGATCCATGGCTGGTTCGCGGTATGGGTTAACCACAATGATTTTGGTCCCTTTTTTCTTGGCCTCAAGCATATATTTTGAAGATACCGGTGATGAGTTCGAAGCAACACTTCCCCAAAACAATAAGACATCTGTTCCAATCCAATCTAGATAATTGGATGTAGAAGCTCCCACACCAATCGAACGTTTTAAAGCTGTTTTACTGGGAGCGTGACAAATACGGGAAGCGTTATCAATATGATTCGTCCCAAGAAAACGCGCGACTTTCGCTGCAACATAATAACTTTCGTTTGTAATCCCTCGAGCGGTTAAATAAAAAGCATATTGTTTTGGATCCAACTTTTTCATTTTTTCTGCAATGAGATCCATGGCGTCATCCCAAGTAATCCGTGAAAATTTACGTTCCCCTTTGCGACGAATCATCGGATAAGGAATCCGCCCCAGCTTACGAAGTTCAGTGCTATCATATTTCTTAAGTTCATCAATGTCTGCATGCAGGATTTCAGGTTGAATCGCAGGCATTGTATTTAGGCGAAGCACATTCAAACGTGTGGTGCAAACGTGTGGTCCATCCAATGTTTGGTCATATAACCCAGACACACCAAGTGCACAACCGTCACAAACCCCTTTCGTTATAATCCGTGTGGCATAGCCGATATTATCTTTATTATCCCATGCGATTTTCATTGTATCGCGGATATGCTGCGGCTTAATCTTTCCTAGTCCAAATGGAATCGGACTTACCCAGTATTTAGGAGCAGGTAACTTTGCCTTTTTTTGTGGTCCTGGATGTTGCGTTTTCCCCATTTTCATTTCCTCCTTAATTATGTCAATTGCTATTTTTCGAATAAAAAACCACCTAAGAAAATATTCATCCGTTAAAACGGACAAATAGCTCTAGGTGGTTAGTCTTTAACAGGGTCGCTGTCAAGTGCCAACAATATGTAGTTGAATGATGTTTTATCAAAATCAACTTTTTAGCTAAACTTTTCCTCAATATCTTGATCAAACACGAAGATTGACATCCCCATATCGTCTTCAATATCAATATCCACAAAGACACGAATGAATTTTACGCCCAGTAGTTCTTCCATTTCCTGAGGGTAGTTTTTTTTATAAATCTCTTTGACCATTTCTGTACGAGCAGATCGTAACATTTGTTTCCCATCTTCAGCTGAAGCAATAAATTTTTCAATCGGAGATAAATTACCTTCCAATTCACAAATTGCCCAGTTTTTGCAAAACTTTGTACGAACTTGACTAGGGCCTTTACCCATATGACGTTTTCTGTAGGCGCGAACAATATTACTGAATTCTGCTTCATATTTATTCACATGACTCAACTCACTTGTTTTTACTCAATATTATCACTATGTTAATGATGTTTATTCTATAAGTATACTATATAACGGAATAAAAATAAAAACCATTGTAATAGATTCTTTGAAGATTCCTTAAAAAAGGCGGAATCCCATTTGAATCATTACAACGGTTCGCCTCAAACAGGTTCGCTGTTACGCACCAACTGTTATAATATTTTTCCCTTGTCATATGAGTTAAACCTTTAAACCGATCAACAGGTTCGCTGTTTCGTATTAAAAGAGACTCATATTTAATACATCGTAAATTTCACAAATTGTTCACATTTATCTTTTTAATCATAGCATGGTAGTGAAATCAGGACAATAGAAAATATTTTCAATTCCTGTTAAACCTGAATACATTATAATAAAACTTTTTTTGTTGAAAATATGCAATTAGCAATTGCCGAAAATGAATTGAATCTCTAATTGATATTTTTGACATTCGCTTTGCCCATTCATTGGACCAAATGGAGAAATATCCGCTTTTACATCTTTAGTAAATGCGGATGTAATCCAGTTTGATCAACAAATTTCATAAAACAGCACCTTCTTATTTTATTCGTTTCATTCTTTTTTCCTTTTTGGCTTTCATGAGTTTTTGCTTTTTGACCATTTTCCTTCTTTCTAACTCTTTGGAACAATCTTCACTCCATGAAATTAATTCTTCATCAGACATTGTTGGTATTCTTTCAATTATTTCGTTTAATTTTTCCCATCTATTCATGTTTAAAAACCCCTTCAAAAGATTATGTTGATAGTCTTTGTTGAGTGTAACTTCTTTTATACAATTTTTCTTTTTTCTTTTCTTTTTTCCCTTGGCTAGTTCACTGAAAGTTATAGCGACCCTTGTTTTAGTGGGTCAAAGGTTTGGATAGAATCTTTCATATTGAAAAAAGTGGATGAGAATAAAAGATTCAAATTGGACCTTTTAAAAACTTCGAAATCATCTATGATTAAAGAACAGCTTCTATTGCAACCATTATATAAAGGTACAAATACATGCGAAAGGAACTAATAGAAGAACTATTAACTAAAAAGGGGCAAAATTTATGGATCGTACCCAAGAGAAAAGCAAATGGAGAAGGAATATTTTATTAGATCTAAATACCAAAAATATAGCTGCGGGGACAGTTGCAGGAATATTCGTGATAACAGGACCATCAGCTCTAATACTAGAAGCCTCTTCAAATGGAAATTTTAGTACAGCACATACCATCCTATGGATATTTTCCGTTTATGTATTTGGAGGCTTATTAGGAATTTTCTTACCATTATACTATCGAATTCCTATTGTCGGGGGTCACTCCTTAACAGGAGTTGCATTTCTTGCTACTATGACAAACCAGTTTACTTTCAATGAATTAATAGGGGCATACATAGTTTCAGGGCTGTTGTTGTTACTCGTTGGATTACTAAGTTTTTTTTCAAGATTAGTAAATTTGGTACCTAGGGAAATTATTTCGGCGATGCTATCAGGAATGATTATGAAATATATGGTGAATTTTATTGTTTCCACAACCCAACTTTTTCTAGTTGGGGGTATTTCTCTGATCACTTTTTTTGTTTTTAGTAGATGGAAGACAAAAATTCCTCCTGTGATTGCAGCAATTGTCATTGGGACGATTGTACTATCCCTAACCTATCCCATAAATATAGGTAATTTGGTTCCAGGAGAGTTTTTTCCACAAATTCAACTACCAAATTTTAATACAGCTAGCTTTCTTTCTGTATCAATACCACTTGCATTACTAATTTTAAGTAACGATGTGGCAGTTGGGATAGGTGCATTAGAACAAAATCATTATCATACTCCCATAAATCGAATAGTTTCCTTTAGTGGAGTATTTTCTGTGATCTCGGGCTTCTTTGGGGGGCAATCGGCAAATATTGCCGGTATGGCAACCGTCATTTGTTCGGATGAAGAGGCAGGTCCGAAGGAAAAAAGATTCATGGGAGCAGTTGTTTCAGGTGCTCTCTTATTAATCTATGGCCTATTTTCATGGAAACTCGTTCCTTTTATTCAAGCCTTGCCAAAAGAATTTATCTCCATCATTGTTGGATTTTCACTTCTTGGAGTGTTCAGCAAAAATATCCATCAAAGTTTCTCTAGTCCATCAATGAAAATAAGCACAACATTCGCCTTAATTATTGCATTATCCAATATTACAATATTAAATATAAGCTCTCCTATTTGGTCCTTATTGATAGGTACTGTAATTGCTAGATATATAGAAAAGGATACAATGGGAAAAATTGAGAATGATGGAAAAAGAACTGCTTAATTCATAATTAATATAAGTAACATTTTTCGAAATGAAAAAACATGAATCTAATTCTAATGCGCCCCAACTAAACCTTAATCCTTTTTACTACTTCAGTATAAAATGGTACACATAGAAACAGAATTCATTGTACAATGGCTATAATGAAATGGAGGTAATAAAAATGAAAAAAGTAATAATTTATTCACAAGAAACTTGCCCGCCTTGCCATGCGGAAAAATTATGGTTTAAAGAAAATGGGATTGAGTTTGAAGAAAGAGACATACGGAAAAACGATCAATATTTGCATGAACTGATTGGACTTGGAGCAGCAGCTACACCAGCAACCGTTATTAAAGATGGGGATAAAGAAGAAGTAATCCTAGGATTTGATCAAACGAAATTGGCTGAAATATTAGGAATATAAAAAGTACGAAAGAAAAAACACTGTATGATCAGCGATTGTTACTGTCATCAGTGTTTTTTGTCTTCGTATTTTAATTTATAGCCCAAAATGTTGATTTGCCAGCTCTAAAAATTTCTTGTGATCAATGGTCTCTTTAGAAAGAATTCCATCTTCCCATTGGGTAAATGTGGTATCAGTTAGGGTAATATTTCCGTTTTTGGTTAGTCGGGTGATTAATCGATGTTTGTTAAATGAGGATTTCGGGTGTTCGGAAATAATCGTTTGGATTTCATTCAGATTCGCATCTTCAATAGATCTCTGCGAATCAAAAATATAGCCTATTTTCCACTCAGTATCCTTATTGTTTAGTTTCATCTCTAAACAATAATCCCCTAGTTCATGATTTACTTTTCTAACCCTAAACTCTCCATTATCAGAAGTAACAGTCTCACCCGATAAAGGCACAGGTTTTAAAGGTAAATTCCCCCCAAAGCCTGTGTCAATTAAATACGTCTGTCCCTCGTGATTTAAAAGTACCGTTACATGCGTCCTTCCAAGTTGAATATACTCTTCAGCAGCATGATTATAAACAACACCGTCTGTTAGGACTGCGTTAAAGCCATTTTCTATGAGATAAAAATAAAAAAGCGGATTTAATTCGTAACAAAGGCCGCCTTCGTTTCTTGCCACAATTTTATTGATTACGTTTTCCTTTGTAATCTTACCTGTTTTGTTTTCAATAATTGATAAATTTTCAAATGGGATGTTACGTGCTGTTTTTTCAAGAACCTCCGGTAACTTTTCAAAGGTAATTTTTTCGATATTGGGCATACCTATTCTTTTATGAAATAAGGTTGTAAGGTTTTGCATATCCTTCTCCCCCCTGTACTTTTTTTGCACTCCACAGCTTTTTAACTGACCACTAGAAACGTCCCGGTGGTACTCGATCCAATAACAAGTCCGAAGGTGAACTTGCGTATAGATACAATCGATGCATTGGTCTTGTCATGGCTACATACAACAATTTAATATCTAACTCTTCATCACTGTACTTTTCATCTAGAGCAACAATCAGTACCGCATCAAACTCCAATCCTTTTGAAAGGTATGAAGGTAAGATAACCACGCTGCCCTTTTTCATATCTTCTTTTTCTTCTAATAGCTGTATTGGAAGATTGCTATTTTCCAGCATGTTATGTATTCGTAGGCACTCTTTGTCGGTTCTTCCAATAATCGCAATCGAGTTCAACTCTTCCTTTTTGATCATCTGAATATCATCTTCAAGGATTTGTTTTACTTGTTCTAAATTTGCAGGATCGATTTTCGTAAAGCGGGGTTTGTCCCCATGGCGGATAACTGGTTCCACTTTTGGCAAGTCTTGATTCATAATGGATAGTATGTCATTGGCTAACTGCATGATCTCGACCGTGGTTCGATAACTCTTTTGTAATGTTTGATAATTCGCAGTTGGAAATATTTCCTTGACTAACGGTTCCCAGCTTTTTAACCCTCGATATGAGTGAATCCCTTGCGCTAAATCTCCCACAATCGTAAATAATTCTGTTTCAAAACCCGCTCTAAGTGCGGCAAATTGAAAATAACTATAATCTTGGGCTTCATCAATGAAAATACTCTTCATTTTATATGGTTCTTCGATTCCTTCTAATTTTGCCTTCATATAGAATAACGGGGCATAATCCTCTAGTTCTAGTGCTTTTTTATCATAATTTCTTTGACAATATTTACTTAACGCTCTGCATTCTTTCTCTGAAAGTGTACGTGCATACTTTTGTAAAAGTTCAGGCGAAGTCATCAGTTCCTTGTATAAAGTAAAAATATCTTTCTTAACAAAAGGCGCCATATAATTTTTTATCGCGACCTTCGACTCCTTCTCCACAGAACTGATTCTTTTTTCTTTTGAATCCATGAAACTGATTACTTTTTCCTTCCTTTTTTCTGATTCCGGCCGGCCGCTAAAAAGAAGTTTTTCTAAAGCATCGTCATATTTGTTATTAATTTTAGAAAGAATCATCGATTTTTTTAATCTTAGATCATTTGCTAAGATATTTTTAATTTTATCCAGTCTCTTATAGATAGGTAAGTATTGAAATTCTTGGATAAATAGTTTTTTGAGTCTCCCTCCTCTTATCAGGCGAGATTTTTCAATCATAAAATCCTCGGAAGGGGCCAAATTAAACTCAATTTCTTTTAAGTAATTGTCGATGACCTCCTTAAATTCCAGCGATCCTTTATAACTGGAAACCCATTGAATCATGTTTGATTTTTCGTTTCCGTTAATGAGTGCCATTAATTTTGAATTAGGAGAGATTAATTTCATTTTCTTCCCTAAACACTTACTCATAAATTCAATATAAGTCGTTTGTTTAATCTTGTTTACCCCGAGATCAGGAAGGACCGCGGAAATATAATCAATAAATAATTTATTAGGTGCAAGAATCATCAATTTTTCTGGAGGAAATCGATATCCAGAAGAGTATAGAAAGTAGGAAATTCGATGGAGAGCAATGGTTGTTTTTCCACTTCCAGCAGCTCCTTGAACGATAATGGGATGTTTAAGTGAGGCTCTAATGACTTCATTTTGTTCATTTTGGATGGTCGCCACAATCTCGGTTAAGCGATTATCTGCTTTTCCTGATAAGGATTTTTGTAATAATTCATCATGCGTGGTTAAATCGATATCTCTAATATCTTTTAAAAATCCATTCTCAATTTCGTACTGCCTCTTTAGCGATAAATACCCACTTTGCGTTTCTCCGTAAGCATCATACGTTACATTCCCAAGACGGCCATCATAGTAAACATTGGCAATCGGTGACCGCCAATCGACAATAATAGGGATCTGATTGACACGGTCAAACAATGAGGCTTTTCCAATATATAAAATCTCTTCGTTGGTATCACCACTGCTCGTAAAATTGATTCGAGAGAAGTACGGTTTGCCGATGATGCTCTCTAACCTTTCCAATTCACTCTCGGCTAATTCTAAAAATTGAGCATTCGTCAGGAGGGTCATGTAGCTTAAACTACTATCTGACGTATCCAAATCCGCAAAGGCTTCTTTCAAATTCTCCACGAACTGTTCTTTATTCCCCTTTGACATTTCCAACACGCTTTTAATAAATTCCTTCGTAAACTCTAAGCGTTCCACTTCTTCTTGATAATCTTTATGTTCCCGAACTGATTTTTGTTTGTTTGAACTCATTCTCTTAATCCGTCACCTCTCAATAGAGTTTATAGGGATGGAACACGCACAAAAAGAAACATCTACAATTTTTTTTGCAGATGCTTTCTTTCACAATGGAGTTATATTTTACCATTTGGCAAGTGATAATACAATATTCTTGTTTACCCTTTGAAATAAAGTAAAGCAATGAGGAAAAGAATCAATCCTATTAAAAAAATAGGACCAAGACCGGTACTGTATACAAAGTAAATTCTAATATTCAGAAGCGCATGGACAATCAGAATGGCCAATAAGCAAACCAGTATTACAATGGTTAATTGTACATTTTTATTTCGATTTCGATTCAAGGAATTTACTCCCTTCTTAAAGCTCTACAGGGACAGTTAGTTTTTTATATAAATATTTTACAAGAGCTTGAAATATTCCTTTCGATACTCTCCTCCATATTTTCTTAAATTGAAAAGAATTTCCACTTTTGACAACCGAATATGATATAATTGTGATATCACTTTTATATCACTTATTCACAATGGAGGGAACGTAATGAAGGAAAAATCTATTTTTAAAATGAATGGGTTTGCTGCACTGGTCATTGCTCTTTTTTGTATTGGTTTTGGCATCTTTTTAATCGTAACTGGAACGATCACAGAGAAAATTACTGGCGTCATCTTCATAATTTTAGGGTTAATCCTTGCAACAAGTTTGACCATTGTTCAGCCTAACGAAGCAAAAGTATTAACTTTCTTCGGTACCTATCTGGGTGTCATCCGAGACCAAGGATTATGGGCCACCATTCCATTTACATTCAAAAGAAGTGTCTCCTTACGAGTAACAAACTTTAACAGTGAGAGATTAAAAGTAAATGATCTTGAAGGAAATCCCATTGAGATTGCTGCGGTTGTAGTATATAAAGTAAGAGATGCAGCAAAAGCATTGTATGACGTTGAAAATTATAATAAATTCATCCAAATTCAAAGTGAAACTGGTCTGCGTCATATTGCAAGCAGATATGCCTATGATTCGTTCGACCATGCTGAAAATCCATTAACCCTTCGTCAAAATAGCGATGAAGTCGCGGATGTGCTTATGTATGATTTACAAAAAAGATTGGATGTAGCTGGCGTGGATGTCATCGAAGCAAGAATCATGCATCTTGCCTATTCTTCTGAAATTGCTTCAGCCATGCTGCAAAGACAACAAGCTCAAGCTGTATTATCTGCTCGAAAAGTGATTGTCGACGGTGCCGTAGGACTGGTCAAAGCTGCGATCGACCAACTCGCAGAGCAAGAAATAGTTGAACTGGATGAAGAGAAAAAAGCGCAGATGGTCAATAACCTGATGGTCGCCATTGTCTCTGAAAAGGGAACGCAGCCCATTATTAATACAGGAAGCATCTATTAAGGTCGTGTAATAAATGAGCAAACGAAAATCATTTCCACTTCGGATTGATCCGAAGTTATATGAAGTGCTGGAAAAATGGGCCGAAGATGAAATAAGAAGTGTTAATGCACAAATCGAAGTCATCCTAAAAGAAGCCGCTAAAAAGGCTGGAAGATTAAAAAAGGAATAGTTGGCACCGTTTTTTAGAAAATAAACCCCTAATTTTCTTAAACTAAGCAGAAAGAAAATTAGGGGATTGATGTCTTTATATGGGAAATGTAAGCTGGGGAAAATTCCTTCTTACATAAGCGTATGCTATACTCATCCAACCTGAGATTTTTGTACCAAACTGACCGGTTACATCATCCCCGATAACGTCTACCAAATGACTTTGGACATACAGCATCAATACGAGCCAAATCTTCAGAAGTAAGTTCGATATCTACAACCCTTACATTGTTATTGGCTGCCGGTTGGCAGTTTGTCCTTAATCGAGTAACCAGCAAAAGTATAATAAACGGAGATTTTCCGGTTATATGCAGAATGGAGCTCATTTCGGGGTAAATAAGGGAAGGTTTTCCGCTTATGCAAAGCAAAATCCCCTATTTTCGAATTTTTCGAGTTAATAGGCGGAATTTCTCCGTCTATTAAAGCCTTTTTTAATAATATTTCATAATTAAGCGGAATTTTTCCGTCTATTAATCAACCCGGTCGCTTCACTTGATCCCCCAACCAATAAGTGCGAAGCCTCTTGATCCTAGATGCGAGAATCAGCAGCTTTTTGATCGACCAGCTTATAATAAAATTGCTACTTAAAACGGTACTGAATGTACCGACTAGTTGATAATTCCATGGAAAGAATAGAATTGGTTCCTCTGGTCATCAATAAATTCATTAAAAACCTAAAACTCATACTCTATTTTCTTTTACTGGTATTTTAGTTATAATATATCTATATAATCGCATAAATTAAAATGACCGTGGGTGCTGGTAACACCTAACGGTCATGCAATAGCAGGTTCCGATGCAAGGGAATCAGCATTAAGTGTAAGTAATCCACCTTGGGCAGCTAACTTTAGGGTGGATTATTTTTTTTGATTAAATGATAGAACTGCAAGGATAAGGCTACCAAATCCAAACATAATCATAAAAGTTTCAAATACTGTCAATCAGCATCACCCCCTTTCTGATGGGAATGTGCCAATCACCCTTGAGAAATCCTACTCTATTGCTCTTTTATTTTATCATGTAATTTTAAAAATAGGAACATATGTTTTGTTCCAAAGGTGAAATAGGTCCTTACGTCCGAAATCATTCTTTGTCCCAACGTTAAAATGGTAATAAATCCCTAGGTGATAATTGAAAGTTGCTTTCACTTCGTTTGAAAAAATAAGCACCATCCATAAAATGGATGGTGCCTGACACCCATTTACTTATTTTAAAAATTTATAGAAGTCTAATCTCTGTGTTGCATTCTCTTTAATGATGATATCTACACCGGTATCAACGACTTTTTTAACATTTTTACCTTTTGTTACTTTCAATGCTGTTTCAACGGCCAAATATCCCATATCATAAGGGTTTTGGGCCACTGTACTAGATATTGTTCCATCCTTGATTAACTTCAGCATATCAGGTATGCCGTCTGCTCCAATGACTGGAATGGTAACACCTTGTTCCTTCAATTCCTTTATTACAAGCAATGCGGAGAGGTCATGAGTTGCAAAGATCCCCTTAACATCAGGATGTTCACGCAATATCTTTGTCATTTCTTTTTTTATATTCTTGGGATCAGGCGATATCCCTGCTGTTTCAGACGCTACAATGATCCCTGCATCTTTTAAAGCTTTTTTTGCTCCACTTATCCGTTCTTTAAATACGGAGACAGACAAATCTCCACCGATAATGGCCACTTTATTTCCAGGCTGAAGCTGTGAGGCTAAAAGGGCGCCTGCTTTTTTTCCTAATTCTTCGTTATTGGTTCCGATATAGGATGTTTTATTTTCCCATGGAAAATCGTTATCTACTAGTAATACAGGTATTTTTTTGTTTTCAGTAAACTTTTCCAGTATAGGTATAACTGTGGAATCAGTAGGTGAGACAATCAATACATCTGGATTTTCTTGATAGGTCTTTTCTAATAATCTACTTTGTTCTATAGCAGATTCATTAACAGGGGCAATGACTTTCCCATCCATTCCAAAGTCACTGAACGCTTTTTCTGCTCCTGCTTTCATAATTTCCCAATATTGTGAGTTTAAATTTTTAAAAACAACAACAACTCTCGGTCTCTTATCTGCAAATGAATTAGAAATAAACATGAAAATAATGACAGCAATAACTATTCCAACAAGAAATACTAGTCTTCCATTTTTGAACACTATATCCTCCCCTCTCTTTTCATATAAGAAAAGAAACAATCACTGATTAGGACTGGCACTTAGTTGAAAGCGGATTGAGAAAACAGTCCCCTCATCCCCGGTTTTTATATCTATTTCGGCATGATGTCGTTTGGCAACACTGTAGCAGATCGCCAAACCTAATCCAGTTCCTGTCTCCTTTGTTGTAAAGAAAGGTGTTCCTAATTTTTGTAGTACTTCCGGGCTAATGCCATGTCCTTGATCTTTTATTTCTAAAATGACGGCCTGTTTTTCTGTATATGTTTTGATCGTAAGTTTTCCGTTAGACGACATGGCATCCAGCCCATTTAGAGCAATATTTAGAACCAGTTGACGAATTTCTTTCTGATCGATGAATATATCCGGACACTGATTTAACTCCAGCTTAACATGTTTGCTAGCCCGAAAGGCTTCTGCTTGAATTAATGGAGATAATGCTTCAAGGATCGTATTTAAGTTTTGCTTTTTCTTCACACTGACCTTGTTTTTGGCTAGATTAAGAAATTCTGTGATAATGGAGTTCGCCCTTGTTAATTCTTCTAACATCAAATCAATGATTTCTGCTGATAAATTTGCGCTGTCATTCCTTGATAATTGTAAAAACCCTTGAACAGTAGTCATGGGATTTCTAATTTCATGGGCGATTCCTGCTGCCATCTCACCGATTAAATTCAAACGGTCTAAGCGAGACATCTCTTTCTCTAGGTGAACGGTTTCTGTAATATCTGTTAAAACAATGAGTGTACATGGTTCAGGATGGATATCAATCATTTCAGTCGATAATAGTCCGTCGCGAATATCGCCGTTTTTCGTCTTATAGCTAATTTTCTTATTACGAATTTTCAAATCTAGATTGATAGGTTTTCCTGTGGATTCATCGATAAAATTCTTAACATTTATTTTGTGATTTTCCAACTCTTCCATGCTATAACCTGTAAAGTTTAACCAACTAGTATTTACTTCAATAAAGGTTAAATTCTTCTGAGAAAAAATCGCCATTAAACAGGGACTAGATTCAAAGATTTTACGAAATCTTTCTTGGGAACGGTACAGATGGCTGGCAATCCTTTCTCGTTCCTCTATCTCATTTTGCAGCCTCTCATTAGCCCTTAACAGTTCTTCCGTTCGATTTTCTACCATTTGTTCCATATTATTGAATTGAAGTTTCTTAATCTCTTCAATCTGCTTTCTTTCTGTGACATTTCGAATGCTGCAAACAAAGAGGTGTTGCTTTTCAATGGTGGTTTCACCAATTAGAATATCCGCATAAAAGTGGCTTTCATCTTTCCGAGCAGCTACCGATTCTATCACTCTTCCTACAGATTCTTTTATTGAAGTGAAGAATGAAAACGAAGAAGCCTGGACACCCGTTCCCATCCACTCTTTAAAAAGCCCCACTACATGGCTGCCGGTTAATTCCTCAGGACTGTATCCAAACATGCTTTTTACAGCAGGATTTACTGATAATATAAACCCTTGATCGTCAAACGTGAGGATCGTATCAACAATGGTTTCACCAATTGCCTTAGATAATGCCTCTGTCCGACGTAAATTTAAGGTGGTTCTATCTAGCCTTTTATTCATTTCATTCAGTTCAACTATACGTTCTCGATCGGTTTGAACGATATTTTCTTGATGATTTTGATGAATTTTTACAAATTGTTCAATTTTATATTTCAATGTTTTGGGATTAAAGGGTTTCATAATATAATCGATGGCCCCGACTGAATACCCTTCATGCACATGTTCCATATCAAAACTAATGGCTGTTATAAAAATGATGGGAATATGTCTGGTTTTTTCTCTGGCCTTAATAAGCTTCGCTGTTTCAAAACCATTTAGCCCAGGCATTTGTACATCCAGTAAAATAACAGCAAAATCTTGTTTTAGCATACACTTTAACGCTTCTTTACCTGAATTCGCGCTAACCAAGTGATAATTGGGAGATGTAAGTACAGCTTTCAATGCTAATAGATTTTCAGGATGATCATCCACCATTAATATATTTACCTTATTAGAATGGGGACTAGTTAACTTTTCGATAGAGTTTTTCTGATCCGTCAAATTCTCCGTAACAGTGTTCATAACTTGTAAATTTTATCCCCTCTCTTATACCCAACCCAAGAAACCCTGCTGGGCTTAGGCTTTTATATAGTAACGTGTGGACATGATTTTGAAGATCCTTATTAAAATAGATTAAGACATTACGGCATATAATAATATCAAACTCGTTAAATGATTGGTCTGTTACTAAATTATGCTGGGCAAAGACTACATTTTTTTGCAAAAAGGGATGGAAAAATACTTTATCATCTACTGCCTTATAATATTCCGAAAAGGCCCTTTTCCCGTCTGCCTCGATATAATTTTTAGTGTAGAGCTGCATCCTGTCTAATGGAAAGGTCCCTTGCTTCGCCTTTTCTAAAACACATTTGTTAATATCAGTAGCAAATATTCTCGTTTTTTCGTAAATCTCTTCTTCATGCAAAAGAATAGCCATCGAATAGACCTCTTCTCCTGTAGAACAGCCAACATGCCAAATTCGAATTTCAGGATAATCCCTTACTACCGGGATGATCTTTGTTCGGAATGTCTTAAAAAATGAAGGATCCCGAAACATCTCTGTTACATTAATCGAGAAATCCGAAAGCAATTCCCCCATAACAACTGGATCACGAAGTACCTTTTCCTGAAGCGCAGATATACTAGGCAGATTTTCCTTACGAACACGATGGTTAATTCTCCTTTGGATGAAAGGAAAGGCATAGTTTCGAAAATCATAACCATAAAATCGAAATACGGCTTCAAGTAGTAAATCGATTTCTATTCTTTCTATCTCATCTGTATCCATCTGTAGAATATTAGGTTTCTTTATCAAAATCTCTACCCCTCCTTACTATACAACCATACTTGCATTAAGGAAAATAACTGGTCTAAGTTGATCGGCTTACTGATATAATCCGTTGCTCCCGCCTCTAAACATTCTTCTCGGCTGCGTTTCATTGCCTTAGCCGTGAGAGCGATGATTGGTATGGTTTGAAATTCAGTCATTTGACGAATGCGCCGCATTGCTTCAAACCCATCCATCTCAGGCATCATAATGTCCATTAAAACGAGGTCTGTTTCTGGGTTTTCCTTTAATACTTCAATTCCCTCACGGCCATTTTCTGCTACAATGATATCCATTTCAAACTTCTCAAGCGCGATGGTTAAGGCATACACATTTCGTATATCATCATCCACAATGAGAATTTTCTTGTTTTTCAAAGAAGAAATCCCCTCTTGTTTTATTGGGCCTTCTATATCTTTCAGAGAATCATCCTCATAAAGACTTATGGCGGCTTCTTCAAAAGCAGTATTTTCTACTATATGGCTGTTTGTTTGAATGAATGGCAAATATAAAGTGAAGGTGCTTCCATATCCCTTCGTACTACTTACCTCTATATATCCACCTAATAGCTGGGCCATTTCGCGACTAATGGATAGTCCTAATCCAGTCCCGCCATATTGACGACTTGTCGTTCCATCTGCTTGTTTAAAGGCATCAAATATCGTTTTTTGTTTGTCTTTATCAATGCCTATGCCTGTATCAATAACGGAGAAAGCAAGCATCGCTTGCTCTCGGGAACCTCCCTCAATAAGCTCCCCACTGACGTCTTTTCTTTCCCTCCGTATATCTAATGATACACTGCCACGTTCAGTAAACTTAAACGCATTAGAAAGGAGGTTTTTTAAAATTTGCTGTAACCGTTGTTCATCTGTATAGACTGTCCCTGCTAAACTCGGTTGCATCTTAATTGAAAACTGTACATTTTTTTGAATCGCAAGAGGGGCAAATTGTCTTTCGATAAAATCTTGAACATCATTAAGATTTACCTCTTTTGGATTTACATCTAATTTTCCTGACTCCACTTTCGCCAAATCTAATACATCATTGATTAATAGAAGTAAATCATTACCAGATGAGTAGATGGTGCGGATATACTCCACCTGTTCAACGGTAAGATTTCCATCCCCATTTTCAGCAAGTATTTGCGCTAAAATTAGTAAACTATTAAGTGGCGTTCTTAACTCGTGTGACATATTGGCTAGAAACTCGGATTTATATTGTGAGCTGAGCTCTAATTGTTGCGCTTTTTCTTCAAGATCCTCTCTCACCTTTTCAATTTCCCTGTTCTTTTGTTCAGAGGCTATATACTGCTCCTCAAGTTTTTCATTCGTCGTCCTTAATTCCTCTTGTTGTAACTGCAGTTCTTCTGATTGAGCTTGGAGTTCTTCTGTCAATGCTTGTGATTCTTGCAATAATCTTTCTGCTTTCATATGGCTCACAATACTGTTTATTTTGATACCAATATTATGAATAACTGCTTCCAATAACTTTACCTGCAGGGGACTAAAAGACTCAAATGAAGCAATTTCCATGACAGCTTGTACTTCATTTTCAAATTGAATCGGTAAAATCATAATATTTTTGGGTGATCCTGCTCCTGTGCCTGATCCTATTTTTACGTAATGGTCTGGAACATTGGTGAGTAAAATAGAACGTTTTTCAAGGGCGCATTGTCCGATAAGTCCCTCTCCAATACGAAACCGCATATAATCTTTATTATCATCTAGCGAAGCATAGGCCGATATCTTCTTTAAATACTGCTCTCTCTCTTCCACTTCCTTAACATAGAAAACTCCGCAACTTGCTCCCACCATTGGAACAAGCTTAGTAATTAATAATTCCGCTAACATAGAAACAGTTTCTACTTCAGGATAGATGGTGGCTATTTCAGCAATTTTCGCATTGAGCCAACTTTGATCTTCTGCTTCTTCTTTTAATTGTTTCTCTAGTTTACTTTGTTCCTCTAGGGCATGGGCCATTTTATTAAATGAAACAGCAATTTCAGCCAATTCACCTTTAGAGGAAATCTTAATTCGGGGTAATGAACTAAAATCACTTGTGATCGCACTTTTCATCACTTCTGTTATTTTGTTAAGATTATTTGTGATACCTCTAATAATCCAAATCGTGAACACAATCCCAATACATAAGGCAATGGCAAGATAAATGTATATGATGGTGACAGCCCAGTTGTATGTGTCTTTAGATCTTAATAGTTCATCTTTCATCTTTTGTTCTTGCAATCCATAGAGAAGATCGGCAATTTGAATCATTCTTTGACTAATCAGTTCAGAATCCGTCCAAAAATCAGCCGGAATTTCCATTTCCCTATTTAGTTTTTTGGCTGTCAAAGCCTGTTGACCCATATATAAATACTGGTCATGCAAGGTTTTAAATTTTGCAATCAGTTCCTTCGATTTCTCCTGCTTGTCCATTTTTTCTAGTGATTCTATCGCAGATTGCAATTTTGTATGGGAATCTTCCCAAGAATTCGCTGCATCTAATTGGATATCTTTACCTCGAACAGTTAACATCGAGGTTAGTTCTAGACCTATTCTCGAAGTCTCGTATTTAATCTCGGAAGCCATTTCGATTCTTTCATTTAAATCATTTACAACAATGTTCATATTAACTGTCGTTTGTTTGAGCATGTTCATTAAAATAACCGCGATGATAAAAAATAACACTAGTAATGACCCAATGCTTGTATAGAGCTTTGTTTTAAATTTCATAAGACCTCCTTAATTCCTAACGTCTTTTAACTGTTTAATTGTTTATCGAATTATATTTATTGGAAAAAATAGAATATTTCAATCGCTAAATCTTTCTATTAAACTTACATATTTTTTAATTTTACTTTATGTCATTATTATCGTCTAGATAATCTTTTAATTATAGGTTGTGTTATACTTGTCTGTTGATTTCCGAACAAGCGCTGCGCTGTTGAAGAGATTTTTGGGAGTTAATTAAAACATTCGAAAATATGATTTATTTCACATACAAATAAGTCCTGATATTTTAGAATATTCTTTAAAAATAGAAATCAGGTGAAGGAATGACTTGGATAAAAGGAAATTCAAATGTGAAACAGTTGATCGATTCATTAAGTTCGCTGGGTGTGAAATGCCTTTTTGGCTGTACAGGCCAAGAGGCTTTGCTTTCGAAAAACACAAAAATTCGTTATGTTCAGATGCAGCACGAACAAGCGGCGGTTCATGCTGCTGATGGTTTTGCGCGGGCTACAGGCAGACCTGGTGTCGTCCTGCTAACAACTGCTTCAGGAATTACCAATAGCATAACAGGAATTGCAACGGCCTATTGCGACTCGGTTCCGTTGGTCATCATTGCCGGGCAAATAGAGGATCAAACCCTTCATACCAATTGCGAAGCGTTTCAGGAATTAAACATTTCCGGACTTACCATGGCAATATTGAAGCACACGTTAAAAGTAAACTCTACCGAATGTATTCAAAAAGCTTTTAAGCATGCCGTAAATATTGCTGTTGATGGAAGACCTGGGCCTGTTTTACTTGAACTCACTACAGATACCTCGTTGAATGAAACAAAGAATCACCGTTTTGTTCAAACAAAAGCTAGACGGGAATCCTTAGAAAATTCAATCGAAATGGCCAAGCGTTTAATTGAAACGGCTAGAAAGCCAGTGATTTTCGTTGGGGGCGGGGTTATTGCTTCAGGAGGGGCAGATTCCTTAAGAGAGGTTGTAAAACTGACTCGTATCCCAGTCGTCAGCTCGCTTATGGGCATTGGTTCCATCGAAGCAAGTAACCCGTTTTACCTAGGGATGCTCGGAATGCATGGGACATTTGCAGCGAATAAAGCGGTCCATCATTGCGACCTGTTAATTAGTATTGGGGCACGTTTCAGTGACCGGGTAACAGGAAGAATTAGTGGCTTTTCACCCTCGTCGAAAAAGATTCATGTCGATATCGACCCTGCTGAAATCAATAAAATCATCCCTGTTGATTTACCGATTGTCAGCGATGCCAAAGAGTTTCTTAATAAATTGAAGAATCAATTAGATGATCGAAAAATTAATGAAAATGCAGGAAATTGGATCAGTGAAGCGATGGAATGGAAACGGACGGTCCCTCGTTTTGATCGATCCAATAGTGTCCTTAGCCCCCAGTCAGTTATTCGGCTGTTAAGTGACCATTCCACTAAGGATACTGTGGTCGTAACCGATGTGGGCCAGCATCAAATATGGACTGCCCATCATTATGCATTTACCCGGCCGCGGACTCTGATTACATCTGGCGGTTTAGGGACCATGGGCTACGGTCTGCCTGCGGCGATTGGTGCTGCGGCTGCTATACCGGGAAGGTCTGTCATTTGTGTCTCAGGCGATGGCAGCTTTCAGATGAATCTTCAGGAATTGATTACAGCTGTAAAGTATCAGCTGCCGTTAAAAATCGCCATTCTAAATAATGGCTATCTTGGCATGGTGCGTCAATGGCAAGAACTGTTTTATCAGCGCCGCTATTCACAGGTTAAAGTGTGTTCACCGAATTTCGCTCAATTGGCTCAGGCCTATGGTGTAGCAGGGTTTAGCGCCCAGACTGAAGAAGAAGCCAAGCAAGTCATTTCGGAGGCATTTCAGAAGACCGGACCCGTTCTCATCGAATTTAATATTATGGAAGAAGAAAACGTCTATCCAATGGTGCCCCCAAATCATAACAACCATCAAACCATCCTCTCAAGATAGAAAAAACGCCAGCCCATTGAAATAATTCAATGAGCTGGCGTTTTTAAGATTATAAAATGAAGATATGTTCATTTTATATTTATTAGACATTAAATTTTTCTTTTTCAACAATATCCTTAACAATGTCTTCAATAGTTACATTTCCGAGTACCTTTTCCATTGCTAATTGAGCCGTTGTCAATATAGGAGTAATAGAATCTTGAATGTTCCTTCCCACAGGGCAATTAGGGTGTGAGTTTTCATGGACACTAAACAATTCTTTTTCCTGGACTACGTCTACCGCCTTATAAACGTCAAGCAATGTTATATATGATGGTTCCTTTGCTAGTTTTGCTCCTGCAATACCTGGTTGTACGACAATTAACCCAGCTTTTTTTAACATCCCCATAATTTTTCTTATCAAGGTGGGGTTCGTGTTTACGCTGTCTGCTAAAAATTCCGATGAGTTGGTCCCCTCTTTATTTAATTCAATAAGAGCCAATATATGAATACCCACGGAAAATCGGCTGCTGATTGACATTTCATTCACCTTCTTACTATTTGATCACAATTATTGCATAATACATGTATTTAATTTGATTACAGCTTATTATACCTTAAAATTCATAAAAAATAAAAAAGGTAGATAAAATCGTTGACAAAAATCTTGGATGTATCTATTATGAATACAGGTATTCGAATTAGATACAAGAAAACATTGATTTTAGGTAAGCTATTAAAAATAATTGGAGGTAACGATCAATGAAAATATTAGTTACTGGCGCAACAGGGAAATTGGGGACAAAAGTGGTCGAGGCATTATTGAAAAATGTACCAGCAAATCAACTAGCTGTAAGTGTTCGTAACCCAGAGAAAGCAGAAGGATTACGGGCTCGTGGAATAGAGGTTCGTCAGGGAGATTTTGATCGCCCAGATACATTGGATGCCGCTTTTTCAGGAATTGATCGGCTATTAATGATTTCTGCAGACGGGGACAATGAAACCAGAATTAGACAGCATACGAATGCAGTTGCTGCAGCAGAGCGTGCTGGAGTTAAATTTATTGCTTATACTAGCCTAGCCAACGCAGCAGAAAGTAAAAACTTCCTTGCTCCAACGCATAAAGCAACAGAAGAAGCTATATTAAAAACAGGCATACCTTATTCTTTCTTACGGAACAATTGGTACTTAGAGAATGAAAGTTCAAGTATTCAGGGCGTACTTGCAGGAGCCCCTTGGGTTACTTCAGCAGGATCAGGAAAAGTTGGCTGGGCATTGCAACAAGATTATGCAGAAGCAGCAGCAGTGGTCTTATCAGGTACAGGGCACGAAAACACTATTTACGAACTTTCTGGCAAGTTATTGACCCAGGAAGAAATGGCATCAGCAGTTGGAACTGTATTGGGTAAAGAAGTCCCTGTGCACCAAGTCGATGATTCCACTTACGCTGACATTATGAAAGGGGCTGGCGTACCAGAATTCCTGCTTCCTTTTCTTGTTGATATCCAAAAAGGCATTCTAGAAGGTACACTAGCAGTGGAGAGCAACGATTTTGAGAAACTTCTTGGACGTCCTGCTACACCAATTAGTGTGGGCTTAACTCAGATTGTTTAAAGTATCTCTTAAACAGGTTATTTGAACCTAATTAAAAAACCGACCATTCACGATTAAAGAGTGGTCGGTTTTTGCTTTAAGTGATTTCCAGTCATTTCAGATCGATTTTACAAAATCAATAAATGTATCAACTTTACTATCTAAGAAACTAAGTGTCCCTTCATCCACCAACTGACCTGTTTGATCATCAAACTTCTGACTCGCTAGACCAATCAATATTTCATTTCCACCTGGCGGCAGGATTTTAGCCTGAATACCAGGTGCTGCTAGAATCTCACGTAAGTGCATTTGAGCACGAACCGTTCCGAGCTGGCCCATGGTCACTCCTAATGCCATCACAGGTTTACCAATGAAAACCTTGTCTACTCTTGAAGCCCAATCTAACGCGTTCTTTAACACACCAGGAATGGACCAATTGAATTCTGGAGTAATGATAAGAACCCCATCAGCACTTGCGATTGCCTCCTTAAATTCCTTTACAGATTGTGGTGGGTTATTCTCCTCGTCTTGGTCAAAATATGGGAGAGAACGGATATCAGCGATTTCAATCTCCATTTTATTCTCGTAACGGACTTGGATTGTTTTTGCTAGATGCATGTTATACGATTCTTTTCTTAAGCTACCTACAATTGCCACAATTTTCATGATAAACCTCCAAAGTATTATTAATTATCATATTTTTCACTATAGTTAATCGTAAATCTTTCCACAACATTCTTGCTTGCGAAAATTCCAAATAATGTATTTATTATCACTTCAGTTGTAGATTGCTGCTAAGTTCCAGCTCACTTGCATCAATATTTTGATACTCAGTTTCTAATTCACTCAAAGTCCATTCATAGAGATGTTTATTATTTTTTTTGTAAATTCCGAACCTAATGAGTTCATTTATTAAATATTGCCTTTTTTGATGAGCAGAAATTCGTTTGATTTTTTTCATAAAGAAGGCTAACAACTCCTTTCCACAAATGCAATTATAAATGACAATTTTTAATAATTTGTCGATTGAGCGTGTATTTAATGACTTTTAAAGAAATTGTCAGTCACCTTTAATAAAAGACAAAAAGTTGCCTTTTTTGTTACGATTGAAATTAACTTTTAATCAAATGTAATGTGATCGCAATTCTAAAAAGTTTTATGTATAGTACCCAAAATTAACCTTTTAACACAAATATTTTTCTACAAATAGGAATTGTAATATTTGATTTACCGTCTTAATTTGTCCTTTAAAGAAGGAATTTTCCATTTCTTCATGAAATTTGAGGATTAATGTAGATAAGTTTTTTAACGTAATAGCAGGAAAAATACCTCTCGTTACAAAAATAGTAAAGAAGACGAAACGGATGTCTAACGAATAAGTTGAAAGGTGGTCATTTTGCTTGAATATGGAATTAACCCTACAACAGATCGTCGAAGGTCTACCAAAGTCTTTATTAAATGCAACGGATCGGGATTTGGAAGGCTTCCAAAAAATTATCGAAGAAACAATAAAATTAAGAGAAGGACATCGAAACTTACAAAAGATGGTTAAAAGCTTCTCAACCTCTACGATTCAGCGAAGCTAAAATTAAATATACTAATCAATGAAGAAGGTGAAATTCACCTTCTTTTTTTTTCGCTCTTTATTAAAAGACATTTTCAAACGAAAACAATCCGGCTCAATTCTGAGCCGGATTGTTTCAATTATTTAACGGGTGTAAACTGTGTGACTTTAAATACATCAACATTAATATATGCACTTTTTGCCGCTTTAGCCTTTTTGCCCGTTGCTACAATTTTTATTTTATGTGCTTTATTGGCAAGATTTTGCTTCTCATAAACTTTCGCTTTGTACTTGTGGCTTGCAGAGTACAGGTCGATTCGATTTACTTTCACACCGTCAATGTAAATATCAGCTTTTCCCATATTCTTATATTTTAACGCATAAAGTGCAATTCCAGTTCCAGTAAATGAGTATTCAAGTGATCCAGAATTTCCCTTTGTTTGATGAATCGTGCCTCCGGAAGCTTTCGTATACTTTGGTTTAATCCAAGAACCTGAATATTTAATAGTAGAAACTGTATTTTCAATTGATTTCGTTGTTTGGACCGAAACAGTTATGCTATATTGACCGGACCCTTTTATAGCAGCGGGGACGATATAATACAGTCCTGATTTCGTTGGTTTAAATACGATTTTTTCAACGGATGCAGTACCATTTGATTTTTTCAAGGCAGACGTACCATAAATAGTAGATGTGCCTATATTGAATAACGAAAGGTTAAAATTGGTTCCTGAAGGCCCTTTTAAAGTAATTTCATAGGTTTTTCCCTGATCTAATCGTTTGGACCAAACATCATTAACATCTTTAGTTACCGTATTTAAACTTCCTTTTACGGAACCTGCCATTGGTAAACTTCCTTTGATATCATCATCGTAAACGTAAGAGATAGCCGGTGAAAAAGGAGTTTCCATTTTATCATTTGTATTAATGACTACTGTGTAGTTATAGGATTTTCTTGGCATTGCAGTGGTATCCGTAAAACTTGTTCCAGCTACAGACTTTGCAATTTGTACGTAGTCTGCTTGTGAGGTCTCCTTGCGATAAATGCTGTAGGATTGTGCCCATTTTACAGCACCCCATGAAATAACAGGAGCTTTCTTGTTCCTATCATATGACGCTTGTAAGGTAACAGGATTACTACTTACGATTAACTTATCTAGATTAATCCCGGAAGCACTTTTTCTGGAAGCAGGATCGCTTTTTCCGGTCCAGACAATTTTTACCGTGTGTCTGCCATAGGATAAAAAGTCTTTTTTATAGATTGATTGTTTTGCTTTAAACGCACTTGCATAAAGCGATGGAGAGGCAATTTTTGTACCGTCTATATAAATATCGGCAATCCCTTGTGTTGGATCTTTAAATCCTTGCCACTCAAAGCTGTATCCCACAAAAGAGAAGTTAACTTCCCCTTTTGTATTTAGAGCCATTGCCGATTCCCCTGAATATTCTGGGTTAAATACAGGCATCCATTCCCCCAAGAAAGTCATGGAGTTTGAATCATCTTCATATGATCCTCCAAAATTACCAGTGTATAACTTATAGTCTCCTGCACCTTTGTAGGCGTAAACATTAACAAAATAAATTCCTGTTTTAGGTGCAGTAAATTTAATTGATTCATTGGATGTATTTACATTCTCTGAGAAGGCAACCATTCCATTCGTATTATTTATACTCATGGCTGATTCATCGTACACATATAAATCAAAATCGGTACCTGTTTTGCTATTTAGAGAGAGCGAAAGTGCCTCCCCTTCTTTTAAGGACAAGGCGAACACATCGTTTTTATCTGTTACCGCATTCAGGGTGTCGTTTGTAACGCTTTTTTCCAACGGAATTCCTGGAGTTTCACTATCATCAAAGTGATCAAGATTCACAGTACTCACAAGTTTCCCACTTTTCACAAATCCTTTTAGTGCATTTTGGTTCTTTCCTTTTGTACTAGTATACAGCTTTAACATTTCTGGTGACATGCTTGGACGTAATCCAAGTAGCATAGCCGCGGTGCCAGTTGTATGAGGCGCGGCCATAGACGTTCCGCTATAGTAATCATATGCCTGTGTATAATCAGAAACATATTTCGTGTTGATGATTGTTTTATTTAGATCATTGGAAGTAACAAAATCAGCAAAGTAGTAAGGCGTATCAAATCTATCCACATCATATTTACTATTTTCATAGATACCACCAGATAAACCTTCCACATCCAAACCTGGTCCTATATCCGCAAAAACATTTAAATGCAAATAATCCTTAACAAATGGGGATTTCTCTTGACCAGAAAGTGCATTCTGTCCAGTTAATAGCAATTTCCCGCCACCAGACAGGTATGTTTTTAACAGATCGGTATCTTTGGGTGTTAAAGTGGTTCCATCCTCAGAGAAGAAACCTAGACCGTTTCCTGTAAACCAAATGACCCCATCATAGGCAGATAAGTCACTACTGTTCAGGTTATCAGATAGAGAAGAATTAGAACTAACCTTCAACGTTTGGACTGAAGTATGATTAGCCGTTAGTTTTTGATAAATAGGCAAATAGTTTTTAAATAAGGCGCGAAGTTCAGGCTCGTCCTTAAATATGTCTGCCAGATCACTTTCATCATCTTGGACAAGAAGAATCTTACTAGACGATTCCCCCAATTCTAAATAACTTAAGGCCTTGTCAAAAGCTTCTTGTCTTTGTGCCTCGGAAATTTTTTCGTACCCGATTCCATCAAAGATCGCCTTATAGTTGTCCCCGGCGACTTGTGCTGATGCGCCTGGCTGAGTAATATTCAATGCTTTTGTCAGTTCATCCAATGGGAATTTAGGGACTGTACTTAAAATGTCCACGCCAGGTGCAGCCACATCCACAGATTCGTAGCCATAATTGGAGAAGGGAGCTAGGATTCCCTTGTTATCGACTGCAGCAACCGATAATATATTTGCACTTTCAAAGCTTGCAGGATATGCTCCACCCTCATCATTATCCAATCCATCATTCCCTGCAGCGGCGACAAATAAAGTACCGCTATTTGCGATGGCTTCTTCGAGTAATGGGTCGTATTCTTCCCCGCCCCAGCTGTTATTGGTTATTTTTACGCCCATCGTTTTCGCATAGGCAATGGCCTCGATGGCATCCGCTGTTGTTCCCCCATCAGGACCTAAAAATTTTATCGGTAAGATTCTCACGTTTGGAGCGACACCCACAACTCCTTTATTAGTAGTTTTAGGGTCTGTTCCCTCTAGAGCAGCAGCAATCGTCCCGGAGACATGTGTGCCGTGTTCATCCCCATCAAGTGGATCATAGACCGTGTTATCATCATTATAAAAATCCCACCCATGGATATCGTCAATATAACCATTGTGGTCATCGTCTACATTTGGTGCACCATTTAACTCTTTTGTGTTTGTCCAAATTTCCCCTGCTAAGTCAGGGTGATTGATATCCACGCCCGTATCAATGACACCGACCACCACTTCTGGCAGGGATGAACCAAATTTGTTCCATCCTTCAGGTGCATCTACATCTATATCTTTTAATCCATTTATCTCTTTTATAGGCTGTCCAGAATTCTCCAAGCCCCATAATTGATCATAATAGTTAGGAGCGTTATTGATGTCAGAAGGATAATATTTGTAGTTTGGTTGTACGGATTCAACCGTTGAATCTTTTTTAAGAGTATTTATGTATTCATTCGTACTCTGACCAGCAGGGATTTTTACAACCTCTGCATTTAGAGATTTAAATTTTTTCGTTGATTTTAGTGAAAACTTCTTTTGAAGTGTACTGATTTCCCCACTAGTCACTTTTTTCTTATATTTAATAATTAACTCGCCAGATTCGTATTTATTTTTACTCTGTGAATCTTCCTTTTGCAATTTCCTCTTAATCTCTGTTACTAGTTTACTCTGTGTCTTCTGGCTAATAGAAGCTTTGTTGTTCTTTGTCTCTACTTTCTTCATTTGGCTTTTTCTGAGCATTTTACTAGAGTTAATCTGATTATCACCCGTTATGACCTTTGTTGGTCCTGTTTGCGCTGCCACATGCCCTGTTCCTGCGAAGATGGTTGATGCTAACAAAAAGGCAGATACCGGTAAAGATATAAGTGTTTTTTTCTTCATTCATGCACCTCTTCTTACTAGATTTATAGAAAATATTATCTATACTAGAAGAATTATACAATATTTTCCTATCAATATATAGTATATATTTCATACGACAAATTTCTTGCTAATATGTCGAAAATAGTACTATAGTATTATTTTTAAATAATAAAAATCCGGCCCCATTACTGAGCCGAATCGCTTACGATTGCTTTAATTCTAACTTTCTAGCGACTAGTGACAAGGCGTAATTCACAATAAAGTACATGAGCGCCATGATGATAAAAACAGGTATCACATACGAGCCCTTTTGCGCGTATATGATTTGTCCGTTGTGTAATAAATCCGGCAAGGCAATGACGACAGCTAACGATGTATCTTTGAGCAGTGAAATAAATTGACTTACGATGGGTGGAACCATCCTTCTCAGCGCCTGAGGCAGGATGATGTACCGTAAAGTCTGGATGTAAGTTAATCCAGATGCCCGTCCTGCTTCAATCTGGCCTTTTTCAATCGAATTTAAGCCGCCTCGGATAATTTCTGATATCATCGCAGATTCAAAAACAGTCAAAGCCGCAATTGCCGCCGTCGATATCTCCATTTCAAGTCCAATTTCCGGCAAAGCGAAATAGGTAAAGAAAATAATGAGCAGCAACGGCAGGTTCCGAATGGTCTCGACAACTAGAGCCAATAGTTTAGAAACCACGGGAATCCGCGCATATCTTAACGTCCCAATGAGACCGCCAATCACAAAGCTGAGCACTATGGAAATGGCTGCAACCTTTAGAGTGACCGCAAATCCCTCGAGTAGAAATTTAAAATGGTCCAGGGTATATACTTCAATGAACGGTGCTAGAAATTCCAACTCTGCACCTCCTTAATGACTTCGAGCCATGCGTTTTTCTAAAAATCCTACACCAAGACTTAAGGGGATTGTTAAAATTAAATAAAAGAAAGCAACTAGAATATAGGTATCAAAGGTGACGTATGTCTTTGCCGAAATTAGATCCCCTTGATACATTAAATCTCCTCCTGCGACAACAGCTAATAAGGATGAATTTTTCACTAGATTGATAAATTGATTGCCAAGTGAAGGGATGACGATTTTAATAGCTTGAGGAAGAACCACCAGTCTCATTGCCTGGCCATAACTCAATCCTGTCGAGCGGGCGGCTTCCATTTGTCCTTTTGGGACTGACATAATTCCAGCACGAATCGCTTCTGCAATGAAAGCAGCTGTATAAATCGTCAGACCAATCGTTCCAGCAGCCATCCCTCCAAAGTTTCCAGCCAAATAAGTGAAAAAGATAATCACCAGCACAGGGATATTACGGATAAATTCAACATAGGCTGTGCCCAGCCAGTTAAGGGGTTTGACTGGAGCCATGCGCAGGACAGCGATCAATGTACCCCCAATGAAACTGGATAGTAGGGCGATTAGGCTCGAGATAATCGTTATTTTTAATCCTTGTAAAAATGCATCAAGATTATCGGTTAGTATCGAGAAATCCAGCAAATGTTCACCTCCTCATAAAACAGGATGAGGAGGACCATACTCTTGAAAGCAGGCTCTAACCATCCTGAAGAGAAACTGTGTATATATGGTTTAATTTTTAATCCATTTATTCTTAATTTCATCGTACTTGCCTGAATCTTTTAGACTTTTCAAGGCTTTATTCAATTCATCGACAAGTGCTTTATTACCTTTTTTCACAGCGATTCCGTATGGCTCCTCTGTAAACGTTCCTCCAACTAGCCCATATGACGGATCTTCTTCGGCCATACCATAAAGGATGGCATCATCCGTTGTCAGGGCATCCCCTTTACCAGCCTTTAGGGCGGTAAAAGCTTCCGCATAGTTTTCGAATTCAAGGACCGTTGTTTCAGGAGCTTTTTCACGAATATTGATCGTCGAGGTCGACCCTTTCACCGCAAGCACCTTGGTTCCTTTCTTTAAGTCTTTGATGCTATGGATCTTACTTCCTTTTTTCACCAGCAAGGATTGTCCGGCATCAAAATAGACATCGGTGAAATCCACTTCTTTCTTCCGTTCCTCCGTGATGGTCATCGTAGCAACAACCGCATCCACCTTTCCATTATTCAGAAGGCCGACCCTAGTTTTCGATGTTACCTCGACGTACTCAGGCTTCACATCTTTGCCAAACATTTCTTCGGCGAGGGCTTTAGATAGATCAATATCAAACCCTTCGACCTCACCAGTTGATGGATTTTTTAAGCCAAACAAACGAGTATCATGTTTAACGCCAAAGACAATCTTTTTCTCTTCTTTAATCTGAGCAAGGACATCCTTGCTGCTCCCTTTAGAGTCCTTGTCCCCACCGCAGCCAGCGAGAAACAAGGCCGCCATTGTGGTTACTAACGCGATTTTCATGAAATTTTTTGTTTTAAACATTTTTCCTCTTACCTCCAATTAATGATTTAAGATACGGCTGAGAAATAGACGCGCCCGTTCTTCACGCGGGTTTGCATAAAATTCAGCCGGAACTGCTTCTTCCAATATCCGCCCCTCATCCATAAAGACGATTCGGTCGGCCACCTCCCTGGCAAAGCCCATTTCATGGGTTACCACAACCATCATCATCCCCTCCTTGGCGAGGGCTTTCATCACATCGAGGACTTCCCCAATCATTTCGGGGTCCAGTGCAGAAGTGGGTTCATCGAAAAGCATAATTTCCGGGTTCATGGCTAGGCCGCGAGCGATAGCTACTCGCTGCTGCTGACCTCCGGAAAGTTGAGAAGGATACGCATTCGCCTTATCCAATATCCCCACCTTATTAAGATAATGTTTGGCAGTATCTGTCGCTTCTTCTTCGGATTTGCCCAGCACTTTCATTGGAGCAAGTGTGATATTTTTAATAACCGTTTTGTGCGGATATAAATAAAAGTGCTGAAAGACCATGCCAATATTCCGTCTTAATTGATTGATATCTGATTTTTTCTCTCCAACGGATATACCATTAACAGTGAGTGTTCCTCCCGAAATTGTCTCAAGTTGATTAATGCACCGGAGCAAGGTGCTTTTTCCTGAACCGGAAGGCCCGATTACGACGACCACCTCACCTTGATAGATTGTGAGGTTAATATCTTTTAAAACATGAAAATCCCCATAAAACTTATTTACCTGCTTAAATTCGATCATTCTTGACCTCCTCAACTAAAACGAAATAAATATGGCAATTTTCAGGATTACTTACATGTTATTCAAACCTTGTCCACTTCAAACCGCGACCATAGTCTTGTTTTAGAGATAGTAAAAAAGGTGGATAAAGTAAAAAAGGTGTCAGGCACCATGTGAAAAAAATTCACATGGTGCCTGACACCTTTACTGACACTACTACTTTTTAAAACGGTAACCGACATATAGGACTATAAACCAAACTGGTGCTACTATTAATGCGACTCGCATTTCTTCTATAAAGGCCATTAAAACGACGACTACTGCTAAGAAAGCAAGGGCTAGATAGGATGAAGCTGGATATAGCGGCATTTTAAATGCTAGTTTTTTTACTTCTTCTTTTGTTTTTGATTGTCTGAACTTGATTTGTGTGACCAATATAATGGTCCAGCTCGTAATAACCGCAACGGTTGCCACAGAAGAAATATACATAAATACTTTTTCCGGAACAATATAATTTAAAAATACCGCCACTAGTAAAAAAGAAGACGAAAACAGGATTCCGCGTCTTGGAGTAGAATGCTTGTTTAGCTTTCCAAAATATTTCGGACCGTTATTTTGAAGGGATAAATTGTAAAGCATTCTGCCTGTACTGAACAGACCACTATTAAAAGCAGACAATGCTGCAGTTAACACAACAAAATTGATGATATGAGCTGCTCCAGGAATTCCAACTTTATCAAAAATCAATACAAATGGGCTGCCATTGGTTCCTACTTCATTCCAAGGATATAAACTCATCATGATTCCTAATGCAGCAATATAAAAAATTAAAATCCTCCAAACTACATTGTTGATGGCAGATGGAATTGATTTTCGAGGATTTTTCGCTTCCCCTGCCGTTATTCCGACCAGTTCCACCCCGCCAAATGAAAACATCACGAGAACCAATGACATTAAAATACCATTCATTCCATTTGGCATAAATCCACCATGTGCCCATAGATTAGTAAAACCGATTGGCTGGCCTCCGTTACCGATACCTAGGAGGATCATTCCTAATCCAACCACAATCATTCCAATAATAGCCACCACTTTGATCAGCGCGAACCAGAATTCAAACTCTCCAAATGCTTTTACACTAGTTAGGTTTATCATCGTAATAACCACTAGTGTAGCCAATGCAGTCACCCATTGTGGAATATCCGGAAACCAGTAATTTACATACACGCCGACCACTGTAATTTCTGCCATTCCGACGACAACCCACATAAACCAATAGGTCCAACCTGTTAAGTAACCCGCAAACGGGCCTAAATAACGATTCGCGTAAGAACTAAATGAACCGGACACTGGCTCATCAACAGCCATTTCGCCCAATGCTCTCATTATAGTAAAAATAACTAAACCACCAATTAAGTAGGAGATTAAAATAGATGGTCCAGCCATCTGAATCGTTGCACTTGAACCGTAGAATAAACCTACACCAATGGCCCCTCCTAGTGCGATTAATTGGATATGCCGATTGTCTAAACCTCTTTGTAATTTTTCACCTTCGTGATTTTTGCCCACACTATGTATCCACCCTTCTTAATTATTCTTTTAGAATAACTAAGTTGGATTACCCTTTCCACATGAAAGAATATTCATATAAATCAAATTATTATTTCTTTTCCGTTATTATTTCAACAAATCCTCAGTAAAATATTCCTCTATTTCGTAAAATTGGCTTGAATATGTCATTAATACAGGAAATTTGTCATAAATCAATTTTACCTGTAATGTTGTTCAACAAACTATAATGAAATGTAACAGTGGTGTTCTGTAATTCGTGTACTAGCACATGCTAAAGTATGTACATACGAATTTACAGGAGGTAGCAACATGAAAAACAATTCCATGAAGAAGTTAATTGTAGCTTGTGTAGCTACATTTGCATTTATAACGCTACAACATAATACGGCAGAGGCAATTACACAATCTCCACTTGTAAAAGAGGTTAACCTCTATGAACTTGGTAAAGAAAATGGATTAAATACAATTAATATAGAACAAGAGAATAATCGTCCCGATAATTGGGTGGATCTAGAGAAAAAATTGGAAAATCCTATTCACCCAAAAGCAGCAGTAAAAAAGGCATCCAAACCTAATAAAAAAACGCCAAAAAAAGAAAAAGAGAAGCCAGCTGTTACCATTTCTAATAAAGAGAAAGACTTATTTGCCCGATTAGTAAATGCTGAAGCAAAAGGTGAATCCTTTGAAGGAAAAGTAGCCGTAGCGACTGTCGTTTTAAACCGAGTTGATTCTCCTGATTTCCCAGATACAGTTACAGGTGTAATTAATCAAGTCGTCGGGGGTACCTATGCCTTTTCACCAGTTCAAAATGGTGAAATTAATAAGCCAGCCTCAGATGAATCGAAACGAGCCGTAGAAAAAGCACTAACCAGAAAAAACCGATTAAATAATTCCGTCTATTTCTATAACCCAGAAATTGCAGAAGATCAATGGATTCGTACGCGTACAGTTGTAAAGACGATCGGTGATCATGTTTTTGCAAAATAAAGTTTGAAAAGCCGTTGAATGACGGCTTTTTTGCTTATAAAAAATGGAAACACACGGTTGACGCTATTTAAAGGTTTGCTGCATTAAAGGTATCTCCACCCTCGATGGTTCCATTTTTGAAGCCTTTAGTGAACCAGCGTTTTCTTTGCTCAGAAGTTCCGTGTGTAAAGCTTTCCGGCACCACATAGCCCTGCGATTTTTTCTGGATATTATCATCACCCACAGCACTTGCTGCATTCACTGCCTCTTCAAGGTCGCCTTTTTCTAAGTAGCCTTTCCCTTGCGCGTAGTGTGCCCATACCCCCGCCAAGTAATCAGCTTGCAATTCAAATCGAACCGAGTACTCATTAGAACGCTTCCGTGCCTGTGAAGCTTGATCTCCTGAATGCAAGAGGGTCTGGACATGGTGGCCTACTTCATGGGCAATGACGTACGCCATCGCAAAGTCCCCAGGCGCCTGGAATTTTTGTTTCAGTTCCTGATAAAAACTTAAGTCAATGTACAGTTTGTGGTCGCCAGGACAATAAAATGGTCCTACCGCTGAACTAGCTGATCCACAGGCAGACTGGACACTGCCGGTATACAAAACAAGCTTAGGATTCTCGTATTGCAGCCCTTTCTTCTTGAATTCATCTGACCACACATCCTCTGTATCAGCAAGAACGACAGAAACAAAGTCCGCTAATTCCTTCTCCCCAGCAGACTCTTGATAAGGTGCAGGAGCTTGTGAACCCGTATCAGAAGCTTGATTGCTGCCTAAAAGATCTCCTGGATTCCCTCCAAGCAGTGTAAAGAGAAGAACGATTATTATACTGCCGATCCCGCCTCCTATCACAGTCTTGCCACCCATTCCCATTCCTCTTCGATCCTCAACGTTTGAACTTTGCCGTCTTCCTTTCCATATCATTTTTTTGCCTCCTTTAAAAAGCCAATTAACTTTGTTATACCCACAATATCGAAGATTAAAATCAGATACTTTTTGGAAATTGTTTACTAAACAGCCCTGTAAATACAAAACGGCCCCCGAATTTGGGAGCCGTTTTGTCTCTCACCTATTTCAATTCCATTTTAACTAGTTGTTTGCTGAATTTTCAGTACTGCTCTAACGCAGTTTGGCCATTTATTTCTTATAGTTAGGATCGATTACCAATATAACGATCAAGAAACCTTACCATTTCCTTATAGGCAGTAATCTTATTTTTTTGTTTTATGATGGTATGCCCTTCGTCTTCGAAGCGAATAAAGTCAACAGCGTGATTTCGTTTCTTAAGTTTATCAACTATTTGCTCAGATTCTTTTATATGGACTCGGGGATCGCCTTTCCCGTGAATAACTAATAATGGAGTGGTAATTCGATCTGAAAAATTCAATGGATCAATCTGATCAAAAAATTCTCCGTCGCTTTCTATTGTTCCATATTCACTCTCCCTATGCTTCTTTCGCCATGGACTGGTTGTTTGAAGGAACGTTCTTAGGCTGGACATCCCCACAATATCAATAGCAGCTGCCCAAAGATGTGGATAGTGACTGATGGCAGCAAGCACCATAAACCCGCCATAGCTTCCACCCATGATTGCGATTTTTTTAGAATCGATATTCCCATTCACCTTTAGCCATTCCACTAAAAAAAGGAGATCCTTAACAGCGTCCATTCTTTTTCGAACATCATCCAAATGTGTATACCTTTTTCCATAACCTGTACTTCCCCGAATGTTTGGTGTACACACGGCATAACCCTGGTTTAGTAAATACTGCTGAATAGGGTTGTATACTGCACGAGCTTGACTCTCCGGCCCGCCATGGATATAAATAACAACTGGGGGCTTTTCTGTGGAATTTTTCGGCCTAGAAAAAAAGGCTGGAACTTCGAGGTTATCAAAAGAGCGAAAAGAGATAAGTTCCGGCTCCACTAATTTATGTTCTAGTACAGGTGAACGGGAAACATATGTAAGCCTCTCCGCCTGAATAGTCTTTAAGTCAAGTTCCCATATATCTGAGGGATTTGCCGCTCCCTTAAACACATAGGCAAGTTTTTGGCTATCAGGGGAAAATTTCAGATTTGTAATGACTCCGATTGGAGTTTTCCACGTATATAGGTAACTACGGTTTATGTCTAAAAGTACCCCCCTGGAAGTTCCTCCCTCATTTATCGAATAAGCTAACAAATTTTTATCCTTATTCATAGTCAAATCCTCAAAGTCCCACATTCCCTGCTCTAGCCATTCGAGTTGTTTGGTTTTTAAATTGATAAGAGCCAGCCCATAGAATTCTTTGTCTTTATTCGATAATACATACAGATGGTCCCCATCCTTATTAAAATGGGCGTCTCTAAAACTAGCTTCCCCTGTATGTTCTGTTAACCAATTTATATCCCCCGTTGAAAGGTCGATGATACCTAAATCATTATCTAAAGGGGAATTTAGCTTCTGAATCAAAATGGAATTACCGTCCGGAGACCATTTCACTGCTGAAAATACCCCATTTCCAGCATTCAAAAGACGAATATCCTTCGATTCCAAATTTTGAAGATAGATATCAAAAAAAGCTGGATTCCGGCGGTTACTCGACCAGGCAATCCATTTTCCATCGGGAGAGCTTCCGCCAAAACGGTGGATATGGTCTGGTGAGTTTGTCAGTTCAATTAGTTTTCCTTCTTCCTTAAGTAAGTACAATTGCTGATTTTCATTTCCGCCAACATCCATTCCAATAATCAAATTTGATTTTCCATTTAGATAGCTGATAAAAGTGATTCTTTCTTTTGTAAAGGAAGTTTGGACAGGCCATCCATCACTCCCTTCCCCTAGATTCAATTCCCACACTTGCGGCAAACCAGTATAATCCGCAATGAAACTAAGCTTGTGTCCAGTTGGTGCATATACTGGATTGTTGGCAAAACGAACATGCAAATACGGCTCTATATCAATGGTCGCCATAAACATCCCCCATCCAATTAATTCATTTTTGAAACACTCTGATGAATATGAAAAAGAGTCATGTGAAGGATTCATAAATGAATTTATCCATTCGAAGGATCACTTAATTTTTCGTCAATCTATCCAATCAATTATATTTACAACCCATTCATATTATTCAGAGTTCCTATTGAATAGTAAGTGACTAAAAAATTGACCATGAAAAATAAACTCAAAGTAGAAAATTAATAATTTTAATATTGACAATTGTTTGAAAAATAGAGAGAATGAACGCGGTTACCTATATTGAACGGGACTCTTCATAACTGCTTAAATAAGAAGGGAGATTAACTATGGAATCAATTAAAATCGGAATGGTCGGTTACAAATTTATGGGTAAGGCCCACAGTCATGCATACCGGGATCTTCCCCTTTTCTTTCCAAATACGACTCATCCTGAAATGAAAATGATTTGTGGTCGTGACCAACAGGCTGTTGCTGTAGCAGCAAAGCAATTCGGTTGGGAGGAATATACAACTGATTGGAAAAGTCTTTTACAAAGAGATGATATCAATTTAATCGATATCAATGCACCAAGTGATGTACATAAAGAAATAACGATTGCTGCTGCCCAAGCAGGCAAACATGTTTTTTGTGAAAAACCGTTAGCACTTACACTTAAGGATTCTAGAGAAATGCTTGAAGTCGTTGAGGCCGCTGGGGTTAAACATATGGTTGGCTTTAATTACCGCTTTGCCCCTGCTGTCATGCTGGCTAAAAAGCTTCTTGACGAAGGGAAGTTAGGAGAAATCTATCATTTCCGTGCTTGGTTTTTGCAAGATTGGCTGGTTGACCCCAACTTCCCGCTCGCCTGGAGACTTCAGAAAGATATCGCCGGTTCAGGTTCTCATGGAGATCTTGGAGCCCATCTGATCGACCTGGCACACTACCTCATTGGTGATATGAACGAGGTTATTGGAATGAATGATACGTTTATCAAGGAAAGACCACTTCCTGCTCAGATGACTGGCTTATCTGCGAAGGGAAGCGAGAGTGCTGAAAAAGGCGAGGTCACAGTTGATGATGCGACTCTATTCCTAGCACGGTTCGCAAACGGTGCTTTAGGAAGCTTTGAAGCTACACGATTTGCCACTGGACATCGCTGCAAGAATTCCTTTGAAATTAACGGCAGTAAAGGCAGTGTCATCTTTGACTTTGAACGCATGAATGAGCTTCAGGTCTATTTAACGGATGATAGAGATGATGTTCAAGGCTTCCGCCGGGTATTAGCGACAGACCCTTCCCACGCTTATGCGCAGAACTGGTGGCCTCCAGGTCATACGATTGGTTATGAACATACGTTTATTCATGAAATGGTTGAGTTAATGGAGGCTATCCGTGAAGATCGGCAGCCGGTTCCAAATTTCCGAGATGGCGTCAAGTGTCAAGAAGTTTTGGAAGCGGTTGATTTATCAATCGAAAAACGCCAATGGATCCGTATTTCTGACGTCTAAAAATCGAAAGGGAGTGCTTCCATAATGAAGAAAAAGGCATTGATTGTATGGGGCGGATGGGATGGCCATCAACCAGAGCAAGTGGCAGAAATTTTTAAAGGCATCCTTGAGGAAGAAAACTTTGAGGTAGAGGTTTCCAATACACTTGAGTCTTATGGAGATTCTGAAAAGCTAAAAAACCTGGATTTAATCATCCCCCACTGGACTATGGGTACTATTGAACAAAAGTATGTTCAAAATATATCCGAAGCTGTTATTCAAGGTGTGGGGTTAGCGGGATGCCACGGAGGGATGTGTGACTCTTTCCGTAATAATGTGGACTGGCAATTTATGACCGGCGGAAATTGGGTCGCTCATCCTGGAAATGACGGTGTGGAATACATGGTAAATATCAAACATTCGACCAGTCCGCTCTTTGAGGGGATGGCTGATTTTAAAGTAGTCAGCGAGCAATATTACCTTCATTATGATCCTGCTGTGGAAGTGTTAGCTACTACTCGCTTCCCTATTGTTAATGGTCCTCATGCTGCCAATAAACCAGTTGAAATGCCTGTGGTTTGGACAAAACACTGGGGCCAGGGAAATGTATTCTATAGTTCATTAGGCCACCAAGCGAACATTATCGCCATGCCAGAGGTTTCCCTTATTATGCGGCGAGGATTTCTGTGGGCTGCTGAAGGAAAGAAACGATCTGAAGAATTAGGTCCAACCTCTATTTATGGTAATGCAGGGATGTACACAGGAATGGGCGACAGCCAGTAATCCGGCTTGAACTTTCAGAGACCAAAATGATTAAAATGGAGGACCTAATCGTGAAAAAGCTTAAAATCGGTATCATTGGATGCGGAAATATTAGTTCTATTTATATGGAAAATTGTCCAAAGTTCCCGCACCTTGAACTTGTTGCCTGTGCAGACCTAGATGAAAAACGTGCCCAAGCTCAAGCTGGAAAATTTGGTATTCCAAAAGCATGTTCCGTCGAAGAGCTGCTTTCTGATCCAGGGATTGAACTCGTCATTAATTTAACAATACCAAAAGCGCATGCGTCTGTTTCCCTCCAAGCCCTTGAAGCAGGAAAGCATGTCTATTCAGAAAAACCACTTGCGATAACTCGCGAAGAAGGTAAACAAATCTTAGAAACAGCGAAAAGGAAAAACCTCTTCGTCGGGAGTGCACCAGACACTTTCTTAGGTGCTGGTATTCAAACAGCGATTCATTTAATTGAACAAGGTGAAATTGGTGTCCCTGTTGGTGCTTCGGCCTTTATGATTTGCGGCGGACATGAACATTGGCATCCAGATCCGGCCTTTTACTATGATATCGGCGGTGGGCCAATGTTTGATATGGGACCCTATTATTTAACAGCTTTAGTCGCTTTATTAGGACCAATCAAACGAATTTCTGGTTCTGCTCGAATTAGTTATCCAGAACGAACTATTAGGAGTAAACAGAAAGAAGGAACAAAGATTCTCGTCTCTACCCCTACACATCTTTCTGGTGTAATGGATTTTGCCTCAGGTGTCATCGGAACGATTACAACAAGCTTTGATGCCTTTGGAGGAACATCCCTGCCGCCTATCGAAATCTATGGAAGTCAAGGTACGATTCTCGTTCCTGATCCAAATACATTTGGGGGCCCTGTTCGTATAAGAAAATGTGATGAAAAAGAATTTACGGAGGTCCCGCTTTCCTATGGATTCGCCCAAAACAGCAGAGGGCTTGGTGTCGCTGATATGGCAAAAGCAATCCTTGGAGGCGGTAACTATCGAGCAAATGGCGAATTAGCGTACCATGTTTTAGAAGCGATGCACGGACTGCTTGAATCATCGGAAAAGGGAACCCATTATTTCATGGAAAGCACCTGTGACAGACCGGAATCCGAGTCAAAGGTATTACAGTTTGCAAAGGAATAATTCTGATTACTTTACCCCCTTATATGATTCTATTTCGAAAAATAAGAGTCTCCTTTTGAATGGGGAGACTCTTTTCTGTTCTCTGGTATCAGGTATTTTTGTATGGGACAAATTGAACCCATTAATCCTAACTATGCAAGCTTCCTTTTAACCATGGACGTTGTCGATAGGGACCAATTGGAATTTGGATGAGACTTGTTTTTCCATGTGGCTCCATCTTGTAAATCTGATCACTCAAGTTTGCATCAAACCCGAGAAGTGGATGCCCCCCCATTCCGAGGGCTGACGCCGTTAACAGTAATCGTTGCACGAGCATACCAGCTTCCATTTGTTGAATGCGGTATCCTCTGTATCCCAGTGCCTTTCTAAATGATTCCCTGTCCCCTGCCACATGAAGACAGAGCGGTACTTGTAGCAAATTTACGTTATCTAGCGACATTCCAGATTGCAACTGGAGTCGAAAATCTCCCAGATGTACTTGTCGTAACGCATGAGCAAGTCTGTCATAATAATAGGCTCCATTTGGAATACCTTCAACGTTATATAAACATCCATACAAGGAAACACGAGGCTCGTTCTTCCAATCTGCTCCATCCAAATCATTCCGATACGAGAAGGAGGCGGTCGATTCCTGCAATAGTGTGGTCAGTTGAAGTTTACTTACCCTTCCCAAGACAAAATCCATATCTGGTGAAAATCGCTCGAGACAAACCGACCGCAGATCATAAGATAACCGATTCATGTGAGGCAGAGTTTCCGCTTCATCGTCCGAATCTATACTTTCTTTTGCCTCAAACAGTCGAAACGCCTGCGTTGAATCCAGCATGGACGCTTCATTCAACTTGGTTACGATCGGATACTCTTTAATTCTCTTTGACCGGACATAATGATGAGGCTGAATAGCTGTTAACTCTTGACACAATTCCGCCGCAGTGACGTCAATTTTACTCCCGTTAGTAGACCAGCGGGTTGGTTCTACGGAAAGCGGAATAACTGCATAAACACTCTCCTCTTGTTCGGAAAGCCCAACAAGATGATTAATGGCCCGATCAAGAAACTGGAAATAAACCCCCGTTGCAAAGCCAAAACGTTTCGCTACCTCCAGGAGCTGTCCTATCAACACGCCGGCATCCAGCCCTTGCAGCCGGTAAGAAAAGTTATTGTATTTAAAGTAATTTTTCCAAAACATAGTCGACACAAATACGGTCCCAAAGCAGGCAGATATCTCACATCGATTACCAAGAGCGCGGCCTATATATGAATCAAAATTTCCTTCTCGTAACAATAACAAGCGGTGATGTGCCACATCATAATGATACATCCCAACAGGCAAATCCTCTATCTTAAGATATACATATAATTCATTGGGATATAATGCCCCGCCGGAAGGAACAAACCGTCGATACGACTGTACTAGTTTCGCTGTTTTAGCTGTGGCATCCATGGGAAAGACTGACTGACTAACTTGATTCAGTCCATATACATACCAGAGAAAATGACCAATTTTGCTAAGATTAGGCTTGGCGGGTGATTCTTGTCTCTCGAGTGACAGCGGTACCTCTAGAGAAAATGGTACTTCTGGCAAGCCACGATAAAGCTTATAAGGAAGTGGCGCATCTTCCCAATCCACCTCCCAATTAGGTACGCTTGCTTTATCAATGTCAAAATGTAGATTGAGCAAAAACTCCTCTAGACTCATCCTTATTGCCTCCTAGTCGCCGCTTATGGAAACGGATGCGGATATGGGTTTAGTTGTTCAAGTGTTAACGGTTGTTTTGAATATCCGAGTTCCATCGGTACACGGAGCACCCGCTCTAGCCCAGTTATGCGAATAAGATGTTGTCCGAATGTCATCGGCAGCATTCCCGGAATTAGAACCTTTACGCAAAAAAGCCCATTTCGCTTCAATTCTGGTGCCGTCTGGTCTACTACAATCACATCAAGATTTAATTGACGAAAAACTTGAAGAATGTCCTGAAGATCGTCAGTAAGATCTGAATGCCCCGACTTCCACTTGAATTCCTCTGCAAATGTTCGCAATGGACGAGTATCTTGAAGTAAAAAATCCAGACGCTCCTCTGCTTCCGGCAAACCGTACAGCATGCCATGTTCCTCCATATTCTGTACCATAGATGAATCTTGCAGCATTCGGCTATACTTTTCTTGGTTCGACTCCAATTTCTCATCCAGGGTTAGCATCATGCCAGCCAATTCATGAACCGCACTTTTAACCGCCCGTACGGGGTCGAGATGTGCACCAGCAGCACAAATAAGATTCAATCCCTTTTCTTTCCTGTTTTTTGCAATCGCACAAATACTCGGAATTCCGTGCTCCATCGTCGAGTTGTACAAATACAAATCATATCCTGCGACCACCCGAATTCGTTCAATCATTAACTTCAATTCTTGGTCATCAGCAGAGGATGGGTCAAGACGCGGCAAGTTCAGCTTCGCGTACCAAGTCATCAGAAATGAATCACGTTCCACCACTTCCATAATTCCGTAAAAAATGGACTCCTCCAAACTTCCTCCTAACGCGCAGCCGTTGGAAGTTTCATAGACAAATCCACGCTGCCCAGAGCCCAAGCTATAATAGGCAAGCAGCTCAGGCACAAGGATTGGTCGCTCTTCCAAAAACGAATAACCCCAAACCCAATTCATTGGTCTTTCAGGATTAAACGGTTGAAAAGGAAAGCCATGGAGCTCATATTGTTCTTTTGCGTGCACACCTACTTTTATCGGATTAAGTGCCTTATTCTTCAAATTGCGGAAACTATCAAAAACGACTGTACGTTTCCCGCGTGGCTCTAGACCGCAGTACCGCTCCAGTCCTTCTAAAATGGCCGTCAGCTCGCTTACTTCATATGAATTTGTCCGGCCGGCTGTTCCCTCATCCCCCTCGAACAAAGGCAGATTAACACTGACATCTGCAAATGGCCGCACCAGGTCAACCATCTTAGCATTCAAAAGGCCCGTGCGTTGATCTAGATAATCTGTTCCTAAAACTTTACTTAGATCTTCCAACGAGCGGCAACGGTAGCTATCGGAACTGACCTTCGGACTTGGCTGCAATGAGATTCGTGCCATGTTTTCCGCATCGTCGGGTAATTGGCTGCAAACTGGACACAAAGGGTCAGGAAGAAAGGAATGCCATGAACTCCTTAATGTTTTCAAATTGATTAAACATATCTGGCATTCCGTAAGAGGATGATCACCCTGCAAAATCCGCTGTACCTCTGCACTGAATTGGTGTGCCAGCTGACGGAGTCCTGTGTATGATGCCCACCCTTCAGGCTGAACACCTCTGTACTCCTTCAGTCTCTGCTGTATCCCCCACACTTCTGTACGGTCGCTGCCAGCCATAAGTCGTCTCAAGTCTGCACACTGTGAACATCCCGATGATCCTTGTCGAACTAGTGGACCCACTACTCCCTCTCCAAATGAAACGAAGCCACGCAGCCAGGGAGTGCCTGTTCGTCGAAACATCTTTTCTGCCTTTTGATGAACAGAAGGATTCCATACATCGTGGAGAACGAGAGCCAAATCAGTTTGTTTCGGTACAACCGCCTCGAATTCGGTTTGGCGAACTACATGGTAATGGGCGAAAAGTTCTTCGCACACACTGTCTGCCACCACTCCTTCTCCTATAACCAAAACGACAGGAGCGCTCACCTAATTTCCTCCTCTCTAAGCAACACACCGAACACCCCAGCCAAAGCTTCTTTTAGAAATGGTTCCATTTCTTGTTCAAACACCGAAAGCTGCTTATGATTTCGTTTCAAGACATCCAAAGCGGACTGCAAGTTCTCCAATTGAAACCTCTCTTCACAGGCAGGGATTACAAGACTTTGCGACACCTTCTCTTCCAGATGCAAGGACGATCCATCAAACGCTTCCTCCGATAAGCTGCCTTCCGGGTTTTGTACTTTGCTAATTGCTTGCTGTAACGCATTTCGTAACGCCATTGTGAGATTCAAATCTACGCTGCGAAACCATCCTTCTCTCGTACGGACATATACTACGGGGAAACCGGACACTTCCTCCCCTAAACCGATAAGTGGTTCTCTTTGAATCGTAGATAGTGCCTGCAAATAAAACCGGCATCGTTCATCTTCTACAGCACTCAACTGTACCTGCGAGATAGATAACTTCTGATTACGCTGTTGAATGTTCAATTCTTTGACCAAACACTTTTGTAACCCACGGCAAACACCTTCCGCATACGTTTCCCCTGCACCAACTCCTATAAATTCCTCTAAATCTACCATTTTACCCTCTACTATCTGATCAAAATATAGATTTGTTATGCGTGAATTGATTATTCGTGAAACATATGCTTCAATTCCAGCAAGACCAGCTTCCCTTCGTGCCTCTTCATGTGTCAGACCTGAACAGACCTTATCACTTAACAGCTCAGCAGGTCCCACAGACAACGGGTCAACTGCCTGAACACGACACTGTGCTAAGGGCAGCTGTATTAATTCTTCCTCCCCCCAGCGATGGAAAATCCCCGTCTCTTTTGATGTCAACTGGTAGAAGTATAGAAGCAATTTACTGGACTCACCAGTGACTAATTCCTGTTCAGGTCGTCTATCGTAATCTTCAACCCATTTAGTCGATATTCGTCCCGTCACCAAGGGATGAGGCAAAAACGAATGCCAGTTTCCTTCTAACGTATCCAGATCTAGCAGGAAGAATTGATTCTTCTGTTCTGGCTCGGTGACTCCTGTTACCTCTTTAAACAATTCAAATACAATCACATTGGCTAACATGGCTCCGGCTGCCGAAGAGTAGGCAGATAATTGTTGTTCTTTAAATAGCATAGATTTGTGCAAGCGGCGCCAAGCAGACTCCCAGCATGCCTCTGAGTCCGGTTTTACTAACGGACCTGCAATACCCGTCTGTTGTATGCAAATAGCAGGAAGAAACATCTTTTTTTCTTCCCTGCAAACCGTATGAATAAGTCGCAGTTCCTCTAGATTCCCCTCCTGCGACACATACAAAATCGAATCAAACGGCTGCACACTTTCCCGCCAAGAGCTAACCCTATCTTCCCTTAATCTTACCTCTTCTACCTCCACCTCGGGGTCTGATTTACTGGCATGTGCCACTATTTCCATCAACCGCCGTCTATTAGTCGGTACCGTGTCGGTGATTAGCAGATTGAACTTGGGCAATCCAGAATCAATCAACGAAGAAACTAACGAAACAAAAAAAGGGCCAGATCCAACAGCCAACACTTTGGCCTGTCGATAGGTTTGAAAACGGTACGCCCCCGAATTTACAAAACTATCCACAAATTCTATTTGTGAAGCATGCCTTTTAAGAACCTGATCCTCCAATTGATGGGGATGATCTTGACTTACATCGCGGACAAACCCATTTCGATACAGCACTTCTGCAATTTCATACACCCGATCACGGTATGGACCAGGTAATCCTTCTGTTAAATTACCCAAGGTATACTCCCCGTTGAACATGGGGATCAGCTTTTCCACCCACTGCTCGATCGTACTGCCCTTCATACGAAATGAGCTTATATTATTTCGTAAATACACACCACTGTTTGAATCGGGAAGAAAAAACGTGTCCCTTTTCACTTTCAAACGCATAGAAGGGTTCAAACTTGTCATTTCGCTCCTCCTTAGCCTTAGCTTTTCTCCAATCAGGATCATGACTTTACTATAATTCTATGTAACGCAATTTGTCCCATATGTCTAAACTAATAGAGAAGAGCCTCTGCAAAGCTCTTCTCAATAAAATGCCAGTGTTTCATTAGAAAAAGGTTCCAATTAACCGTGGCAACGACCTCCGCCGCCGCAGCGATGTCCGCCTCCACAATTAGAGCAATGTGAACAATTAAAGCAACTAGAGCACCGGAAACAACTAGAGCAGTTAAAGCAGTTAAAACAGTTAAAACAGCTAGAGCAACTAAAACAACTAAAACAGCGGAAAATACCACCAATGCCACCAATACCTCCAATACCTCCAATACCACCAATTCGAGACTGATCAAGATAGTATTGGTTTGGATCAAAAGGAACCGCCTGGCTCGCTTGAAAGTCGCCAACATTCAACATTTGGAGTTCATTTTGTAAGGGATTCATTTTCATACCTCCATCTATTTAATAAAAATAATTTGTGTTAGTACATTAAAGTTCAAGTACTCTCTTCACCAAAATATGACCTTTAGCTGGGTATTGCTACTGATTCAAAAGCCTATTTTATTAGGACATTCCTAATATTTGGCTTAAAATCCTGATTAAGCTAAAGGTGTAGGGGGCTAAAAGGAGGGATTTAAGCTGTGATCAGGGAGACTAGCACACAAAATGGCCCATATTGAATCAAACAGTGCATTTTTTATGAGCTAGTTTCATACATAAGAGAAGTGCATTATTTAGAACTTCTACAAAGAGCACTTGGGGGGAAATCATGATACAACAAACAGTGACAATCAACAGAAATGCAGGTTTATATGCTCAGCCGGTCAATCAATTAGTTCAACATGCTTCTCGATTTAATGCGGATATCTTTCTGACGTATAAAGGACGAAAGGTGAATGTAAAATCGGTCCTCGGCTTGTTATCGTTAGCGATTCCTAAACAGGCAGAGATTATTTTGGAAGTTTCAGGGGACGATGAAATTGAAGCCCTTAGAGAGGTCATTTATAAGTTGGAAATGCTAGAATAGAAATATATGAATAGAAAAAAACGGAGGCTGGACCCGATTTGGGTTCCAGCCTCTTCTTACAATCTATTTAAATGTTAATGATTTGCTAACATATCCCCGGTCCCGATGATACAAAATAAGTGCAATCACTAAGATACCCGAGGCGATCCAGATTGATGTGTTCCCTATAAAGGTGGTGGAAAATGTCCCGGTTAATGCACCTAATAAAAATGAAAGAATAATTGCAAAGAATTCTTTGAATTGCTTTTTTGCTTCTTCATTATGTTCTTTTAAAGCCAAATAGGCTGCTTGTGTGGCTGTCCGAAGATTTCCTGTTGTCATCGTTGAATTATAAGCCCACTTGTCTAGTTTATTGAAAGTGGAAATTTGTAAAGACGAGACAAACGCTATACATACAGTTACCACGATATTCGGCACACTGCTTGGTAATAGACCTACAATAATTAAAACCAAGCATTCCAAGATAAGAATAGACCTTCTATAGCTATGCAGGACATGTCTTATCCGGGGAATTTTAGCAATTTCTGAGACCAAAACACCTAAAATAAAAGCCAGAATGGGCGGGATATAAAGCAGCGCTCCTTGCCATTCCCTGTTTGCAGCTTTAACTGCAAGGAGTACCATATTTCCTGTTTGGGCATTAGCAAAAACACCGTCCCTGCTGATAAAAGTGTAGGCATCTAAAAAACCTCCAACCACCGCTAGCAACATGCCTAAATAAAATGAGTTGGACGATAACGAAGGGATTTTATCTTTCATTGGTCGTATGTTCTCCTTGTTCTGATTTATTGCTTGAATAGTATCTCCTAAATCCTGATTTTCTTAAAATATCATGAATTTTAGCGAAAAAGTTACCTTATTTTTGACAATAAAAGAAAATTATTTAAAAACACGAGAAATTGAGTTTAAATTTATATGATTTTCCAATTCTATAGTTATAGGATTGGATGGTTTTAGATTTACTGGGCGAATATTTGCATTTTATGAGCGAATTCTAGCATCTATTGAGCGAATTCTACCCTTCAATGAGCGAATAGCGAAATCTCTCTCAAAGAATCCTAGTTCTATCAGCGAATTTCCACGTCCAATCAGCGAATTCGATATTTAGTGAAATCCCCAAAAATAGTTCTGCAATTGCATCTTCAAAATCCACAGCAGCCGTCCCGTCTTCAGGTTAAAAATCAATAAAAAAACGCCTAAAGGCGCTTAATAATTGCACTTTGGACAAGGTTGAAAGCGGTCTTTACCATGTCCGCATTGTCTGCACTTGTCTGAGTATTTTTTCCCATTTTTACATTTCCATTGTTCATACGTGATGCCATGTGAATCTTTATCGTTTAAGTACTTGATATAATCATTCCCATAAGGATAGATCATCAACAACACCTCCAGTGCTCACTATCAATGTATGCGCTTACATACATGAAAAACACTGGAAAAATAAATAAAAGTACCTGTGCCATTTTTCATATGTACAAAAATACAGCATGGTTAAAACCATGCTGCATTCAATGCGTCTATATCCTTTTCAATAATAGTTCATTACTAGTTTAGTAATAATTCCTCACCATTTCTCCCATGACCCAATTCGTTCTCGCACCTGAAACCCCTGTACTTGGGCACTGGGAGCCACCAGTTGTTAAGTCTGCAACAATTGTTTCAACAAGTGGTTGATGAACGTGCTGTGGCCGTTCGAAACTCCACTGCTCTGTTCCGCCAGCTGTCGTCAAAACGATGGGCTCATTTCCGAAGGTGGAAAAGCTGATTTTCCCTTCGCTCCCCACGATTTCATTCAAATCGACATCTTCAAAAGCCGTGAAACACCAATTTCCTACGCCATGGATCCCAGATTCAAACTTATATGTACCCGTTACAATATCCTCCGCCGAATAATACCCAGCTTGATTGGAAGCTAAACCTTGAACGGACGTAATCGGTCCAAGCAGAAAATCTAAAAGATCAAGCGTATGGCTGGCTAAATCAAAAAAAAGTCCCCCACCAGCCAATTCGGGTTGTACCCTCCAAGGAAGATGTTGCGGATCCAACACGTCTTCAGAAGCCTTTTGATATTGGGTAGACGATACAAAACGGACCTCTCCAATCGCACCGTCTTCCAATAACTCTTTAATTATTAAAAATCGCTCTTGTGCCCTGCGATAGTACGCCACATATAAGGGCACGCCAGCTTCCTCACAAGCCGCAATCATTTCTTGGCATTCAGCATAATTGCGAGCCATTGGCTTTTCTACATAAACAAGTTTCCCTGCCTTTGCTGCCTTGATGGTATATTCTTTATGTGGTCCTGGCGGTGTGGCAATATAGATTGCATTGACCTCAGGATCGTTAATGAGTTCATCGGCATTATCGTACCATTTGGGGACACCATGCCGTTTTGCATAATCCTCGGCAAGCTCCCCTGATCTCCTCATAACCGCTACCAATTCTGAATGATTGATTTTTTGGAAAGCTGGGCCGCTTTTCACTTCCGTTACGTCACCGCATCCAATAATTCCCCAACGAACCTTATCCAACTTCATCCTGCATCTCTCCTTATTTGCCACAGCACTTTTTATATTTTTTACCGCTCCCACAAAGGCATGGATCATTTCGGCCCACTTTATTTTCCTTTTGAATCGGACTGCTTTGGGGATTGCCCCCCCGATTGCTAGCATTTCTGAAATCAATTTCTCTTGCAAGTGCGGAAAGTTTCCAATCCAATAGTTCCGGGTGTGACTCGCCTAAAATGGAATAATACCCATAAACAGTCTGTTCAATATCAACTAGGCCAGAGAAGTATTCATTTTTCATATGATTACTTATTACAGGTAATGCTTTTCGAGATAGCTGATGACAGAGGGCTTCAATCAGCATATCTTGTTCATCTAGTTCATCTGTCCCCCGATAAGCTTTTATTAAAGCCTGTACTGCCCGGTCAGATTTAATATTTTCAACAACGGAACTCGCATAAATAATCGAATCGGAATTTTTTAAATATGGTTCTACCGCCTGTACAACATCATCCGATTGAAAACCAATTAATGCGGCTGAAACCTCTTCTAACAAGGTATCATCATCACGGTCCAACAAACTAGCTAGGAGGGGGATATGCTTTTCTAGTTTCAGTATTCCAATCATATATACAGCCAAGATACCATGAAATGAAAACCATTTTTCGTTTAATTCCTCTTGCAGAATTTCCTCGATAACCTCTTCTGTGATCCAGCCATTTTGAACGATACAGGCAGCAAGTTTTTTCGCTTCAATAAATTGTGAATGTTCATACGTTTTGGCTTTGTCGAGAGCATTGATTTTTTGTGCAAATTCTTCCCAAACTTCTTCCTCATCCCCATTTACGATCAGTTCAGCTAAAGACCAATGCTCTTCATTAAGATACTTTTGCAGCGGTTCTTTATATTTAAGGCTAAGCATGGGTTCGATCCGTTCTAATAAATTCACTGCCAAGTGGATTTGGGTCTTATCCATCTTTGGGATATTCTCTAACAGAAGCTTGACACCCTCTTCATTGATCTTCATGTTATCAATGTAAATTAGTATCGACGATTGCTTGTCCTCGTTCGTAAACGCTTCCTTCAATAATCTTATCGTCCATTCTTCAGGAACGTTTGGATAATCGTGTAAGGCATGAAGCACTATTTCTTGAATTAAGATATCCTGGCTAATTACATGTGGTTCTATTTTTTCTAAAAAAATCATCGTATCCGTCCTTTAACCATCTTTATTCTCCTTAGTATTATAATTGATTTTAGCGGCATCACCAAAAGAAAACCTTAATGGAGCAATCAAAATACAAAAACTCGCCGCAAATCTTTTTGGGCGAGTTTCTGATTTATAATTGTTTTACTATCTTAAAATGTTAATCCATGACCAAGCTTATAAATATTACCATCACTATCTTTATAAGCATACCGGAGACCTTCCGGCATATACTTATCCTTGTCATAGCCTGGTACATCATTTCTTGACACACAATTACCTTCTTCATCAACCGCAATGACGGCTTCACTCGCTGGCAATGTTAACGGTAAAACACCTACTGGGCGGCTATTACCTGCCATAACCTCATACTGTGCCTTAAAGTAGGTATCGTAACCCGCGATTAGAACATCTGCTAAAGGCTCAACGTTTCCAAGGATCCATGGCAAAATGACATTCACACTCATAATCACTTTTCCGCCGCGGATATGGATACTGTCTGCCACTTCTTTAAGATGGGCCATTCCACTTAAGGTGGTTTCCTGATAGGTAGTACCATCCAATGCTGTTTCTGTCTTATCTTCGCAGATTTCAAGTTCTAACAATCCTGGGGTTGCATTGAAATATGCTCCAGACTTTGGACTTAAGAATAGAATTGCAATGTCCGCTTCTTCGTAGTTATCCGTCAACGAAAATTGACCAAGCTCCTGACATTCCTCTCTTGCTTTTTCCGTATAAGCTGCAGCCCGCTCAGGTTCTTTGTGGAAAACTTCCACATAAACTTTCTTAGTACCAAGGATATCAGCTGTTAAAGGTAACGTCTGATTGGTATTTTTAAGAACGGTTACTGATTTTTTATGAGCCTCATATGCTGCTTCCCAGCTAGCAGGATTATTAACTACTGCAGCAGCATTCTCTGGAGAAACATAGGTACGATCATCGAATAGTCCTAACGCAAACATCTCTGTAAGAAGTCTTACATTCGCTTCATTAATCCGCTCTTCACTAATCCAGCCATTTTCGATTGCTGTCTTAAGGTTTTCAATATCGTTCGTATCAGAAATAAGATCTGTGCCCGCATTAATTGCTTTTGCAAAACGTTCCGCCTCGCTTAAGGTTTCAACGCCCCAGCTCATTTTACTTGTGACTCCGCTGTCACTATTGATATAGCCTTTGAAGCCTAATTTTTCTCTAAGGATTGAATTTAAGAAATAATCATTAAAGGTAAAACCAACCTCTTCGAATGGAATGCTTTCACCTTCGAATTCTTGGACTGCACTTTTCTTGATGCTAGGGATCGAATAATATGGCATCATCGATGAAGTCCCATGCTCTACTGCTGCTCTAAACGGAGGCATATGATACTTTTCTAAGCTTCCAGGTGTTGGGTATAGGTTCCATTTCCCCTCTTTATAATGTGGGTCAAATCCATTTTCCCTTGGTCCACCACCGGGAAAATGCTTAGTTGTCATAGCGATACTATGATTTCCAATGGCCTTCCCCTGAAAGCCGTCAATTATGCGGCCGATGGCATCCGAGATAAATTCCGGGTCTTCCCCGAAGGTACCATAGATCCGCTGCCATCTCGGGTCCGTAACAGTATCCGCCATGTACATATATCCTTTTCTTAACCCAACAGCATCCCACTCATCATGGGCGATTTCGGCAAATTGGCTAAAAAGGGAGGCATCGCCGCCATTTTTTAAATCGCCTTTAGCTGCTGCTGCAAGTCCTAACGTTCCTGGCCAAGTAGAAAAAATCCCAGCTGCATCATTCATCCCAAAAATGAATTCTGTGTTTTCGTTTCTGGAATTCGATGCGATTAAGCAAGGAATACCCAGACGTGTTCCCTCACATACTTCATTCATGGTATTGACCCACTCGGCCATTTGAGCAGGGCTCCAGTTATCTCTGAGAATGAAGTGGCGCAGATGCATGTTCTCAATTGTATGCGTTGTGCCATATACTTTCGCCAAAGCAAAAATAGTTTCGCCTTTTTCAACAATACCTTCATCTAACACGCCATCATGACTTGTTTTACTCTTATCTTTTTGAGTAAGTCCCATTTGACGCGTGTTTATAAGCATCATTCCGACCTTTTCGTCGATATTCATTAATGAAACTAGATTCTCCGCACGTTCCTTCGGGCTTAAGCGCCAGTCCTTATATGGTTCTAGTTTCCCACTATTATTTAAATCTTTAAATTTTAATCCATCCACTTCAATGATGTTCTTGACTCTTACTTCTAAAATCGGCTGTTTATGGTTTTCTTTCATTTTAATGCCTCCTAAACTTGTAAGCACTAGTAATAGTAAGTACAACTTCATCTTAGCAATTTCAGGCCATATTCACACACACTATTGCTATTTTTTATATAATATTGTGCTTTTAATGATAGTTTTTTCATTCGCCATTTCACCTAAAATAAAAAAAGTACATGAATTTATCATGCCCCACCTTTTCTTTCTATTTGCAATCTCTATACTCTGTAGCCGTCATACCTTTTACTTCTTTAAATACTTTACAAAAGTAATTATAGCTGCTAAAGCCGACTTGAATACCAATATCTGTAATAGATAACCGCCCTTGTTCAATAAGAAATATTGCCTCTTTGATCCGCTTATTATGGATATAATCAATCACACTAATCTTCAATTCTTCTTTAAATTTCCTGGCAAGATAGGATCGATTAAAACCGATTTCATCTGCAATAGATTGTACATTGATCGATTCTTTAAAGTAGACATTTATATACATTAACGCTTTTTTGACAACAGTACTATATCCTTTAACTGCAAAATTTTTAACCGCATCACAATATTCTTCCACCATACTGAAATTTATTGCATCTAAATCGGACATCGTCACAGCAGCCTCAATTTTAAATGCGAATTTTTCCGATATAGCATGTAAATATTGAGGTTCGACCCCTCCTTTAGCTGCAGCCAGCCGATTCATTGTATTACTTGAAAAGCTAAGATTTTTTTTCGCCCGTAAAGGATTCCCTGGAACTCTATAGGAAAAGTCACCTGTAAAATCAATCAATGCCTTCAGTGCAGAATCTTTATCCCCAATTTCGATAAAATGTAAAAATTTCTTTTCAGCGGCATATCTGAGCTTCACCTCCATACCATCTTGATCATAATCCAGAGGCTGTACCTCCGGTTGATTATGCTCATTATGATTTGGAGCCGTAACAAATTGGGAGTCAACTCGCGGATTCGTTAATAGATTCACTAATAGATCACCAATTGCTAAGTAGGATTGTCCCAAATATGGCAATGATTTATAAAACTTCTCAAGGGGTTTACCCCAATTATTTTCAAGCCGATTTTCTCTGATAACACTCCAGATAAAATGGTCAGTGATCTTTTCTAACATGAAAGGTCCGACGATAACCATTCCATGAAATTGTTCATCCATGTGCAGGGCCGCTGCCAAATACGAAAGTTGGAAAGAATCTGTATGAAAACAAAAACTATTTTTATTGGCTGCTTCTAATGCATTTTTAAGATCCAAATAGATTTTCTTGCGTGCCTCCACAAATAGGAGAGGGTCACTATCATCAGATATATGTAAAATGGTTTGAAATTGATGATCAATGGCTTGTACATCTATTTGAAAAGCATTCTTAATTAGCCAGCATTTACTTTGAAGTTCATCCACTTTAATCACCTTTCAGATTCATTGGATTCACAGATCGTTTTCAGCTTCCCATCTCCCTATTTCATTTCTAACGATAGGAGCAACTTCTTTTCCTAATAGTTCGATGGCTTTCATTACATCATTATGGGGCATGGAACCAACAGGACAGTGAAGCATAAACCGTGTGATTCCAACATTCTTCCGTAAATGGATGATTTTCTCAGCTACTGTTTTCGAATCCCCTACGTACAATGCTCCTTCCAAACTGCGAGCCGCATCAAAGCTCGAACGGTCATACATCCCCCATCCGCGCTCGCGTCCTAACTTATTCATAACCTGCTGGGTGGAAGGGAAAAACTTCTCAGCTGCTATTTCGCTCGTTTCCGCGATGAAACCGTGCGAGTGCGAGGCAACCGTTAGTTTAGACATATCATGACCAGCGTGAACGGCTGCTTTTTTATAAAGTTTTACAAGTGGCTCAAATTGCAGCGGGCGCCCGCCGATAATGGCTAGAACGAGTGGCAACCCTAGCAGACCTGCACGAATTACGGAATCACGACTGCCTCCACTTCCAATCCAAACAGGCAAAGGATCTTGAACCGGCCTAGGGTACACACCGAGATTTTGGATAGCTGGTCGATGGCCGCCATCCCAGGTCACTTTCTCCGACTCTCGTATTTTTAATAATAGCTCTAGTTTCTGGTCGAATAATTCATCATAGTCTTTTAAATCATAGCCAAACAGCGGAAACGACTCAATAAAAGAGCCCCTGCCTGCCATGATCTCGGCCCGACCATTTGAAATCGCATCAAGTGTTGCAAAATCCTGAAAAACTCGAACCGGATCCGCGGAAGACAGAACCGTTACCGCACTGGTTAATCGGATTCGATTGGTTTGTGAAGCGGCAGCAGCTAACACAACGACAGGAGAAGAGGCCGCAAAATCCTCGCGATGATGCTCACCGACACCAAAAACATCGAGTCCAACCTGATCTGCAAGGACAATTTCCTCTACCACTTCACGGATTCGTTGCGCATGACTAATTACCTTCCCGGTTTTCACATCTGGCGTGGTCTCGACAAACGTGCTTACACCTATTTCCATAAAGAATCCCCTCCAATTAAGCTAAGGCCGCTAATAGCCTGAGTATATTTAAATGTAATTTAAGAAATACCAAGCGTAATTATCCTACATTTCCCGATATATTTCAAAATAATCGGATTTTTATTACTAGGAAGTAAAACAAAAATGAGTGTCAGGCACCCAAAGGTGCCTGACACTCATTTTTTTAATAAAAAAATTCTGTTTCATTATGTGCAACTGAATCTGCTTTATTACCCGGAGTTGACGATTTGAATGCCGTAATCTTTTCATATTCTCCTGGTTTTAGAACACTTTGATCCCCTCTCATTAAGTAGGTGTAAGCGATAATCGAGATAAATAATCCGAATGTCCAGGCGTTATCCCACATAAAGCGAAGACCTGGGATGAGAAGTCCAAGTACAGGAACAGCGACACCAATTATCAGGGCGAATACACCGTTTTTATTAAAACCGGATGTATAGCTATAGCGGCCGTTTACATCATATAGTTCGTTAAGGGCCATTTGCCGCTTGCGAACAAGCCAGTAATCCGCAATGGCAATTCCATCAATCGGACCGAGTAAAGCACCGTACGTCCCCAGCCAGCCAAAGATATAGTTTCCAAAGTTCTCCATGATATACCAAGGCTGCATTAAGATCGCAAAGATTCCAGTGATTAATGCACCGATGCCAAACGTAATTCGTCTTGGATTTAGATTTTCAATGGCACGGGCCGGTGCAACAATATTTGCCCCGACATTAATCGTTAAGGACGCAATGACAATGATTAATGTTCCCAAAAAGATAACGAATGGCGGGAATTTTGCAAGCAATTGAACAGGATCCCATAGTGCAGTCCCGAAAATAACTACGGTCGCAGATGTGACCGCAATTCCAATAAAGGAGAAGATACTCATTGTAAGTGGAAGAGAGAAACTTTGAGCCAACATTTGTGATTTTTGACTTTTCGCATAGCGGCAAAAGTCAGGTATATTCAAGGCAAGGGTTGCCCAAAAGGCAATGACGCCGGTTAATGCAGGGAAAAATACTTTTAAAAATGCCCCTGTGGTCGTGAACTTTGATGGCGTGTCCAGGATTGGCCCCCAGCCTCCTGCATTCGTATATGCCCAGATAAAAAGAATAATAGCAGAGATACCTACAATCGGTGTGGCAATTAAGCCAAGGACTTTCATCGCTTGAGGTCCTTTATAAGCAACAACGACATTTAATCCCCAAAACAAAGCAAATACAATCGCCGTATGTCCTGGGATGTTTCTCCAAGCGGCAAATGATGCCGATAAAAGTGTGTCAATCGCACCTGTACCTATCCAGGTGTTAATCCCAAACCACCCAGCAGCAACAATCGCTCTAGCTAAAGCCGGGATATGGGCACCTTTTGAGCCAAACCATAAACGAGCAAATACCGGATAGGGAATGCCAAACTTTGTACCAGCATGGGAATTTAATAAAATAGGGATAAGAACAATGACATTTCCAAGAAAAATCGTTCCAATTGCCTGCCACCAATTCATTCCTAACGAAATCAAGCCACTAGCCATCGTATAAGCAGGAATACACAAGCACATACCAATCCATAAGGTAGCAAAGTTCACCCCTTTCCATGAATGTTCCTTCATAGTTGTTGGGCGCAGGTCATCATTCCACATTTCACTGTTACTTAAACCATTAGCTGCTTCAGGCGTCAGGGTAACAATACCATTTTGTTCAATTTGCGTTTTCAACAAATTTCCCCCTTATTGGTTATTTAACATGCTTTTCTAGTGAAACAATGATGCGTAAATTCAATTGAACGAATATTTAAAAAATTAACAGCGGATTTTACCATCTCTCCATAACATCCCCCCTCTATCCTTCAACGTATTGTCAAAACTTTTATATTAAAAAAGTTAATAATCCTTGATTTAAAGGGATTTAAATGCAAAAAACTTGCCACCCCCGTGAAATTAGGTTAAAAGTGAGGTTACCACACCGAACACCTAATCC